>NZ_BAFS01000167.1 GCF_000308415.1 Nocardia asiatica NBRC 100129 | reverse complement strand
AGTTGCGCACGGTCGCCGAACAGGACCGCGCGAACGCCGACCGCTCCACTGCCTCGCGCTGAGATCCGCTGTTGCGCACGGAGTTACGCATAGTCGCGACCGCCGCGGCGCTCCCGGAGATCCACGCGACGGGCGCGATGACGGCCCGTCGCACCGGTCCGAACGCGGTGCACCTGATCGGCACCGCGGCGACGCCCTTGGGGGGTGACGAGCTCGATATCGTGATCGAGGTCGCCGCAGGGGCCGAACTGGTGGTGCGCTCGGTCGCGGCGACGCTCGCCCTGCCGGGCGCGGCGACGCCATTGTCGTCCGGGCGCTGGCATCTCGAGGTCGGTAGCGGGGCGACGCTGGATTTCGATCCCGAACCGATGGTCGTGGCGGGCGGCGCTCGGCACCACACGGTCACCACTGTCCGGCTGGCCTCCGAGGCCCGGCTGCGCATGCGCGAGCGCGTCCAGATCGGTCGCTCGGGTGAGGACGGCGGCGAGTGGCGGGGAGACCTGATCGCCGACGTCGACGACATGCCCCTGCTGCGCCATCGGCTGGCACTGGGCGCGGGCGCCCCGGCCGACGACGCACTGGCCGCCTCGCGGGCGCTGGAAAGCGAACTCGTCTATCCGGACGAGTGCGTCGCGGCGACAACGGGATTGACGCAAACCCGGCTGCCCCTGGCGGTCGGCGGCAGTTTGTTCACCCGCACCGGGGCGCTGCTGAGTGTTCCGGGATGGGATGGACCGCGATCAAGGCGCGGAGCGCGCGGCACGCCGTGACCGGCTACGGGAGCGATGCACCGAACGTGCCGCATGTCGACTTGGTCCCATAGAGGTGTAATCGGGTCGGGACCTGGAGATAGAAAAGGTGGGAATCCGACAGCGTCGTCGGGTTCCCACCTTTCCGGCTCGCTTCTGGGATGTGTCATCCGATCAGCCGTCGGCTGCCTCGGGGGCCGGTTCGCCGGCATCGTGGCCCGGGTCGGCCGGCTCCGGCGCGCTGAGCGCCCGCGGCGGAGCGCTGAGGGCGTGCACCGCACCGAGCCCGGCGCCGATGCCCGCGCCGATGGCCGACAGCGGGGCGGCCATCAGCGCCGCGCCGTAGGCGGCCCCGATCGGGCCCGCGGCGAGGCCGATCGGCGCGAACGGCAGTCCGATGGCCAGGCCGAGCCCTCCGCCGACAGCCGCCCCGAACAGCGCGAACGGGCTCGCGAACACGAAGCCCGCGGCAGCGCCGATCGCGGCGGCGCCCATGGTCTGGCCGGCGACGCGATCGGACCTGGTGCGCTCCATCCCGACCGAGTCGAGGAATGTCGCCATATTGGCCTCGGCCATCGCGGCGGTGTCGTTGATCTGGATCGCCTGCTCCCGATACAGCCACTCCGGGGCGTCGACCTGCACGTCACCGAAGCGCAATTTGCCGGAAGGCGGTGCGATCGGCGGAACCGGGGCGACCGGGCCGGGCAGGTGCAGCCCTTCCACCGGAGCCAGGTACGGGGGGTCCGGCAACTGACGCGCCCACTGCAACGAACTCAGAACATCGTCCGGAATCCGCAGACCCTCGTACGGACGCACGTTCGGCGCCTCGGCGCCCGGCCATTGGGCACCCTGATCGCCCGGGACGGGGTCGGTCCGGGTCACCGGCACGAACCGATCGGGTTCGGCGTTCGCGGTACCGGTTCCCGCGAGAGCGAGAATCAGCGGAACCGTCCCCGCCGCGACGATCGACCCGATCTTCGGTCGGTGCGGTGTGGGTGCTCGGTGCTTGCCTGTGCCCATAGATCGCCTTTCATCCGGAAGGAGACGTCGACGCCCCACATTCGGATCTGCTGGCGACCTGGATTGGTCGGGCCCGCTATAACACCTCGGATTGCAATAACCGAGTATTTGCCACTCGTGTCAGCCCGCTTTGGCGTCGGTATGCGCCTTGTCCACCGCGACCCGGCTGTTGGTGGCGGTGCCGAGAGCGGCGGCCAGTTGTTCGGCGTCTTCGTCGTCGCCGTTGCTGATGGCCTCCAGGGCTAGTCGGGCGAACACCCACTGCTCGGTGGCCGCCATCTGCCCCCGGCTGCGGCCGAGGAAGGTGACGAACCACTGGATGACGGTGACGATCCGGCTCCGGTAGCCCACCAGGTAGTACAGGTGCAGTGCGAGCCAGGCCAGCCACGCGATGAACCCGCCGAACTCCAGCTTGCCCACCTGGCACACGGCGCTGAACCGCGAGATGGTGGCCATACTGCCCTTGTTGAAGTACTTGAACGGCTTGCGCTCCTGCGGCGCCTGGCCGTTGAGCCCGGCCTTGATCTGCTTGGCGGCGTAGGTCGCGCCCTGGATGGCGCCCTGGGCCTGCCCGGGCACGTTGGGCACCGACATCAGGTCGCCGACGACGAAGACGTTCGGGTGGCCCTTGACGGTCAGGTCCGGTTCGACCACTACCCGGCCCGCGCGGTCGACCTCGGTGCCGTCGGACTGGTCGGCGATCATCTTGCCCAGCGGGCTGGCCTGCACGCCCGCCGACCAGACCTTGCACGCCGACTCGATGCGGCGCACCGTGCCGTCGGAGTCCTTCACCGTCACGCCGAACGCGTCGACGTCGATCACCATGGCGTTGAGCTGGATCTCCACGCCCATCTTCTCGAGCCGGCGTTCGGCTTTGCCGCCGAGCTTGGGCCCCATCGGCCCGAGCACCGCGCCCGCGCCCTCGATCAGCACCACTCGCGCGTCGCGCGGATCGATGTTGTGGAAGGTGCCCTCCAGGGTCCGGTCGGACAACTCCGCGATCTGACCGGCCAGCTCGACGCCGGTCGGCCCCGCGCCGACGACGACGAAGGTGAGCAGCCGGTCGCGGTCCTCCTGAGTGGTCGCCAGCTCGGCCTGCTCGAAGGCGCCGAGGATGCGGCCGCGCAACTCGAGCGCGTCATCGATCGTCTTCATGCCGGGCGCGTAGGTGGCGAACCGGTCGTTGCCGAAGTAGGACTGTTGCGCGCCGGTCGCGACGATGAGGCTGTCGAACGGGGTGACGGTGTCCTGGTCGAGCAGGCGCGAGGTCACCGTCTTGGCGGTCAGGTCGATATCGGTGACCTCACCCAGCAGCACCTGCGCGTTCTTCTGCTTGCGCAGCACCAGCCGGGTCGCGGGCGCGATCTCGCCGACCGACAGGATGCCGGTCGCGACCTGGTAGAGCAGCGGCTGGAACAGGTGGGTCGAGGTCTTGGAGATCAGCGTGACGTCGACGTCGGCACGCTTGAGGTGCTTGGTGCCGAACAGGCCGCCGAAGCCCGAACCGATCACCACCACCCGGTGCCGGCCGTTCTCGACAGTCTGAGTACTCATCGTCCTGCTCCTCGATGGACCTTGGGGGGTCGCCCCGGCGTCGGTTCCTGACACGCTAAACCGTAGCCGCCGAGCCGGGCACCGTCACGACGAGATCCCCGTTCCTGGCGTGTTGCGGTGCGATGTCTCACCGCCGAGGAGCCCTGGCGGCGAGGATCTCCGCGACCGAACCGCCTGAGCGAACGCGGCCGACAGCCTACGATGGAGGCTGTCGCTCAGGGAGGATTGCCATGGTCGCCGGTGACCGTGCGATCGGCCGGAAGCCCAGCGTGCAGGCCGATTCGGAGAACGTCGCGCTGATCGAGGTACCGCACGGCCATCTGATCGACCGGGCGCTGGGGCTGCTGCCGGAACGGCGTCAAGTGCTGGCCACCCCGCCTCGAGGCAGCGCCACGGTTCCGGTGCGCGGCGACGCGGGACTGCCCTACCTGGGCCGGGCGCTGCACTACATGCGCTGGGGCCCGGCCGAGATGATGGAGCGTTACCGCCGGTACGGACCGGTCTCGCTGAACACCTCCCTCGGTGTCGATCGGGTGCTGGTCTCGGGGCCGGAAGCGCTCGACGAAGTGCTCGGTCACCGGCGTCGCGACTTCGGCCAGGGCTGGGACTACTTCATCGGCCCGTTCTTCCGGCGCGGTCTGCTGCTGCTGGAGTTCGACGAGCACAAGTTCCACCGCAAGATCATGCAGCAGGCGTTCACCAGGGACCGGCTGGAAGCACACCTGGCCGCGCTGACGCCGGTGGTGCGGGCGAGCGTCGCACGCTGGGTGCCGAGCGAGCGCGACGCCGAACGCACGGTGCGGCTGTATCCGACGATCAAAGAACTCACCCTCGACATCGCGGGGGAGAGTTTCATGGCCGCGGACGTCGGCCCGCGGCGCAAGCAACTGATCGACGCTTTCGTCGACTGCACCCACGCGGGGCTGGCGATCATCCGGCACCCGGTGCCGGGCGGGCACTGGCGGGCCGGGCTGCGCGGCCGGAAGGTGCTCGAGGACTACTTCACCGCGATGCTTCCGGAGAAGCGCCGCGCCGAATCGGCGGACTTCTTCTCCGGCCTGTGTCACGCCCGCAGCGAGGACGGCGGCGTCTTCGGTGACGCGGACGTGGTGAACCACATGATCTTCCTGATCATGGCCGCGCACGACACCACGACGACGACCGCCACCGCCGTCGCTTACTACCTGGGCAAACATCCGGACTGGCAGCAGCGGGTGCGTGCCGAGGTGCTCGACTTGGACGCACGGCTCGGCGACGCGCCCCCGGCCATCGCGGACTTGGAGGCGCTGCGCGATCTGGATCTGGTGGTCCGGGAGAGTCTTCGGCTGATGCCGCCGGTTCCGGGACTGTCGCGCCGCGCGGTGCGCGACACCGAGATCGCGGGCCACTACATTCCGGCGGGCGCCCCCGTCGACCTCGCCTACCAGGTCAATCACCTGCTACCGGAACTGTGGACCCATCCCGAGCGCTTCGATCCGGAGCGGTTCGGCGAGCGGCGGCGCGAGGACAAATCGCACCGCCTGGCCTGGATGCCGTTCGGGGCGGGCGCGCACAAGTGCATCGGGATGCACTTCGGCACGTTCGAGGTGAAGACGGTGACCGCCGCCCTGGTGCGCGAATACGAGTGGCGAATCCCCGAGAACTACCGGATGCCCTGGGGATTCACCACGATTCCTTTCCCCAGGGACGGTGCGCCGATGACGTTGCGCAGGCGCGTGGGCGCCTGAGGGACGCGGACGCCTCAGCGTCCGGCGAGCAGGATCTCCGCCAGCTTGGTGTCGGTGTCGGCGCCCTCGGTGTAGCCGCCCGCGTCACCCAGCGAACTCATGATGGCCAGGGTGTAGCGCTCGCCCGGGCCCGCGAAGCCGACCGAGTTGACGACCCAGCCGCCCTGCTCGGCCGACCAGCCGTTCTTCAGGCCGGGCCGCATGCTCGCGCCGGCGCCCCACACGCCCCAGTGCTGGTTGGAGTCCACCGCGCGCATCCGGTCGACCAGGTAGTTGCGGTCGTCGGGGTGCATGTGGTTGAGGATGTGGTCCATCAGCCGGTCGAGGTCGGCGGCGGTGCACTTCTGGAACGACCAGTCCGGGAACAGCGCGGTGTTGGTGGGCTGCGGAACCAGCGAACTCATCCCGTTGGCGCGGAAGGCGTTGTTGAATGCCATCCGGTCGATGCCCGAGTACTTGGTCCAGAGCAGGTCGGCGGCGCCGTCGTTCGAGGTCGCGAGCATGCCCTCCAGCAGGCCGCGGTCCTCCGGGGACAGCGCGATGGCGCCCACCCGCGCCCGGTTGAGCAGGTCGGCGGCGATCGCGAGCTTGATCGTGGACGCGGTCCAGACCGCGTTCTCGGCGTTGGCGTTGGCGTATACCCCGCCGGAGACCCGGTCGCGCAGGACATAGCCGGTGACCCCGGGGCGACTGTTCAGGTAGGCGTCGGCCTTCGCGATGCGGCTGCTCATATCGCAGTCGAAACCGGGCAGGCACCCCTGGGTGTGCGCGAGCGGCGCGGCGGTCGCGCTCGGTAGCGCGGCGGGCAGGCTCGGGGCGATGATCGCCGCGGCGGCGAGGACACAGGCGGAGGCGGCCACGCGGGGAACGGCTCGGGTGGCGGAGGACGGATAACGCACGAGGGATCACGATCGCACATCGCGGGTCCGGACGCACGTCTTGAGCTCGGCTGCGGGGTGTGCTATGCCCGTTTCGGGCGCTTGCGGCGCACCGGATTTCGGTCGACGCCGCAGGTCAGCGGAAGGCGGCGCGCAGTTCCTCGACGGTGCGCCCGTTGAGCCGGTAGCAGTGCTCGAACGCCTCGGTGTGCCGATCCCGCGGCCAGGATTGCAGGACGACGGTGCGGCCGTAGTGGCGGGAGTTGACGAGCTCCCAGCGATCACCGACCCGGCGGACCGTGAATCCGCCTTTCGGGACCAGGGGAATCACCATCGCATCCATGAACGCGAACCAGCCTTTCGGTGCAGCTCTCTCGTTCCGCCCCGGTGCAAACTCTTACCTCCCCGGTGCAGCACTGTCGCACACGGCCGCTTCGGTCCCGGCGTGACACGGCGGAGTAATCCGTTCGCGTGTGGTCTATTTCACTGGCGTCCGGATGGGGCGGTGCAGTTGCGCGTCGGTCGCTGCGCGTATAAACGTGCACGAAGTCCGAGGCCAGCGCAGCCGGACACCATCGATCGAGAGGGCGCAGATGCCGCTGCACATCCACCGTGCCGAGCGCGCCGACGTACTGGCCCGGGCGCTGGCGGAGGTGCTGGCGCGTCCGCAGGAGGATCCGTTCGCGGCCGAGGTGGTCGCGGTGCCCGCGAAAGGCGTGGAGCGCTGGCTGACGCAGACGCTCTCCGGTGTGCTCGGCGCGGACGGCTCGGCCGACGGCGTGTGCGCGAATGTCGCCTTCCCCTCGCCCGCCGCGCTGGTCGCCGAAGCGCTGGCCGCGGCGAGCGGAGTGTCGCCCGAGCAGGACCCGTGGGCGCAGGAGCGGGCGGTGTGGACGCTGCTGCGGGTGATCGATGCGTCGCTGTCGGAGCCGTGGTGTGCGGTGCTGGCCAGGCACCTCGGCGCGGGCGCGACCCAGGGCGGTGCGTATCGCGTCGGCCGGCGCTATGCGACCGCGGCCCAGATCGCCGCGCTGTTCGACAGTTACGCCGCGCAGCGGCCCGCGCTGATCGCCGAGTGGGCGGCGGGCTCGGACACCGACGGCGCCGGGTCCGCCATACCCGAGGACCTGCTCTGGCAACCGACGCTGTGGCGCAGGTTGCGCGCCGAGATCGGGGAGCCGAGCCCGGCAGAGCGGCTCGACGCCGCGTGCGCGCGGCTGCGCGCACGGCCGGAGCTGGTCGCGCTGCCGCCGCGGCTGTCGCTGTTCGGCGTGACCAGACTGCCCAGCGATCAGCTCGCCGTACTGTCGGCGCTGGCCGCCGCCCGTGACGTGCACCTGTGGCTGGTCCATCCGAGCCCGGTCCTCTGGTCGGCCCTGCGCGGGCTGCCCCCGCCGCGCACGCGCGCGGAGGACGCCGCCGCCACCGTGGTCGCGCACCCGCTCCTGGCGGGACTGGCCCGCGACGTCCGGGAACTGCAGCAGCGGCTCGCGGCACCCGCCGCCGACGGCTCCGACACCTATCATCCGATCACCGCCGGTACATCCGAAGACGTTGCGCCGGAAGGTGACAGACCTCTGTCGTTGCTGCGCGCGCTGCAGGCGGGCATCCGGGACGATCGGTGGCCGCCCGTGCCGGGGGAGGCCGCCGCCGACGGCACGGTCCAGGTGCACGCGTGTCACGGCCCGGCGCGGCAGGTCGAGGTGCTGCGGGAATGCCTGCTCGGACTGTTCGCGGAAGACCCGACGCTGGAGCCGCGCGACGTGCTGATCATGTGCCCGGAGGTGGAGGCGTACGCGCCGCTGGTACGCGCGGCGTTCGGGCAGCGCGCGTCGGGATCGCCCGAGTCGCAGGCCGATGCGGAGCATCCGGCGCACCGGTTGCGAGTGCGCCTGGCCGACCGCGGCCGCGGGGTGACCAATCCACTGCTCGCGGTGATCGGGGTACTGCTCGAGCTGGCCGACGGACGGGTCACGGTGACCCAGGTGCTCGATCTCGCCGCCGCCGAAACCGTCCGTCGCCGTTGCGGATTCGACGACGACGACATCGAGCGGCTGCGCGAGTGGGCCGCCGAGTCGGGTGCGCGGTGGGGCATCGGGCAGCGCCAGCGCCAAGCGTTCGGGCTGGCCGATTTCGCGCAGAACACGCTCAACAGCGCGGTGGACCGGATCCTGCTCGGCGTCACCGCGGGGGAGACCTCCGACGACTGGCTGGACCTCGCGCTGCCCTTGGACGACGTGGACAGCAACGACGTCGACCTGGCCGGGCGCTTCGCGGAGTTCGTCGACCGGCTCGCGGTCTGCCTGCGCGACCTGCGCGGACCCCGGCCCGCGCGGGAATGGGCGGTGGCGCTCGGTCGCGCGCTGGATCTGCTCACCGACGTACCGGACGCGCAGGCCTGGGTGCGCACCGAGGCCAGACAGGAACTCGCCGCCGCCACCGGTCACGCGGAAGAGGTGCCGTTGCGGCTGGCCGATGTGGGCGTGCTGTTGCGCTCGCGGCTGGCGGCGCGCCCGACCAGGGCCAACTTCCGCACCGGTGAGCTGACCGTCTGCACGATGGTGCCGATGCGGTCGGTGCCGCACCGGGTCGTGGTGCTGCTCGGGCTGGACGACGACGTGTTCCCGCGCGCGAGCGCCGCGGACGGCGACGACGTGCTGGCGCGCGAACCCCTGCTGGGCGAACGTGATCCGCGCAGCGAGGACCGGCAACTGCTGCTGGACGCGATCCTCGCGGCCCGCGACGCGCTGCTGGTGCTGCACACCGGCGCCGATCCGGTGAGCGGGGCGCACCGGCCGCCCGCCGTCCCGGTCGCCGAGTTGCTGGACGCGCTGCGGGCGCACGTCGGCGCCGCGGCGATGCGCGCGGTGGTGACGCGGCATCCGCTGCAGTCCTTCGACCGCCGCAATTTCCACGCCGAGCGGCCGTTCAGTTTCGACACGGTGGCCCTGGCAGGCGCCCGCGCCGCCGACGGGCAGGCGCGCCCGCGCCCCGGTTTCCTGGCCGCGCCGCTGCCCGCCGCGGAACCGGCGGATGTCGCGCTGGCCGACCTGATCGCCTTCGTGGAGCATCCGGTGCGCGCGTTCCTGTGGCAGCGGCTGGGCCTGCGCGTGCCCGAGCACGACGAGGACATCGCCGACCGGCTGCCCATCGAACTCGACGGCCTGGCCAAGTGGGAGCTGGGCGAACGCATGCTCACCGCCCGCTTGAACGGCGCGGACCCGGCAGCGCTGCGGGCCGCGGAGTGGCGGCGGGGCACGTTGCCGCCGTTCGGTTTCGGCGCCGCCGTGCTCGACGAGGTCGAGCACACCGTGGACCGGTTGGTGCGCGCCGCCCAGGCGGATTACGCGGGCCCGGTCCGCGCGGTGGACATCGCGGTCGATCTGGGGAACGGACGTCGCCTCACCGGCACCGTGCCGGAGGTCCACGGCGAAACCCTGGTTCGCACCACCTTTTCCCGGCTGGCTCCGAAACACCGCATGGGAGCCTGGGTTTCGCTGCTGGCGCTGACCGTCACCGAGGACCGGTCCTGGCGCGCGGTGAGTACCGGGCGCGGCCAATTCGGACGTCCCACCTGGCGTTGCGAACTCACCGCGCCCGACGTGCCGAGGGCGGGGGAGATACTGCGCGAACTCGTCGCCCTGCGCGACGCGGGCCTGACCGAACCGCTGCCGGTCGCGCCCACCGCCAGCGCGATCTACGCCGAGCGCCGTATCCGCGGCGCGGGCGCCGACGACGCGATCGCCGCGGCCGAGCGCGAATTCAACGGCGGGCCCAACGGTCCTGGCGCGTTCGGCGATCACACCGACCGTCACCTGCGCTACGTCTGGGGTCCCGCGCCCCGGCTCGAGCACCTCATGGCCGCGCCCGCTCCGGCGGGCGAGCCCGGCGAGAGCACCCGCTTCGGCGCGCTGGCCCGGCGGATGTGGGCTCCGCTGCTGGCCGCGGAAAGCCAGGGGCAGCCGTGAGCGGTCACCCGGCGGCCGGCCGCGGGGGCTCCGGCGCGATCCGGCGTGGCATGCCGGAAGACTCGGCAGACCCGGGAGACATCGCCGGGGCGCGTGTCGGTGGCCGGTCGGCGACCGGGCGCGCGGCAGAATGGCTGCTCGGACGGTCGCATCGGGAGCAGGTCCGCGCGGCGTGGCCGGTCACCCGCCCGCTCGCGACGTCCGTGGATCGCGTGACCTCCGGCCGCGCACGAGGGAGGCGCGCATGACCGTACAGGAAACCTCCCTCGCCGCGAACGCTTTCGACGCCGCCGCTTTCGAGCCGTACGGGCCGTTGCCCACCGGCACGACCGTGCTCGAAGCCAGCGCGGGAACCGGAAAGACGCACGCCATCGTGGGCCTGGCCGTGCGCTACGTCGCCGAGGCCGGTATCGATGTCTCCGAGCTGCTGCTGGTGACGTTCAGCCGCGCGGCCACCCAGGAACTGCGGGAACGTACCCGCGACCGATTCGTCGCCGTCGCCGCCGGATTGTCCGATCCGGACGCGGCACGGGCGCACGCCGACGAACTGGTGCGGTATCTCGCGCGGGTGGACGAGAGCGAAATCCGGCTGCGGCAGCGGCGGCTGCTGACGGCGCTGTCGGATTTCGACGCGGGCACCATCGCCACCACGCACAGCTTCTGTCAGCGCATGCTGGACGAACTCGGGCTCGCGGGTGAACACGACCCCGGCACCCGGCTGGTGGAGACCGTCGACGACCTGGTCGGCACCGTGGTCGACGACCTGTACCTGCACCGCTATGCCCGCGCCGAGCCGCCGATGTCGATGAAAGAGGCGCGTACGCTCGCGCTCGCCGCGGTGCGAGACCGGCACGCGGCACTGGTGCCCGACGGCGAGACCGGCGAGCGGGTGGCGTTCGCGTCCGCGGTCCGCGCGGAGACCGAGCGGCGCAAAAGGCTGGCCGGGCTGCGCGACTTCGACGACCTGCTGGTGCTGCTGCACGAGGTGCTCGCCGATCCGGAGCACGGCCCGCGCGCGTGCCTGCGCATCCGCGCGCGCTACCGTGTCGCCCTGGTCGACGAGTTCCAGGACACCGACCCGCTGCAATGGGACATTCTGCGCAGGTCCTTCCACGGGCACGCCACGCTGGTGCTGGTCGGTGATCCCAAACAGGCGATCTACGCCTTCCGCGGCGCGGAGGTGCTCAGCTACCTGGACGCCGTCGCGCACGCCGACACCCGCAGGGAACTCACCACGAACTGGCGCAGCGACGCCGGTCTGCTCGCCGCGCTGGATCATCTGCACGGCGGCGCGGCGCTGGGGCACCAGGAGATTCGCGTCCACCCGGTCGCCCCGACGAGGCCGTGGTCGCGGCTGTCGGGCCCCGCCGAACTCACCACCGCGATGCGTGTCCGCTGCCTGCCGCGCACCGGGGCCGGGCCGCTGAACAAATCCGGCTTCCCGGCCGTCGGACGCATACGGGCCAAGGTCGCCGACGATCTCGCCGCCGACATCGTCCGCTTGCTCGAATCCGGGATGTCGCTGGACGGCAAGGTCGAAACCGTCTCCACCGAGGGCGATTCGACGCCCGACCGGCCGGTGGACGCGGCACGCAGGCCGATCGGCCCCGGCGACATCGCGGTGCTGGTGCGAACCCGCTCGCAGATCGACGTGGTACGCGCCGCGCTGGATCGCGTCGGCGTCGCCTCCGTGCTCGCCGGCGGCATCAGCGTCTTCGCGACCAGCAGCGCCACCGACTGGCTGTGGGTGCTGCGCGCGCTGGAACAGCCGCACCGCGGCGATCGGGTGCGGCTGGCCGCATGCACACCGCTGCTGGGTGTCACCGCGGCCGAGATCGACAGCGGGGGCGCCGATCTGGTCGGGCAGATCAGCGCCCAGTTGCGCGAGGCGGCACGGCTGTTCTCGCGCGCCGGTTTCGCGGCTGTCTTCGAACAGCTCTCCGCCGAAACGGGACTGGCGCAGCGGCTGCTCGCCGTGGAGAACGGGGAGCGGCAGCTCACCGACCTGCGGCACATCGCGCAGCTGCTCGACCAGGTCGCCCTCACCGATGGTCTGGGGCTGACCGCGCTGACCCGGTGGCTGGCCGACCGGGTGCGCGATCCCGCCTCCGGCGCAGTCGCCGATCGCAGCCGCAGGCTGGACCGAGACGCCGCCGCCGTGCAGGTCGCCACCGTGCATGCCAGTAAGGGACTCGAATTCCCCATCGTCTACCTGCCGTTCGCCTGGGACAGCGCGAAGAACCCCTATCCGGCGACGTTGCTGTTCCACGACGACGACGGTGCGCGCGTGCTGGACGTCGGCGGCCCGGACGCCCCGGGATACGCCGAACGCAGGACTCGCAGCGAAGCCGAGGAAGCGGGGGAGGAGCTGCGCCTGCTGTACGTGGCGCTGACCCGGGCGATGTGCCAGATCGTCGCATGGTGGGCGCCCGCGATCACCACCGCGGCCTCGCCGCTGCACCGGATGGTCTTCGGGCGTGCCGATCGCGGCGCCGTCGTCGCCACCCGCGCCCCTGTGCCCGCCGATACCTTTGCCGCTCAGTCCCTTTCGGCGTGGGCGCAGGACGCGGCCGCGGCGATCTCGGTGACGGCGGTGGCCGGGACCGACGACGTCGCGGTCCGGCGGGTGCGCACCGCGCCCGCGCAGGGCGAACTGGCCGCCGCTCGATTCGACCGGGTGCTGGATCAGCAGTGGCGGCGCACGTCGTACTCGGCCTTGACCGCGTCGGCGCACGAACCGGTCACGCCCGAGTCCGGCAGCGAACCGGAGCAGGCGCCGGGGCCGGGCGACGAGCCCGTCGGTACCTCGCTGATCGGCGCGGCGGAACCCGAGCAGACCGGTGCGCCCTCGCTGATGAACGCACTGCCTTACGGCGCGGAGTTCGGCACGCTGGTGCACGGCGTCCTGGAGCGGATCGATACCGGCCGTGCGGATCTGGCGGCCGAGGTGCACGACCGGTGCCGGGTGGCGGTGGGCGAGCTGATGGCCGAGCTCGACCCGGACCTGCTGGCCACCGCGCTGCTCGCGGTGCTGCGAACGCCGCTCGATGGCGGCTGTCTGGCCGACATCGCCCCCCGCGACCGCCTCAGCGAACTCGAGTTCGAGTTGCCGCTGGCGGGCGGGGAACGCGTCGGCGCCACCGCGGCGACGTTGCGATGCGTCGCGGACTTGCTGCGCGGGCACCTGCCGGCGGACGACGATCTGTCCGGGTATGCCGACCAGTTGGCGGCGCTGGAGGACATGCCGCTGCGCGGATACCTGACCGGCAGCATCGACGCCGTGCTGCGCGTCGACAGCGGCGCGGGCCCGCGATTCGTCGTCGTCGACTACAAGACCAACCGGCTCGGCGCCGGCGATCTCACCGTCGCGCACTACACCCGCGACCGCATGGCCGCCGAGATGCTGCGGTCCCACTATCCGCTGCAAGCGCTGCTGTATTCGGTTGCGCTGCACCGGTATCTGCGCTGGCGGCTGCCCGGTTACGACCCCGCCAGACACCTGGGCGGGGTCCGGTACCTGTTCGTGCGCGGCATGATCGGACCGCGGACCCCGGCGGGGTGCGGTGTCTTCGACTGGCATCCGCCCGCCGATCTGGTGGTCGCGCTCTCGGCGCTGCTGGCGGGGGAGGCCGCGCGATGACCTCGATCCAGGTGGCGCAGCGGGGAACCGGGCTGCTGCGCACGTTCAACGAGGCGGGTGTGCTGTCGGCCGCCGACGTGCACGTGGCGCTGCGGCTGGGCAGGCTCGGCCGGGAATCGTCGGAGGCGGTGCTGTTCGCCGCGGCGCTGGCCGTGCGCGCGGTGCGCTCCGGCTCGGTGTGCCTGGAACTGCACCGGATGCGGGAGATCGGCGTCGACGCCGACGAAACCTGGGACGCGGGAATCGATCCGGCGACGCTGCCGTGGCCGGACATCGCGGCGGTGGTGGCCGCGCTGCGGGTGAGCCCGCTGGTGCTCGGCGGCCCCGCGGGGCCGTTGCGGCCGTTGCGGCTGGTCGAATCGCAAGGCCCGGCTGATTCCGGTCCCTTGCTCTATCTCGATCGGTACTACCGGCAGGAACAGACGATCCGGCGGGTGCTGACCGAGCGATCCGCGCACCATCCGGTGGTCGATCCAGGGGTGGTGCGGCGCGAGCTGGACCGGTTGTTCGAAGCGTCGGCCGGTACCGCCCCGGACCGCCAGCGCTTGGCCGCTGCGCTGGCCGCGACGCACTGGACCACCGTGGTCGCGGGCGGGCCGGGCACCGGCAAGACGCACACCATCGCACGGATCATCGCCTTGCTTGCCGCGCACCGCGCGGCCGAGCCGAAGCTGCCCACATTGCGTATCGCGCTGGCCGCACCGACCGGCAAAGCGGCGGCGCGCCTGCAAGAAGCCGTTCGCGAACAGGCCGTTCCGCTCGGACTGCCCGAACTCACCGCCGCCACCCTGCACCGGCTGCTCGGCTGGCAGCGCGGCCGCAGCACCCGGTTCAGGTACCACGAGTTCAACCGGCTGCCCTACGACGTGATCGTGGTGGACGAGACCTCCATGGTGTCGTTGACCATGATGAGCAGGTTGCTGGCCGCCGTGCGCCCGGACACCCGGCTGGTGCTGGTCGGCGACCCGGACCAGCTCGCCTCGGTGGACGCGGGCGCGGTGCTCGCCGACCTGGTCGCCGGACCGGTCGCCGCCACCCCCAACCCCGTTCTCGACGAGATCCTCGGCCCGGAGCCGACCGGCGAGCACGCCGAGGCCCTGACCGCGCTGGAGCGCACTCGCCTGCGCGGCGGCATCGTCCGGCTGACCCGCGGCCGCAGGTTCGGCGGCCGGATCGCCGACCTGGCCGTCGCGGTGCGCGCCGGAGACGCGGACGCCGCACTCGAGCTGCTGCGCGGTGGCGGCGACGAACTGTCCCTGTGCGCACCCGAGGAGCTGACCGCGGTGCGCGCCGACGTGGTGCGGGCCGCGAACGCGGTGACCGCCGCCGCGCTCGACGGCGACGCGGCGCGCGCGCTGGGCGCGCTCGAATCGCACCGCTTGCTGTGCGCGCACCGGCAGGGACCGTTCGGCGTCGAGCGCTGGGACCGGATGGCCGCCGAATGGGCCGCCGCCGGGGGCGCGGGCCCCGACTCCTACCAGGCGCCGTGGTATGCCGGGCAACCCCTGCTGGTCACGGCGAACGATCACGAGGCGCGGATCTACAACGGCGACACCGGTGTCGTAGTGCGCATGCCCGACGGTTCGCTGCGCGCGGCGCTGCAACGCGGCAGCGAACCGTACCTGGTGCATCCCACCCAGTTCCCGGCCGTGGTCACGGTCTTCGCGATGACCATCCACCGCAGCCAGGGCAGCCAGTACGACACCGTCTCGGTCGTGCTCCCCGAACCCGAATCGACCCTGCTGACCAGGGAATTGCTGTACACCGCGATCACCAGGGCGCGCCGCCACGTCCGGATCGTCGGAACCGACGAGTCCATCCGCGCGGGCATCGCGCGGCGGGTGCTGCGCGCCAGCGGGTTGTCCCGCCGCGACGGCGAACCGGGGAGTCGATGACGGAATCTCACGTTCCCGGCGCCCGCGTCGTCTACCCGGTGTGAGCCTGCCCCCGTTCGAGGAAGTAGTGGCCGAGTACGGCCCGATGGTGTTGCGCGTGTGCCGGGCGGTGCTCGGCCAGGCCGACGCGGCGGATGCCTGGTCGGAGACATTTCTCTCGGCGCTGCGCGCGTATCCCGAGCTTTCCGAGGACACGAACCTCGAAGCGTGGTTGGTGACCGTCGCGCATCGCCGCGCGATCGATGTGGGCCGGGCGCTCACGCGCGCGCCGGTCCCGGCGGAGACGCTGCCGGAGCGTCCCACCGCGGACCCCGGCCCCGCCGATTACGACCCCGACCTCTGGGCCGCCCTGCGGGCGCTGCCGACCAAGCAGCGCCAAGCGGTCGCCTACCGCTATCTGGCCGGGCTTCCCCACACGGAGATCGCCGAACTGCTGGGCAACTCTCCGGACGCCGCCCGCCGCGCCGCCGCGGACGGCCTGAAGACCCTGCGCAAGCTCTACCCGAAGGAGGACGTGTGATGGCCACCCTCGATCGCGACGACCTGAACGGACTGTCGCACGCATTGACACCCGACGCTGCCCTGCTCGCCGCCCTGCACGCGCGGCTGGCGGTCGAGGCGGAAGCCGCGGGCCTGCTCGACGTCGCCTACCGGACCCTCGACACCCCGGTCGGGACACTGCTGCTGGCCGCGACGCCCACCGGCCTGGTGCGCGTCGCCTACCCCAGCGAAGATCACGACGCGGTGCTCGCCACGCTGGCCGCCCGGGTCAGCCCTCGCGTCCTCGCGGCGCCCGCCCGGCTGGACGCGGCGGCGCGGCAGATCGAGGACTACTTCGCGGGTCGCCGAACGCGTTTCGACCTGCCGCTGGATCTGCGCTTGGCCGTGGGGTTCCGCCGCCAGGTGATCGAGCACCTGCCCGCAATCGGTTACGGACAGCGCGCGAGTTACGGCGCGGTGGCGGCCGCCGTCGGCAATCCGCGCGCGGTGCGCGCGGTCGGCTCCGCCTGCGCGCGCAACCCGCTGCCGGTGGTGATCCCGTGCCACCGAGTCGTCCGCGGTGACGGCGCCATCGGACAGTACGTCGGCGGCGTCGTCGCGAAGCAGGCGCTGTTGAGCTTGGAGGCGGCGGCGTGAGCGGGCGAAATATCGACGCGGTCGAGAAGGATCATCGGCGCGGGCGCCCGGCCGGGCAGACTCCGGAGGCCGCGAAAGCCTCGGCTTCCCCGACGGATCGCGTCGACGCCCAGCCGTGGCCGGCGCTGCTGGAGGAGGTCGACGCCCACGGCTGCGCGGCGACCGGGCCGATCCTCACGCCGCGGGAATGCGCCGAGTTCACCGCCATGTGGAGCGACCTCCCGCGTTTCCGGTCTACCGTCGACATGGCGCGTTACCGATTCGGCGAAGGCACCTATCGGTACTTCGCTGATCCGGTACCCGAGCCGATCATGCGGCTGCGGTCGGCGTTCTATCGAAAGTTGTTGCCGTTGGCACGGTCCTGGGCCGAGCGACTCGGCGACCCGGCTCCGTGGCCGGGTGAGTTCGCGGACTGGCTCGACGCCTGCCACGCCGCGGGACAAACCAAGCCCACTCCGATCCTGTTGCGCTACGGCACCGGTGACTGGAACGCCTTACACCGGGACCTCTACGGCGAGCTGGTGTTCCCGCTCCAGGTGGTCATCGGTCTGGATCGGCCGGGGGCCGACTACACGGGCGGCGAATTCCTGATCGTGGAGCAACGGCTCAGAGCCCAGTCGAAAGCGACGGTCTCCGTGCTCGACCAGGGCCACGCGCTGATCTTCACCACCCGCGACCGGCCGACGCGCTCCAGCCGCGGTTGGTCCCGCGCTCCGATCCGCCACGGCGTGAGCCGCGTGCGCGGCGGCCTGCGCCATACGCTGGGCCTCGCGCTGCACGACGCCGAATAGCCCGCCGATGTACACGTTGCTGGGCGCGGACGGCGTGCCGTATCGCAGCGGGGTGCCGGGCCGTTACGGCGGCCATCGCCGCGGCCGCCTCTACGGTCGCCTCGACTGTCCCTCCGCCCTGCGTGCCCTGGCGCGGGGCGCCTACCGCCGTCATCGCGTCTTCTTCGCGACCGAGTACGACGCGGTCGCCGCGGGCTATCGTCCCTGCGCGGTCTGCCTGCCCGGGCCCTACGCGGCTTGGAAACAGCGTCGGTGACCTGACCTGGCCGGTCCGGCCCAGCGGCGATACGGCCGATCGCGAATCGAAGCAATCAGGATGTCTCTGCCCCCGGGCGGCGGAAAGAGCCGCCCGGCTCGCATTGCGCGCGAGCGGGGCGGCCCTGGATATCAGCTGATCTGGGTGCCCGACCAGCCGAAGCTGAAGCTGTGGCCCTTCGAGGTGCACGTCAGGGCGCCCCGACCGCCTCCGGTGCAACTGGCGCCGCCGTTGGTGAGGGTGCCCGCGATCGGCGGGCTGTCCACGCGGCCGTGCGGACCGGTGCGGCCGAAGGTCGGGTGGGCAGGCAGGAACGGCAGATCGATCGCAAGGTCGTAGATCGTGAATCCGAACAGGTTTGTGCCGTAGGGGATGTCGCAGCCGACGTCGCCGTTGGAATGGATGGCGCAGTTCGAGCTGGCATAGCGGAAGTACACGGTGTCGTCGTCCACGGTCTGTGCCGGGGCCGCGCCCGCTACCGCGGTGCCTGCCAACGATAGGGCAGCCGCCAAGACCGCCGGTGCCGCGAAGTTACGGAAATTCATAGTAGGAAGCTAGCCAAAGGTGTGACCCGCGAAACGGTTTCGTACGGATCGGCCCGGCGGCCGCTGTCGGCAAACCGCCAAGTGTTCTCGCCGGTATCGGCCGTCGGCTTCGCGGACCGGGATTTGTGTACCGGCCCGCCGCCATGGCGATGATTTCCGGCAGGGTCGTATTCGGTAGGCGGCGTCGGGAGTGCGTCATCGTGGCAGCCGAATCCTCTCACGGCCGGTTGGGAAACCCGGCAACGCTCGCCATAAGCGAATTGGTATGTAGCACAGAATGACTGGAATACCTGGCGATACCACCGCACAGTGTTGTTGACTGCGAATTCCCGCCCTCCTACCCGGGGGCCAGGAGTCGACATGCCCGAATATCCGCAGCCGACCGGCACGGTACTCGCCACCGTCCGCACCTCGATCCGCACGACTACCAGCGCCCGGCCGTTCCATGCCGATCCGTGCCCGGCCGTCGTGACGGCAGGCGCGTCGCGAATCGCCGAACTGTGCGCGGAGAGCGCGGGCAATCCCTGTCCGACGACCGAAGCGGCGATGCGATGACCCGCAAAGAGGCGGCAGTGGCGCTCGGGTCGTTCGGGGCGTGCCTGATCTCGGTCTTCATGCAGATGATCGATGTGACGATCGTCAACACCGCTCTCCCGGTGGTGACCGCCGAGCTGGGGGCCTCGCGGTCCGAGCAGTTGTGGGTGGTGGCCGGCTACTCGCTGGCCTTCGCCTGCGTACTGCTCACCGCGGCTCGCGTCGGCGCGATGGTCGGCCGCCGCCGGATGTTCCTGTGGTCGGCAGCGGCTTTCACGGCGGCCTCGGTGTGGTGTGGGCTGTCGTCCACCGCGATGGAACTGGTCATCGCCCGGATCACGCAGGGCGTGGCGGGTGCGGGTATGGCGGCGCAGACCATCGCCATCATCACCGCGGCCTTCCGGCGCGAGCACCATCAGTACGCGTTCGCCGTGTACGGCGCTACGGCGGGCTTCGCCGGAATGCTCGGCCCGATCCTGGGCGGCGGTCTGATCACCCTGGATCCGTTCGGGCTCGGCTGGCAGGCGATCTTCCTGATGAACCTGCCGCTGGGCGCGGTGGCCATCGCACTGGCCGCGCGTTACCTGAAGTCGGGCCCGGTGACGGACCGGGACCCGCTGGACCCGCGCGGGACCGTGCTGGCCACCTCGGCGCTGTTTCTGCTGCTGTTCGCGCTGTCGGACAGCCAACAGGCGGGCTGGCGTCCGCTGCACGGGCTGTACGCCGCGGCCGCGGTGGTATCGGGCGCGGTGTTCGTGGCCCACGAGCGCGCGACGCGCCGCCGGGGCGGCCGCGCGCTGGTGCGGCTGGACTTGTTCGCCGACCGGCGGTTCGCGGTCGGATCGGCGCTGGTGACGATCTTCTTCGGAGTGTTCACCGCATTCGTGTTCACCGTGTCGATCCTGCTGCAGGACGTGCTGCGGTTCTCCGCGCTGCGCACCGGCGTCGCGATGACGCCGTTCGCCCTCGGGGCGGGCGCGGGCGCGGTTTTGTCGCCGATACTGGTGCGCCGCTGGGGAATTCGGGCGCTGGCTGCCGGGATCGCCGTCTTCGGCGGATGCGTCGTGGTGGGGGTGGGATACCTGTACGTGGGATCTGGCGCGGTGAACCTGCCGCTGGTGGCCGGTCCGGTGTTCCTCGCGGGCTTCGGTGTCGGGGTGTTCGGGGTGCCGTTGCAGCCGCTGATGCTGGCGGATTTGGACGATCGGGCCATGGGTGAGGCGTCGGGTTTGCTCCCCACCATCGAGCAGATCGGCAATTCGGTCGGACTGGCGGTGCTGAGCGCGCTGTTCTTCCGCGCGCACACGCTGTCGGGCAGCATGATCATGCTCTCGGCCGTCGCCGCCGTGGCCTTCGGCCTCGCCGCGCTCACGCTGGCGCTGCCGGACCGCGCGCGGGCTGCGACGAGTCCGGCTGGGGGACGCTCTCGCGGTCGGGCCTAGCGGCGTTCGGAGCCGTGAACGGCTTCGGTGCGGGGCTCCTCCGCGTCGGGAGCGGAGCGGTCCCGTCTCCCGCGCCGCAGCCAGGACGGGGCCCACCAGCAGGCGTCGCCGAGCAGGCGCATGGTCGCCGGCACCAGCAGCATGCGCAGGATCGTCGCGTCGATGAACAGCGCCGCGACCATGCCGAAGGCGATGTACTGCATCATCACCAGCTCCGACAGCGCGAACGCCCCCGTCACCACCAACAGGACCGTAGCGGCGGCGGTGATGATCCAGCCCGTGCGGGCGATGCCGGTGCGCACCGCCTCGGTGGTCGTGGCACCCGCCGCGCGCGCCTCCACGATCCGGGCGAGCAGGAATATCTCGTAGTCGGTCGACAGGCCGTAGATCACGGCGATGATCAGCACCAGCACCAGGGCCATGATCGGCTGCGGGGTGAATTCCAGCAGACCCGCGCCGTGGCCCTCGACGAAGATCCAGGTGAGGATGCCGAGGGTGGAGCCGAGCCCGAGCAGGTTCAGCACCGCGGCCTTGAGCGGCAGCACCAATGAGCCGAAGGCCAGTCCCATGAGCACGGTGGTGGCGAGGAAGACCAGCGCGATCAGCAGCGGCATCCGCTCCAGCAGCGCGTCGACGCTGTCGCGCTGAATCGCGGGCTGCCCGCCGACCAGTACGGTCGTGCCCTTGGGCACCGGCATGGAACGCAGATAGTCGATGGTCGCGTTCGCGTCGTGCGCGTCGCGCAGCACCGTCGAGGTGGTGAAGACGTTCGGATTCGCCGGCCCCTGCACCGCGGGCGGGAACGGCGCGGCGAGTCCGGGGGCTCGGCCCGCCTGCGCCACCACTCCGTCGACGTCACGGGTGTCGAGGGTGATCAGCACCAGGTCGACCGGATTGATCTGACGCAGCGGGAAGATCTGGTCGAAATGCTGCTGCGCCGTGCGGGCGGGATGCTGCGGCGGCAGGAAACGCTCGGTGATCCCGCCGAAGGCCACGTCGCGTACCGGGGCGATGAGCGCGATCAGGACGGCCAGCAGCGGAATCGCCACGGCCAGCGGCCTTCGCATGACCCACCCGGCGACGCGGCCCCACGAATTGTCTCGCTCGCGGTCGCCGGCCCGGCGCGCGTGGAACCGGTTGAACCCCAGCCAGTCCACGCGCCTGCCGAGCACGGCCAGCATGGCGGGCAGCAACGTGATCGAGATCAGTGCGGCCAGTGTCACCGTCACCATCGCGCCGAAGGCGAACGAGCGTAAGAAGCCCTGTGGGAACAGCAGAATGGCG
The DNA here is from genome assembly GCF_000308415.1 of Nocardia asiatica NBRC 100129. Classification (GTDB taxonomy): domain Bacteria; phylum Actinomycetota; class Actinomycetes; order Mycobacteriales; family Mycobacteriaceae; genus Nocardia; species Nocardia asiatica. The sequence goes on along the minus strand of NZ_BAFS01000167.1, from coordinate 31,285 downwards.
CCCGCGGCGACAACCACGATGGTCGCGGAGAACACGACGGTCCGTCCGGCGGTCGCGACCGCGCGTCGGACCGCGTCGGGCACCTCGCTGCCGTCGGCCAGCTCCTCGCGGAACCGGCTCACGATGAACAGGCCGTAGTCGATGGCCAGCCCGAGACCGATCATCGAGACCACCGGCGAGACGAAAGAGTTCACCTCGGTGACGGTGGTCAGGGCACGGATCATCCCCCATGCTCCCAGCACGGTGAGCCCGCCGACGATGAGCGGGAGCGCGGCGGCCACGACGCCGCCGAACAGGAAGAACAGCAGCACCGCCACCGCTGGAACCGCGAACAGTTCCATGCGTCGCTGATCGTGCGCCATGGTGTCGTTGAGAGCGGCCGCGACCGGCTGGCCGCCGGCGACCTCCATCTCTATGCCCGGTATCCGGAGCTCGTCGGCGACGGCCCGGTAGTTGCGCATCACCTCCGTGTCGTCGTTGCCGCGGACGGCCACGGAGGCGAAGGCGTAGTCACGGTCCGCGGAGCCGAAGACATCCGGTAGGGCGAGCCCGGTCTCGGTGGGCCAATAGCTGGCGTTGATCTTGGTGATCCGGTCCGGAAAGCGTTGCGGCAGGCTGTTCAAGTGGCCGACGATCGTGGCGGCGAAGGCGGGATCATCGATCGTCCCGCCCGCCGGGGCGGAAAACAACAAGAGCACGTCGGCGATGTGGTCGTGGCCGAATGTCTCGTCTTTGAGCCGCGCCGCCCGTGCCGATTCCGAAGTCGGGTCGTCCCATCCGCTGACGCTGAGATGATCGCCCAGCCCGAGGCCGTAGACGCCGAGCGCGAGCAGTACGGCGACGGTCAGTCCGATGACGGTGAATCGCCGCCGGACAAGCGTATCGATCCAGCGCGTGAACTCGGCGAACAATGCCGCCTCCTAATCGATGACATCGTATTCCGGCGAGATCCCGAACGATGAAAACCTAGCAATCACAACGGTTTTCACCAGGGCGCAGCCCAGAATCTCGATATGTGACAAATGGGCGGGCAGGCGGATTGTGAACTCTCCCTGAGCCCGCGACGGTTGGTGTGGCGGCCGTTACGCTGGGGCCGTTGCCAGCTGCGCACTCGCTAATTCGTGAATCGCCCGAAAAGAGTGGCGATCACCTGGATCCGACCCGGAGGATGTGCATGTCGGATATCGCAATTGTCGGCATCGGGTGCAGATTCGCAGGCGGAATCGACTCGCCCGACACCTTTTGGGAATTCGTTCTGGACAAACGCGACGGCGTTGTCGAGATGCCGGCCGATCGCTGGGATTACCGCCGCTACTACGATCCGGAACCACGCACGCCGGGGCGCAGCTACACCAAGCACGCGGCCTTCATGACGATCGATCCGTGGGAGTTCGACCCGGACTTCTTCGGCATCTCCGCCCGCGAGGCGACCGTGCTGGATCCGCAGCAGCGCCTGATGCTCGAGGTGACCTGGGAGGCGCTCGACGACGCCGGGATCGCCCGGCACGCGGCGGGCGCGTCGATCGGTGTGTACGTCGGCGGGTTCGTGGTGGACCAGTCGGTGATCGGCGTGGTCGGCCCGGCCCTGTTCCACACCGACATGCACACACCGGCCAGTGCGTCCTACACCATGCTGTCCAATCGGATCGCATACGCGCTCAACCTGGTCGGCCCCGCTCTCACGGTCGACACCGCGTGCTCGTCGTCGCTGGTCGCCTTCCATCTCGCCTGTCAGGCCCTGGCGAACGGCGACTGCGAGGTGGCGCTCGCGGGCGGCGTGAACGTGATGCTGCAGCCGGAGACCTTCGTCCTGATGTGCAAGGGCGGCTTCCTGGCGGCGGACGGGCGCTGCAAGTCCTTCGACGCCTCGGCCGACGGGTACGGGCGCGGTGAGGGCGCGGGCATGGTGGCGCTGAAGAAACTCGACGACGCGGTCCGCGACGGCGACCGGATCTACGCGGTGGTCAAGGCGACCGGCTCGAATCAGGACGGCCGCACCACAGCGATCACTGTGCCCAACGCCGATTCCCAGGAAGCTCTGGCCCGTGCGGTGTGCGAGCGCTCGGGCCTCGCGCCGGACGCGATCACCTACGTCGAGGCGCACGGCACCGGCACGCTGGTCGGCGATCCGGTCGAGTTGCGTGCGCTCGGGCGGGTGTTCGGCGCGCCGGCGGGGCGCACGCGCTCGCTGGGCGTCGGCTCGGTGAAATCCACGCTCGGCCACACCGAAGCCGCTGCCGGTATCGCGAGCGTGATCAAGTCGGCGCTGGCGATCCACCATCGCACCATCCCGCCGCAGGGCTGGCTGGACAAACCCAATCCCGACATCCCATTCGACGAGCTGGGACTGCACGTGCAACTCGAGGCGGAGGCGCTGCCCGAGGACGCCGAGCCGATGACGATCGCGGTCAACGGCTTCGGCTACGGCGGTACCAACGCCCACACCATCCTGCAGGAGTTCCGGCAGGTCCCCGCCCGGACGGACGCGCCGCCACGGCATTTCGGCATCCTGCCGATCTCGGCGCGCAGCACCGGCGCGGCCCGTGCGCTGGCCGCCCGGTTCGGTGATCTGATCAGCGCGGGAGCCGACCCGCACCGGCTGGCCGAGGCCGCCTGGACCCGCATGGCGCACCACCAGTACCGCACGGGCATGCTCGTCGGCGACACCGCCGACCTGGTCCGGGATCTGCGGCTGTTCGCCGCGGGGGAGGGCCGCGACGCCGCGCGGACGATCGTGGCGCGCACGGCGGAACCGGTGTTCGTGTTCTCGGGCATGGGTCCGCAGTGGTGGGGAATGGCCCGCGAGTTGTTGCGGGCACAGAGCGTTTTCGCCGACACGGCCGCGAAGATCGACGCGGAGTTCAGCGCGCTCGCGGGCTGGTCGATCATCGAGGAGCTGCTGCGGCCGGAGGAAGAGTCCCGGGTGACCAGCACCGAGGTGGCGCAACCGGCCAACTTCCTCGTGCAGGTGGCGCTGGTGCGGGAACTGGCCGAGTACGGCATCCGGCCCGCGGCCGTGCTGGGGCACAGTGTCGGCGAGGTGTCGGCGGCCTACGTGAGCGGCATGCTGTCACTATCCGACGCGGTGCTCGTGGCCCATCACCGGGCGCGGTTGCAGGCGACGACCGCCGGTTCCGGTGGCATGCTCGCGGTCGGGATGTCGGCCGAGCAGGCCCGTGAGCTGGTCGGCGGCGACCCGCGGGTGGATGTCGCCGCGATCAACAGCGCGAGTTCGCTGACCTTGTCCGGCGATGTCGACCGTCTGGACGAGATCGCCGAAAAGCTCACCGAGGACGGCGTTTTCGCGCGCCGACTGCGTGTCGAGGTGCCGTATCACAGCCGGTTGATGGACCCCATCCTGGACGAGCTGCGCGAGGCGCTGGCCGGGCTGCGGCCGATGGCGCCGACCGTGCCGCTGTACTCCTCGGTCACCGGCGAGCCGGTGCTCGGCCCCGACTGGGACGCCGAGTACTGGTGCGCGAACGTGCGCGAGCCCGTCCGGTTCGCCGACGCGGTCACGAAGCTGATCGGCGCGGACAGCCGGGTGTTCCTGGAGGTCGGCCCGCACCCGGTGCTGTCGGGCAATATCCGCGAGGCTCTGCTGAGCGCGGACGTCAACGGCACCACGGTGGCGACGCTGGATCGCAAGCAGCCGGACTCGGAGAGCATCCGCCGCACGCTCATCGGCCTCTACGCCGCGGGCGTGCTCGACCTCGGCGAGCTGTTCCCGGCGCGGCGGCCCGCCACCCCGCACGTGCCACTGCCGCGCTATCCGTGGCAGCGGACCCGGCTGCATTCGGCGTTGCCACTGTTCGAGCAGGCGCGGCTGGGGACCCCCGGCACCTACGCCATGCTCGGCGACCCCGACGTCGAGGGCAGGCCGGACTGGCTGCTGCAGGTCGGCACCGAACTGCTGCCGTGGCTGGCCGACCATGTCGTCAACGGCGTCAAGATCATGCCCGGCGCGGCGTACCTGGACGCCGCGCTGAGCGCCACGGCCGCCCGGCTCGGCGTCGAACGCGTCGCCCTGGAACAGGTTCGGTTCGTGGCGCCGCTGATCATGGGCGCGCCGGACGTGCCGCTGGTCGCGCTGACCGTCGAGGAGGCCAGCGGCCGCTTCCTGCTCCGTTCGCGCTCGGCGACGGGAACGGCCTGGACGGTGCACGCGTTCGGCCGCACGCTGACCGGCAGCCACAAGCCCACGAAGGTCACGGTCCCCACCCTGGACGTCGGTCTCGACGTCGACCCGCAGCTGTTCTACACCGGCCTGGCCGCGGCGGGGCTGCAGTACGGCCCGGCCTTCCGCCGCGTCACCTCCGTGCGTGTCGGCGCCGAGGCGGTCGTCGCCACGGTCGACGGGTCCATCGCCGCGGGCTCCGGACACCTCGCCCACCCGGCGGTGGTCGACGCCGCGATGCAGTCCGCGGCCCTGCTGTTCGCCGACGCCCGGATCGACGAGGGCACGCTGGTGCCGGTCGGTGTCGCGGCGGTGCGCCTGGTCGCACCGTTGCCCGAGCGGATCACCGTGGTCGCGCGGCGCGATCCCCGGGCCCGGCTGCGTGCCGACGTGGACCTGCTCGACGACGACCACAACCTCGTCATGCGGTTGAGCGGCCTGCAGATCGGCGCGCTCGCGCCGGGCCAGGATCCGCTGCATCGAATGGTCGACTTCTACTACGCCGAAACGCTGGAACAACGCGATCCCATCGATCCCGAGTCGCTGCCACGGGATTCGGTGGCCACCGTGATCGTCGCGCTGGGCGGCGACTGCCGCCGCGCGGGACAACTGGCCGCCGCCATCCCGGGCTCCCGGCTCTACCTGGCCGGAGCGGCCGGCCGCGAACTCGCCGCCGACCTGGCCGCGACATTGGCGGCCGCCAAGGCCGAGGGCCCCGACCGGCTGCACGTCTGCGTGGTCGCGGGGAGCGTCGAAGACGACGTCGCCGATCTGTGGACCCTGGAGCGGATCGCGGTGGCCCTCGACGAGTTCGTCCATCCCGACACCACCGAACAGGGGCCCAAGAGCGTCTTCGGTGACGGGTGGTGTCATGCCACCCTGGTGACCGAGCACGCGTTCGCGCTGCCGGACAGTCCCGTCCCGCCGAACTCGAATCACGCCGCGCTGGCCGGCGCGCGCCGGGTGCTGCTCAACGAGCAGTCGGCGCTGCGCTGGCGGCTGATCGATGTGGACCCCGACACCGAGATCGACGGTCTGCTCACGGAACTGGCCGTGCCGGGCGCGTTCTGGAACGACAACCTCGACGAGGTCGTGCTGCGCGCGGGCAAGCGCTGGGTGCCGCTGGTGACCAAACCGCTGCAGGAGCGCCTCGACGCCCTCGACACCGCCGAACCGCTGCGCGATCAGGAGGTCAACTTCACGCTGGAGCTGCCGAGGACACGGATGCTGTCGGCGCTGGCGTGGCGGCGGTGCCCGCGGCCCGAGCCGGGACCGGGCCAGGTGGAGGTGCGGATGAAGATCATCGGCCTCAACTACAAGGATCCGCTGAAGGTCATCGGCCTGCTCGGCGAGCGCGAACTCGCGCCCACCTATTTCGGCACCGTGCCCGGGATGGAGGGCGTCGGCGAGGTGGTGCGCGTCGGCGAGGGGATCACCGACCTCGCGGTGGGCGAGCTGGTCGCGGTCGCCGCCAAGGGCATGATGCAGCGCTACGTCGTCGTCGACCGGCAGCTGACGATCCCGCTGCCCGCCGACGCCGATCCCGCGTACTGCACCAGCACCATCGCCTTCGGCACGGCCGAATACGCCCTGCTGGATCTGGCCCGGCTGGAACCGGGCGAGACGGTGCTGATCCACGGCGCCGCGGGCGGCGTCGGCACGGCCGCGATCCAGGTGGCCAAGGACCGTGGGGCCCGTATCATCGGCACGGCGAGCACCGACGAACGGCGCGCCCACGTGCTCGGCCTCGGCGCGGATCACGCGATCGACTCCCGCTCGCTCAACTTCGTCGACGACGTGCTGGAGCTGACCGGCGGCAAAGGCGTCGAGGTCGTGCTCAGCAGCGCGCCGGGGGAGATCCTGCGTCAGAACTTCAACGCGGTCGCGGAATTCGGGCGCATCGTCGAGGTGGGCAAGGCCGACATCTACACCGGCGGACTGCTCGAGCTGGCCTACTTCGACAAGAACCTGGCGTACTTCTCGATGGACCTGGACCGCCTGGTCGCCGTCGACGCGCAGCGACTGGCCCGACTGCTGCAGCGGGTCTACGAGAAGGTGCTCGCGGGCACCTACCAGCCGCTGCCTTACAAGCTGTTCGAGACCGGCGAGGTGGCCAGAGCTTTCGAGGAGACCATCCGCTCGACCGGGCTGGCCCGGATCGCGCTGCGTATGGATTCGCCCACGCCCGAGGTGCGGCCGTACCTGCCCGAGATCGAGATCGACAGCTGCGCGACCTATCTCGTCACCGGCGGATTCGGCGGCCTCGGAATGGCCATCGGGCGTTGGCTGGTGCTGCGCGGGGCGCGACGGCTGGTGCTGCTCAGCCGGGGCGGCGCGGGCACCGAGGAGGCGCGCAGACAGCTCGAGGCGTGGCGCACCGTCGGCGTCGAGGTGGTCGAGGAACGTGCCGACGTGACCGACCCGGAGGCCGTCGCCGCGATCGTCGCGCGGTCCCACAGCGGCGAGCACCCGCTGCGCGGGGTGTTCCACGCGGCGGGCACGGTGGCCGACAACCGCCTGGCGGCGATGGAATTCGCGGAATTGGACAAGGTGTACCGCCCGAAGGTGCACGGCGCCCGCGTGCTGCGCCGAGCCGTGGCCGACGCCGGAATCCGGCTGGACATGTTCGTGCTGTGCTCCTCGGGCGGTTCGATGTACGGCATCTACGGTCAGTACAACTACTGCGCGGCCAACGTGGCGGTGGAGGCGCTGGCCGAGGAATGGTCCCGGGCGGGCGAACGGGCGCTGTGCGTCGGCTGGGGTCACCTGTCGGGCGCGACGGGCGGCATGGCCGCCGACGAGACCGCCCGCAAGTACCTCGACCTGGTCGGCTTCGACCCGATCGACATGGCCGACGCCACCGCGTACCTGGAGCAGACGCTGCGCCTGGGCGTCGCTCGCGCGGCGATCATCCCGACCGACTGGGCCAAGCTGACCGGTACCTTCCCGCAGCTGACCCGCACGGGCCGCACGATCGCGCTCGCGCAGGCCTCCGCCAAGGACACCTCAGAACTGGCCCGGCTGCGCGCCGAGGTGGCCGCAATCGAGGAGGGCAAGCGCGGCGCCTTCGTCGCCCGCAAGATGGCCGAGGAACTCGCCGTGGTCATGGGTGTGCCGGTCGAGTCCATCGACATGACCGTTCCGGTGCCCGAACTCGGGCTGGATTCGCTGATGGCGGTGGAGCTCGGCGCGCGGGTCACCAAAACCCTCGGCATCGACCTGATGTCGCTGCAGATGGGCCGGTCGTTCAGCCTGGAGCAGGCGGGACCGAAGGTGGCGGAGCTGATCCTGGCCGCGGATTCCGGCAAGGGCCAGTCGGCTCCGGACCCGGCCACGTCGGCGGTCGAGCCGGTGGCCTCGAACGGCGCCGCGGCCGAACCGGTTCCGGTGCTGGCGGAGGCCAGGCCGTGACCGACCGTCGTCGTCGAAACGAGGTAGCGCCGTGGTCAGTTTCGGACTGATCGAGGAATGGGAGCCGGGGCCCGGCCGACTGGTCAGCTGGGCGGCGTCACCGGATTCGGTGGCGCGCGCTCGGCGGGCGCCGGTGCATCCGGCCCCGCCCTCCCACCAGCAGGAGCAGTATCTCCGGCTCGCCGATCGGCACGCCCAGGCGGACTTCCGGTACTCGGGCCTGTGCCTGGTGACCGCGGAGATCCCGACCGGCGGCCTCGACCTGGCCGCGATGACGCGCGCGGTCAACGCGTTCCTGTTGCGCCACGACACGTTCCGGACCTGGTTCCGAGTCGATGCCGCGGGCGCGATCGAGCGGCACCTCGTGCCCGCGGAGGACGTCGAATTCGTGCCGATCGATTACGGCCACGTCGACCACGCCAGGGCGATCCGCGATCACGTCCAGAAGACGACGCCGGGACCCTTCGACTGGGACTGCTTCACCTTCGGGGCGATCGAACGCGAGGATTCGACCACGGTCTATCTGGCGGTCGATCATCTGCACACCGACGGATTCGGGCAGTACCTGTCCGGATTCGACCTCGCGCTGTTGTATCTGCGGGAAGTGTGGGAAGACGTCGGCATGCTCACCCCGGCGGCCAGCTACCTCGACTACTGCGCCGCCGAGCGGGCGTACACGGGCCGGATGACCCTCGCCTCGCCCGGCGTGCGGAAGTGGCTGGAACTCATCCGCGGGAACGACGGCGAACTACCGTCCTTCCCGCTGGATCTGGGCAGGCGCACCGATGTCTACAACCGCAGCGCACACCGTACGGTCACCCTTTTCGACGAGCACACCGCCCTGCGGTTCGAGCGGGTCTGCCGAGCCAACGGCGCGGATTTCGTCGGTGGCATCTTCGCCGCGGCGGCGCTGACCGAGCGCCGGCTCATCGATAGCGACTACTACTTCGGCATGACGCCCGTCAGCACCCGCAGCACGGCCGCCGAACGCGCGTCGGTGGGCTGGTACGCGACGCTGCTGCCGGTGGCTTTCCCGATCGGCGCCGCCACCACCTTCGCGCGAGCCGCCGCCCTCGCGCAGCGCGCCTACGAGAACGGTCTCCGCCTGGCCCCCACCTCGTTCCAGCGCGTGGTGGAACTGCTGCCCGCCGACTCCGACCTCGACCTGGAACCCGGCTGGTCCACGCCGATGATCTCGTACGTGGACACCCGAGAGCTGCTCGGCAACGAACTGTTCGACTTGGGGTCGTGCGGGCTGTACGCCAATCGCGCCGCATCCGAACAGGTCCTGATCTGGATCAACCGGTTCGCGTCGGAGACCACGCTGAGCGTCATCTACCCGGACACACCGGTGGCGCACGGCTCCGTCGAACGCTATGTGGCCACGCTCCGAGCGGTGTTCGCGGCGGCGGCCGAGGACGGCCTGTGAGGAGGGCTTGTGCACACCGCGTTTCGTGACCCGGGCATCCCCGACGGAGAGAAGTCCGTCTACACCGTGACCGTCGCCGATCGGCCGCCGAAGCTCGACCTGATCAGTGTGGTCACCCACGACGGTGACGGCTACCGCTCGATTCTCGAGGCCGGCCTGGGACAACGGCATTTCGCGATGAGCATCGAGCAGCGGTTCCGGCGCTACGGAGATCGGCTGCAGGCCGAGCACTACCGCGCGGAGACACGTTCGGGCACCACGGTGGTCTCCCGCGAGGAAGCGAACTTCCTCGGCACCGTCCATCTGCAGTTCGGCGGCGGGATCGCGCCCTTCCCGGCGAACGTGATGCCGCTGGCCGGCGGCTTGACGCTGCTGCGCGGCCTGGACTTCGCCGAGGGCGCCGAGGAGTGCGTGGATCTGTGGCTGGCCTTCTCGGTGCACCTCCCGCTCGGCGCCAAAGTGGAACAGCGCACCGTCGTCGAGGTTCCGGCCGGGCGAATCACCAGCTGGCAGGTCCGGTTGCGACCGCGGCTGTCCGGGCTGAACACGATGCTGGAGAAGGTGCTCGGCGGATTCCTGCCACCCGCCGTGGCGCATTTCGACGCGACCCCGCCCCACCGCCTGGTCCGCCTCAGCTTTCCGACCGGCCCGATGCCATGGGACCCCCGCGGCCTGCTCGAACTGGTCGCCTGACTCGATACCGGCGAGTGCACATGTCCGCGGACACCTCGCGGACATGTGCACTCGGCTGTCAGGTGGGAGTGGGCGTGCGTTCCTGGACAGTGGTGGGGATGATCCGGCGGCCGCGCGGCGACCACCAGTTGGCGGGGCCCATCAGTTGGACCAGGGCAGGGACCAGGAGCATGCGGACGAGGGTGGCGTCCACGACGAGGGCGATGATCATGCCGAGGCCGAGGAAGCGCATGGGCGTCAGAGGGGACAGGGTGAACGCTCCGGTGACGATCACCAGCAGGGTCGCGGCGGCGGTGATCACGCGGGCGGTCTTGACCGTGCCCGCCCGCACCGACCCGGCGGTGTCGGCGCCCGCGTCGTGCGCCTCGACCATGCGCGACAACAGGAACACCTCGTAGTCGGTGGAGAGCCCGAACACCACCGCGATGATCAGCACCAGCATGCCGGCGGTGATCGGGCCGGTGCTCACGCCGAGCGGGCCGGCCAGATGCCCGCCGCAGAAGATCCAGGTGAGCACGCCGAATGTGGCGGCGAGGCTGAGGAAGGCGAGGGCGACGGCTTTGAGCGGCAACACGATCGAGCGGAACGCCGCAGCCAGCAAAACCATCGTCGCGGTGACCATGACGAGAACCATCCACGGCATGGCGGCCACGATCGAGCGCACGCTGTCGACCGTGGCCGCGGTGTCACCGCCGATCAACAGGACCGTGCCGTCGGGGGGCGTCAGCTCCCGCATGCCACGGACGGCCGCGCTCGCCGCCTCGGTGCGGTCGGTGTCGCGCAGGAACGCGTGGAAGACCACGAAGTCCTCCGCGCGGCCCACTTGGAGGACCTGCCGCACTCCGTCGGCCTCGCCCAGTGCCGTCGCGGCCGCGTCGACGGCGGCCGATTGCGGCGGCCCGTCGGTGCCGCGCAGCACGGCGGTGACTCCGCTGCCTGCCGCGGGAAACTGCGCGGTGAGTTCCTCGACCGTGACGCGCATCGCGTTGTCCGCGGGCAACGCACGGTGGTCGATGTCGCCGAGCCGCAGCCCGGCCAGCGGCGCCGCGAAGACCAGCAGGACGGCGCCGACGACCACGGTGACCAGACCGGGTCGCCGCAACACCCGATCGACCAGCCCACCCCAGAAGCGCTCGGTGCGATCGATCACCCGTGCGCTGCCGATGCGCGCGCCGAACAGGGCCAGCAGCGCGGGCAGCACGGTGAGCGACAGTCCGGCCGCCAGCGCGACGGCGGTGATCGCGCCGATCCCCAGCGACCGCAGCACCGCCTGCGGGAAGACGAAGGTTCCCGCGAACGCGCAGACCAGCAGCACCGCCGAGAACGCGACCGTGCGGCCGGCCGTGGCGTAGGTGCGTGCGATCGCGGAGTGCACCGCGTGCCCGTCGGCGACCTCCTCGCGGAACCGGGTGACCAGGAACAGTCCGTAGTCGATGGCCATCCCCAAGCCGAGCAGCGAGGCGATGTTCATCGCGAAGGTGCTCACCTCGGTGAACTCGGCGAGCACCCGGATCGCGCCCAGCGCGCCGAGCACCGTCAGGGCGCCGACCACGACCGGGAAGGACGCGGCGACGAGACCGCCGAAGACGAGCACCAGGATGAGCAGCGTGAGCGGGAGCGAGAGCGATTCCGCGCGCAGCAGATCGTGCTGGGACTGCGCGTTGATCTCGGTGGAGATCGCGCTGTAGCCGGACAGATCGGTGGCGACGCCCGGAACCCGCAGGCGCGGCTCGATATCCGGGTACGCGCTGACGCGCTGGTCGGCGTCCCCGGCGAGATACACCAGGGCCAGTGCGTGCCGGTTGTCCGCCGAGCGCAGGAACTGCTTGCGTGCGAATCCGGCGTTCCAATAGGTCTCGATGGGTCGTTGCAGCATCGCCGGGTCGATTCGCGTGAGCGATTCCCGCACCTGGGCGCCGATGTCGTCGAGCGTCTGCCCCTCCGGCGCGGTATAGCGCACGATCACGTCGGGATTCTGGGGTCCGAAGTGGTCGCTCACCAGCTGATCCACGTGCGACGACTCGCTGCCGGGATCGATGAACCCGGCCGCCGTGACCTTCTCGGACGCGCCGATGCCCAGCAGGCCGGACAGCAGCATCACCGCGGTCACCACCGCGAGCACCAGCCGTGGCCGGGTCGAGACGACGTGGGCGAGGGCGGTCATCGCACGGCCGCATCGTGCGGCGCCAGCTCGGCTTCCAGCCGCGCGGCGATCTTGTCCAGCAGCGCCTCCAGGCGCTGTTCGATACCCGCGCCATTGCGGCAGGAGACGGTCAGCTCCAGTTTCCCGCGTGACTCGACCATGGCGAACAGCAGCGGCATCGCGCCGCTGTGCTGGGGCAGCACCCGCAGGGCGGTCGGCGTCCAGCCGGGGACAGCCAGCTCGTCGAGATCGACTGTGCCCATGTGGGAGACGGTGGCCGATACCATGTTCCGGTTCGACCGCGCGCCGAGCCGGTTGCTCCCGCGCAGCACCCCGTGGACGACGGCGGCGGGGAACCGCGACAACTTGCCGTTGTCCAATTGATTCAGTTCCCGCTTCTCCCGCAGCCCGGTGCGCATCCGCGCGCTGATCGTCTGCCAGTCCTCACCGGGAGCAACGTCGAGGAACAGCGGCAGCGCCAGGTTTGCGGTGGAGCGCAGCGCGGGGTCGTGCCTGCGCAGGTCGACCGGAATCATGAACCGCGACTTCGTTTCCGACTCGGCGGCCAGGACCGCCGCGACGCGCGCGACGATCGCCTTGCCGGTGGCCTCGATGGTGCGGTGGCGCAGCAGCCAGCGCGGAGCCGCCGGATCCTGGCGGCCCCGGCCGGTCGGCGCCGCGTATGTGGGCAGCACCCGCGTCGGCTTGCCCGGCGCGCCGACCCGCGCCACCAGTTCGGCGTCGGCGATCGGATCGGGCGCGCCGAGGGGCGGCTGTCCGCGCAGGGCACGGAAGACGTCGTCCACCCACATCCGCAGACCCATGCCGTCCATCACGCCGTGGAAGGCGCGGAACAGAACGGTGGTCTGCTCGCCGGTGAGCAGCAGCACCTCGGTGGTCCGGTCCGGTGTCGGCCCGATCGGGCTGTTGAGCACCGCGTCGTGCTCCAATGCGGCATAGTCCAGCGACCATCCCGGCACGACGCGCACGGTGGCGGCCAGGCCGCTGTCGACCCACTCGTGGCCGTCGCGGATCAGCCGAGCGCCAGGTACGGCCGCCGATGCCACGTCGACCGCGCGCTGCACAGCGGCCGGGTCGAGGCCGCCGTCGCCGTGGACGGCGAGGTGCATGACGAACGGCGGCGTGACCTCCCGGGTGCGGAAATAGAGGCGTTCGGTGGGCGTGATCTTCCTGCGGAAGACGGGGGAGTTGCTCATGCTGGTCTCCGGTATCGGTGCGGCGCTCAGCGCAGATTCCGGGTGAGCTCGACCGCTCCACCCTGGGTTTGCAGCCAGGCGAGGAAGTCGGCCAGGCCGCTGTCGCGGTCCACGACCGGCCGATAGCCGAAATCGCGGGCGGCGGCGCCGGTGTCATAGGTGGCGCTGCGGGTCATCAGCGCGACGGCGTAGCGCGACAGCGGCGGCGACCAGCGGGTCGCCACGGCCGGGATGCGCCAGATCGTCTCGATCACACGCACTGCCGCATTGATCACTCGGGGATGAGGTTTCCTGGTGGGTGGCCGGTACCCCAGCCGAGTGGCCACCTCACCCAGAAATCCCCAGACGTCGGTCTTCTCGGCGTCGGCGATGAAATACGCTCTGCCGCCCACCGCGTCCGACGCGGCCGCCTTCACACAGGCGTCGACGATATTGTCCACGTGGCACAGCGAGGCGTACACGGTGCGACCGAACGACAGGTCAGGCAGCGTCCCCGCCCCGGCCCGCCCGAGCAGCCGCACGATGGGTCCGGACCGGTCGCCCGCGCCCCAGATCGCGCGCGGGCGCAGTGCGCAGGTGCGGAATCCCTCGGTGTCGGCCGCCAGGACCGCCCGCTCGGCAGCGGCTTTGGTCTCGGCGTACAGGTTCAGGTAGCGCCGTGGGTAAGGCACCGATTCGTCGACGTCGAGCTGGTCGCCGCCGTAGTAGTCCATCAGCGCGCTGGGGCTGGAGATGAACACGAACCGGGCGGCCCCGGCGCGCCGAGCTGCCTCGAGCAGCCGCTCGGTGGCCCGGACGTTCTCGTTCCAGAACTGTTCCCGGGTGCCGCGCTCGTCCACCCGTGCCGCGCTGTGGAAGACGACGCCGACCCCGCGGGTGGCTCGCTCGAGCGAGGCGGGATCGGTCAGGTCGCCGTAGATCAGCTCGACCTTGTCGACGTCCGCGCCGAGGTCGCTCAAATCGCTGGTGCGTCGCACCAGGATCGATACGTCGTGCTCTCCGTCGCGCACCAGCCTGCGCACCAGCGCGCCGCCCAGGAATCCGGACGCGCCGGTCACCAGAACTTTGCTCATTGCCGTTCCTCCTTGCCGGGCGGGGTTCGCCACCAGGTCAGGCCGAAGATCTGGGTCAGGACCGCCGTCTCGAGCCTGCCGCGCCCGGAGCCCTCGGCGGCGCGCAGGGCCGCCGGGATCTGGGCCGCGTGCACGACGACGCTGAGGAACGCGTCGGTCCACCAGACGGTGCGCAGGATCCGGTTGTCCGGAATCCGGCCGGTCGCCGCGGCGAGCACGCCGCAGGCCAGATACAGCCATCCCAGTACGGGAATCGCCCGTAATGCAGTCGTTTTCATCGTCGGTTGTCCGTTCCGAGCCGGGTGGCCGCCCACGCGGCCAGCTGCTCGCGCCCGATCTTGGCGTTGTGCCGGATGTCCACCGGGAACGACGGGTGCACCAGGAAGTCGGCGATCGTCCTGGTGAGGTCGAACCGCGCGCCGCGGTCGCGCAGTGCGGTCTCGACGCCCTCCGGGGTCGCGCCGGGTTCCAGCTCGACGCAGAGCACCGGTCGTTGCGCTCCGCGCGCCCCGATCCCGACCAGCGCCGTCCTGGCCACCCCGGCGACGGTGTTGAAGACCTGTTCCACCTGCACGGTGAACATCGGTCCGTGCGCGGTGACCACGCGCTGACTCTTGCGTCCGCAGAACCAGATCCGATCCTGGTCGTCGATCCACGCGAGATCGCCGGTGCGGTGCCAGATCCGGTCACCGTCGATGATCTTGCCCAGCGTGTTCGCTCGCTCCGGCCAGTAGTACCCGGTGCTGACGTTCGGCCCGGCGACCACGAGTTCACCGATCCCGCGCGTGCGCTCCAGATCGCCCGCGAGTTCCTCGGCCCGCGCCCACGTCGGTATCGGGTCGTCGGTGATGGCGACGATCCGTGCCCGCACCTGGTACGAGGGCCGGCCGACACAGGTTCCCGCCCCCCGGTGCGCGCGCTCGACCAAGCCGTCCAGCAGCTCCCTGGACTCGATGGTGGACATCGGCAGCGCCTCGGTGGACCCGTACCCGGCGACGACCTTCGCGTCGTCGCCGAGCACGTCCCGCAGTCCGGCGATGCACCAGTCCGGCACCGGCGCGCCGCCGGAATAGACGCTGTCCAGCGAGGTCAGCTCGGCCGGTCGGCGGCGCAGATGGTCGAGCAGCGGGATCAGCACGGCAGGGGAGGCGAACATGGTTCGCACCCCGAACCGCTGGATCGCGTCCACCACGTGCGCGGGATCGGTCGCCCCGACCTTGCTCGGGATCAGCGGCGGCAGCACGCATCGCGACCCGAGCAGCAGATCCAGCACGCCGACCAGCGGAAGGGTGATCAGCGAGACCTCCGGAGCCACTTCGTCGCGGGCCATGTGCACCTGCTCCACCATCGCGGCCAGGTTGCCGTGCGTCATCCGCACGGCTTTGGCCGGCCCGGTACTGCCGGTGGTGAACGCGATGAACAGCAGGTCGTCCTCGGTGGAGGGGCGGCCGGGGGTGACCGTGCCGGTGGGCACGCGCCCCCATGCCCGCAGCGACTCGCCGCGCCAGAACCAGCGTCTGCCGACCGTGACCGTCGTGCGCACGCCGCGGAAGCCGCGCCGGAACAGCACGCGCAGCGCGTGCGCCTGCGGAATGCCGACGAACGCCTCGGCGTCCACGGCACGCAGGCAGCGCAGCATCTTTCGCACGCCCATGCCGGGGTCGATGACCACGGCCACCGCGCCGAGCTTCAGCAATCCGAACATGATCGCGTACAGTTCCGGGCTCGGCAGCACCAGCACGATGGTCCGCGTCCCGGTGCCGACACCCGACGCGGCGAGCCGCTGGGCGATCGTGTCCGACCACGCATCCAGCTCGCGGTAGGTCAGGTGCCGGTAGGCCGGCAGGCCATCGGGGCCGACCCCGTCCGCGTAGCGCACGGCCACCCGGTTGGGGTCGGTGCGGACGACCGCACGAAACCGATCGATGGCCTGCCAGTAGGTTCCCGTCGTCACGCAGGCGCCCCGGCGAAGACGGGCAACCGGTAGAGCACCGCCGCCGCCGCGGGCCCGGCGCCCGCCGCGACGAACAGCACCCGGCGGTGCTCGGCGAACGCGTCGTCCGCCACGGCCAGGTCGTAGGCCGCGGTGAGCGCCGCGGTGTGCGGGTCGCCATCGCGCAGATCCGGGACGCGGACCGATCGCCGGTCGATGCCGAGGGCATCGGCCAGCCGCTTCGGGAACTCCGGACTCGGCGTCGAGGCGATCAGGGCGATCTCGTCGAGCGAGGCGTGTTCGGAGTCGGCCAGCGCCTGCCGCGCGGCGTCCACGGCGACCTCCAGCAGGCGGTTCTCGAAGCCGGGCTCACGCTCCACCGTCATGGCGCCGCGGCCGGTGTTGCCCATCGTGGCGACGTCGACGTAGGCCTCCACGGCGGGTGTGCCCTCGCCCGCGGCGGTGTACACCCGGCCGAAGCCGGTCGGCTCGTCGGTGTGCTCCAGCAGCAGCGCCGCGCCGCAGGTGGCGTACGGGAACTCGGCGTCGCCCACGGAACGCAGCAACGAGGGGTGGGTGTCGCCGGAGACCACGAGCACATGCTCGGCGCTGCCGGTCTCCAGCACCGAGGTGGCGACCTGAATCGCGTTGAGCACGCTGACCGCACCGTTCATCAGGTCGAACGAGAAGGTCCGCGGGTCGTCCTTGGCGTATTCGAGCCCGATGCCCGCCGCTTTCTGCACCAGCGCCGACACGGCCGGTTCGACGGTGTTCGAATCGCGGAAGATGCCCGCGTTGATCAGCAGGCCCACCTGGTCGGGCCGGACGGAGGCTCGTTCGAGACTGCGCTTGGCCGCGCGAGCGGTGTGCTCCACGATGCTGTTGGTGTCGCCGCCCCGGCTGACGCCGGTGGACTTGATACGTACGCTCATGACCGACCTCAGACCTTCAGCGACGAGATGGTGGTGGACAGGAATCCGGTGACGATGCCGGAGGCCGCGGGCACCAGCAGCAACTTCGATCCGGCGGGGATGTTCTGCTCGCTGAGCTGATCGTGCAGCACGATGAAATGCGAAGTGGTGGAGGTGTTTCCGTACTTCTCGATGACGCGCAGGTCCGGCGGCATCGGGCTGCCGAACTCCCGCTCGGCGATGGCGTTCATCCACGGTATGGCCGCGGCGCCGAACTGATGGTGGATGACGTAGTCGAACGCCTCGTCGGCGAAGGTCTTGCCCTGCGCCTCGAGGAATTTCCGCTGGGTATTGGTGCCGAGCAGGAATCGGTCCTCGTTGTGCATCTTGCGGTTGTCGGTGTACATCGCGATGCCCTGCGTTTTACTGCTCGGCATGCCCAGGCACAGTTGCGCGTATTCCGCGGCGGTCATCATCTCGATGTAGTGGATCATGTCGTTTTCGTCGACGGCCTGGTCCAGGACGATCGCGCAGCCGGAGTCGCCGACGGACAGCGAGGCGAATTGCGGATCGTATTTCTGGGAAATCTCGGCCACTGCGGTTTCGGCGATCGGAGTAATTGCCTCGCCGCTGACGACGAGCCCGTTGCGAACGGCCCCGGATCGAATCATGCGATCGAGGATGTAGGTTCCGGTGAGCATTCCGGCGCAGGCGTTCGCGATATCGAACGTGATTGCGTTCTTAGCACCGATAAGACGGCTTATCGAACCGGCGAACGACGGCTCCATGTATACCCTGGTCGCCTGTTTGCTCCTCGTGATCGAGGCGGAGATGACGACGTCGATATCTTCCGGTGCATACTGTGACCTGGAAAGACAGTCTTCGACGGCCTTCATCGCCAGTGTGAACGAGTCCTCGTGGCTTTCCGGCCGGGTGTCGCGTACCCGGCGCTCGCGGACGCCGGTGATTTTCTCCAGATCGAACGAAGGCGGTTCTTTGAGCCGGGACAGCAGCTCCTCGGTGGTGAGGATATTCGAGGGCAGATAGGCGCCGATGGATTCGAAGCGAGAATGGGGAGACACGAGCGCTCCTGAAATCGTCGAGATATACGGTTCCGGATCGACTCTGATCGTCGGTGCGGTGAACACTACCCGACAGTAACAACAAATGGCTATATCCCTTGCGAGCGCGGCGTCTGAGACGGAAATCACTCGGCGAAGTATCTGTTTCGTGAGGTATCACCAACCGGTGATCGGCTGGCTATGGCGTTCGCAGTATTGCGATGTGACCCCCCGTTTCGGGTTGTCGTTGCTTTTCGGGTTCCGGATGCGATGTGGTGCCCGGTGGGGGCGATTGCGACGCTCCGGGAATGGCAACCTATCGGCTATTGCCGAATGGCGGCAATTCGTGAGTGGCCGCCAGGGCGGCTCCCTCGGTGGATGTGAGTGAGTTCACTGCGAATCGCGGACCTCGTGACCGGTCGGTATCGCGACCTGTGTTTCCCTCGCGCGCGGGCCGAACATCGTTGCGGCGCAGGGGATCACCGACCTCGGCCGAGTTGTGCCCGGTGTGTGTCTCCAACCCTCCACCTGGCCCGATAGGCTCAGGGCGGGCGCGTCGCCGCGGTGCGCCCGGACGTGCGCGGGCGATCGAAGGAAGAGGTTATGGCGACCGGAGTGGAGCATGTCGACGTCCTCATCGTGGGCGCCGGTCTCTCCGGCATCGGCGCGGCCTGTCATCTGCGCCGCGCGTTTCCCCAGAGGACCTACCTGCTCCTGGAGAGCCGAGCGGACCTGGGAGGGACGTGGGACCTGTTCCGCTACCCCGGCATCCGCTCCGACTCCGACATGTACACCCTCGGCTACCGATTCAAGCCGTGGCTGGGCGAGGAGTCGATCGCCCGGGGCGGTGACATCCTCGCCTACCTGCGCGAGACCGCGGCCGAATACGGCGTCGAACGCCGAATCCGCTTCCGTCATCGCGTGGTGAGCGCCGAATGGTCGAGCGCCGACAACCTCTGGTCGGTGCGTGCGGAACGCGGCGATACCGGCGAAACTGTCACGTTCACAGCGGGATTCCTGTTCTCCTGTGCCGGGTACTACCGCTACGACACGGGACACTCGCCCGGCTTCGCCGGCTCCGAGCGGTTCGCCGGCCCCATCGTGCACCCGCAGTTCTGGCCGGATGGGCTCGACTTCGCCGGCAAGCGGGTGGTCGTGATCGGCAGTGGCGCCACCGCCGTCACGCTCGCCCCCGCACTCACCGCCTCCGGCGCGCGGGTGACCATGCTGCAGCGCAGTCCGAGCTACATCGTCTCCGCGCCCGCCCGCGACCGCTTGGCGCTCACCGCGCGCCGTTTCCTGCCCCCGCGTGCCGCCTACGCGCTCGCCCGTGCCGAGAACATCGCCATCTCCACCGCGCTGTACCAGCTCAGCAGGCGCGATCCCGCGGGCACCCGCAAGCGTATCCGCGGCTGGCAACAGCGCTGGCTGCCCCCGGGCTACGACATCGACACCCATTTCACGCCCCGGTACGACCCGTGGGATCAGCGGTTGTGCCTAGCACCCGACGGCGACTTCTTCCGCGCCATCCGCCACGGCCTGCTGGAGGTGGTCACCGATCGGATCGAGACCTTCACCGAGCGCGGTCTGCGGTTGGCTTCCGGCGCGAGCCTGGACGCCGACATCGTCGTCACCGCGACGGGTTTGCAACTGCAGGCCTTCGGCGGCGTCGAACTCGTCGTGGACGGCTCGCCGGTGACGCCCGCGCAGCGTATGGCGTACAAGGCGATGATGCTGTCGGACGTGCCGAATTTCGCCTTCGTCGTCGGCTATCCGAACGCCTCATGGACGCTGAAGGCGGACCTGGTCGCGGAGTACGTCGTGCGGCTGCTGGGATACATGGACGAACACGGATACGTGCGGTGCGTGCCGGTTCGCGACCCGTCGGTCCGCGCCGAGTCGCTGTTCGGTGGCTTCACTCCCGGGTACGTGCGGCGCGCGGCGAACCTGTTTCCGGTGCAGGGCGATCGGGCGCCGTGGCGTCTGCGCATGAACTATCTGCGCGATCTGGTCACGCTGCGTTACGGCCGGATCGCGGACCGGGCCATGCGGTTCGAGCGGGCGCAGGCGCCGGGCGCCCGCGGCTAGGCCTCGGTGCTCAGCGACGAGCGCGCCGTGGCGATCCGCTCGATGACGTCGGCGGCGTGCGCGTCGAAACGCTCCCGCGAAACCGGGATCTCACCGTCCAGCCAGGGGCGATAGAGATAGGCCAGCGCGCCGAAGATGGCGCTGGCGTTGAGCGCGTAGTCGTGTTCGTCGGGGACGGGCTGGGTGTAGTCGCCCGCGCTGATGGTCAGCGCGATCGGCGCGGTGAACAAGCCGATGAGCTCGTTGGCGCGCGGCATCAGCACCGGAGTGGCCTGGGATTCGATGAACATGATCCGCCCGCGGCGGCGGTCCTCCAGTAAATAGTCGGTGAAGACGGCCACCATGTGGCGGAACATCGCGTCACGTTCGATGGGCGCGTTGGGCAACTCGTCGAGCAGGCGGTCGCGCGCGCCGAGCACTACGCTGTCCAGCACCGTCGTCAGCAGCGTGTCCAGATTCTGGAAGCTCTCGTAGAAGTAGCGTTCGGTCAGCCCGGCCTGGCGGCAGACTCCCCGCATGGACGTCTCGGCGGCGCCTATGGTCGCCATCAGCTCGGTGCACGCCTCGATCAGCTGTTCCCGGCGCGCGGCGACGCGATCGGCGGGGGATTGCCCGCGCCAGCGGCGCATGCCCGGGATCGCTCCGTCGGCTTGGTCCATGGCGTCATCCTCTCATAGCGACCGATTTGACATCATGTGATGTTGACAGCATCTGATGTCAGTAATACATTGCGAAGACACCGATCGACGACGAGGGGTGCGAGATGGGCTCTGCCGTATATGCCGACCAGACTCACGCCATCAACGCGCGAGCCGTGGAGTTCGACTTCGCCACGGTGCCGCTGCACTACATCCCCGGCGAGGCGATGGCCACCCACATCATCAACGTCATGCACCTGGTGCTCCCCGAAGGCGAGCGCGCGATGGCGCAGGCGCTGGCCGAGGCGTTGCCGCTGATCGAGGACGAGCGGTTACGCGAGGAGGTCCGCGGCTTCATCGGCCAGGAATCCATGCACGCCAGTTCCCACGAGAAGGCACGTGAGCAGCTGGAACGGCTCGGCCTCGAAGTCGGCCCGATGGTCGACCGGGTGAGCTGGCTGGTCGACCGGGTGCTCGGCGACCACGGCCTGAGCGGGCGGGCCAAGCGGGAGTGGCTGTGCGAGCGGCTGGCGCTGTTCGCGGGCATGGAGCACTACACCGCGGTGATCGGCGAATGGCTGCTGACCAACGACAAGCTCGAAGCCAAGGGCATGCACCCGGCGATGCTCGACCTGATCCGCTGGCACGGCGCCGAGGAGGTCGAGCACCGCAGCGTCGTCTACGACGCGTACATGCATATCGACGGCGGATACTCCCGCAAGGCGCGGCAGGCGTTCCTCGCGAGTGCGGGCTTGCTGGTCCTGTTCGTCGTCTCCAGCGGTTATCTGTTCCAAAAGGACCCGTCGAAGCACAAAGGACGGTTCTGGCCGCTCCAGTTGGCCAGCGCCTCGGTGCGGGGTGTGGTGCCGAGCTTCACCACGTTCTTCACCGAGATCCCGCGCTATCTGCGGCCGGGTTTCCACCCGTCGCAGCTCGGCCCGATGGACAACGCGCTGCGCTACCTCGCGCAGTCGCCCGCGGCGAGGGCGGCGGGCGCGTGACCGCCGTCGGGGAACGGTTCCAGCCCGGCCCCGCGCTGCGGTTGATCGGCTCGGCGGCCGACGCCTACAAGCGGCTGTTCACCGAGGGCTCTGCCGCGCGGCTGCTTTCGCCGCCCCGGCCGGTGCGGCACAGCGGTTACGACTTCGAGGTGGTGATCGACCGGATCGGGCACGAGGCCGACGGCGTGGTCAGCTTGTGGCTGCGCCATCCGGAGGGTGGTCCGCTGCCCGCGTGGACGCCGGGCGCGCATCTGGACGTCTTGTTGCCGTCCGGTCGCCAGCGACAGTATTCGCTGACCAACGATCCCGCCGATCGCGGCTTCTATCGCATCGCGGTGCGCCTCATCCCCGACGGCGAAGGCGGATCGGCGGAGATCCATCGGGACCTGCGGGTAGGTGACCGGCTGTGCGTACGCGGTCCGCGCAACGCGTTCCCCTTCGTCGCGGCGCCGTGCTATCTGTTCGTCGCGGGCGGCATCGGGATCACCCCGATCCTGCCGATGGTCGCCGCGGCCGAGCGTGCCGGAGTGCCCTGGCGGCTGATGTATCTGGGCCGGGCCAGATCGCGCATGCCGTTCCTGTACGACTTGGCCCGCTACACCGGCGGCGACGTCGTGGTGCGCCCCGACGACGAGTTCGGCGCACCCGACGCGCGGATGATCTTCGAGCAGACGCCGCCCGGCGCGGCGGTGTACGTCTGCGGGCCGCCGCCGCTGGCCGAGGCCGCGCGTGCGGTGCTCGCCCTGCACGACCCGACGGCCTCGCTGCACACCGAGCGGTTCTCCCCGCTGCCCGTGCGCGACGGCGAGCCGTTCCGGATCCGGCTGCACCGCAGTGGTTTCGACGTCGAGGTCGCTGCCGACGAGTCCGCGCTCAGCGCGATCCGGCGGGTGCTGCCCGGCGTGGCCTACTCCTGTCAGCAGGGATTCTGCGGCACCTGCAAGACGCGGGTGCTCGCGGGCGCGGTGGACCACCGGGACCGGACGCTGCTGGATTCCGAGCGTGCGGAAGCCTTGCTGACCTGCGTCTCCCGGGCGCGTGGCGGTGAACTCGAACTGGATCTGTGAGCTGGGCGGGCAACGGCGCCCGCCGGTGGGAGGAAGACATGGCAGTGGCGGCGAAGCCGGAGCACGTCCCGATCGCGGTCATCGGGGCCGGGATAGCCGGGATCGGCCTGGCGGTCTCGCTGCGCGAAGCGGGCATCGACGATTTCGTGCTGCTCGAGCGCGCGGGTGATCTCGGCGGCACCTGGCGGGCCAACACCTATCCGGGCTGTGCTTGCGACGTGCCCTCGCATTTGTACTCGTATTCCTGGGCGCCCAATCCCGACTGGTCGCGCACCTACGGGACCCAGCAGGAAATCCTCGATTACCTTCGGTCGGTCGCGACGCGCCGCGACGTGGTGCGGCACATGCGGTTCGACGTCGAGGTGGCCGAGGCTCGCTGGGACGAGGCGGCCACACGGTGGCGGTTGCGCACCAGTCGCGGCGACCTCACCGCGGATGTGCTGGTCTCCGCCGTCGGGCCGTTCAGCGAGGCGCGGATCCCGCGGTTGCCGGGTGCGGAGACCTTCGCAGGGACGCAATTCCACTCGCTGCACTGGGATCACGAGCACGATCTCGCCGGGGAGCGGGTCGCGGTGATCGGGACGGGCGCCTCCGCCGTGCAGTTCATCCCCGAGATCCAGCCCGTGGTCGGCACGCTGACGGTGTTCCAGCGCTCGGCGCCCTGGATCGTGTCGCGGCTGGATCGCCGCACGCTGCCCGCCGAACGCGCGCTGCTGCGCCGGATGCCCGTCCTGGGCAAGGCGATCCGCGGTCTGTGCTACACCGGCATCGAAGGATTCGGCCTGGTCGGTTTCGTGGACAAGCGGTTCCGGCATCCGTACGAGGCGCTCGGCAGGCTGCAGCTGCTGCGCCAGGTGCGCGATCCGGCGCTGCGCCGCAAACTGACCCCCGACTACGTGATCGGGTGCAAGCGGGCCATCTTCTCCGACGCCTACTATCCGGCACTGACCCGACCGAACGTCGAGGTCGTGACCGAAGGCATCCAGGAGATCCGCGCCGGGTCCATCGTCACCGCCGACGGCGCCGAACACCCGGTGGACACGATCATCTGGGGCACCGGATTCGGTGTGCCTCCCGCGATTTTCGACCGGGTGCACGGAATCGGCGGACAGTCGATCGGCGATCGGTACCGCGAGCGGCCGAGCAGCTACCTCGGCACGACCATGGCGGGCTTCCCGAACTTCTTCTGCACCCTGGGACCGTTCGGTGCGGCGGGCAATCAGTCCGCGATCTATATGATCGAGGCGCAGGTGCGCTATATCGTCGATGCCGTGACCACCCTGCGTGCGCGGAACATTCGGCGGATCGATGTGCGCGAGGAGGTGCAGCGGGCCTTCCTGGACGAGGTGACCGAGCGCAGCCGCGACACCGCATGGCTGACCGGCGGTTGCCGCAGCTACTACCAGACCGCCGATGGTGGCAACGCGGGCCTGTACCCGAACTGGAGTTTCGAATATCAGCGGCGCACAAGACGGTTCGATCCGGAGTCCTACCGGCTGCGGGCCGGGTGAGCGCCGTGGTCGCCGACCTGCTGCGTCAACTGCTGTCCCCGCCCGCCGAACACCGGTTGGACGTCCGTGACCGGATCGTGGTGATCACCGGGGCGGGCACCGGCATCGGCCGGGCGCTGGCCGAGAAGCTCTACGCTTCCGGCGCTTCGGTGGCGCTGATCGATATCGATGAGGCCGCCGCCGCGGCCGTCGGGCGTTCCATGGGGGACCGCGCGCTGGTCGTGCGCGCGGACGTCTCCGACCGAATCGGGATGCGTGAGGCCGTCGCTCGGGTGCGTGAGCGGTTCGGCCGGATCGATGTCGTCGTGGCCAACGCCGGAGTGGTGCCCGAGCCCGCGACCATCCGGACGATGAATCCCGGGGACTTCGATCGCGTCATCGGAATCAACGTGACCGGCGTGTTCAACACCGTGCACCCGGCGCTGGAGGACATCGTCGCCGCGAAGGGACACGTCGTGGTGGTCTCCTCCGCCGCGGCCTTCGCGCCCGGCATGGGCGGTTCGCCCTACATGGTGAGCAAAGCCGCGGTCGAGCAGTTCGGGCGGGCGCTGCGGGTGGAGCTGGCCGCGGTCGGGGCGAGTGCGGGCGTGGCGTACTTCGGCATCGTCGACACCGCGATGACCCACGGCACCCTCGACAAGGACGAGCTGGGCGCCGCTCTCGGCGCGTTGCTGCCGTGGCCGCTCAACGTGCGCATCACGGTGGGTGACGCGGCGGAATCCATCGCCGACGGCATCGCCCGCCGCGCGGCGCGCACCATCGCGCCGCCGCAGTGGGAGCCCTACGCGCTGCTGCGCGGCGTGATCAACGTGGTGCTGGACAGCAGGCTCGCGCGTGACCCGCGCGTGCACGATCTGATCCATCGGGTCGAACGGCGCGTCGTCGACAGTCACCCCGCGACGCCGCTACCGCGCTGACGCACGTGCGGCGCTACGGTTCGGCGGGGAAGATCGTGGGCAACGTCAACGCGTACTCCACGTCGACCCGCGTACCGAGCGTCGTGAGCAGCACCCGGATCATCGTCAGGCGTGCCGCCGCGACGGTTTCCGCGTCCGGTTCGGCGCCGGGAGCGGTGCCCGCGGAGATCCGGTAGACCACGTACTCGCACAAGTGCAGCGCGGCGTCCAGGTCGAGCGGGCTCGGCACCGGGCGGCCCAGCTCAGCGAACGTCTCGCGCACCAGGCCGCGGATGTCGTCGAGCGCGCGCTCCCGGTACGCCGAGACCGGCGAGCCCGGATCGTGCAGCTCCGCGAACAGCGGCCGCAGCATGGGGCCGTGCCCGCGCGCCCAGTCCAGATAGGCGTCGATCAGCCGGATCCCCAGCTCGACCGGCTCGTCGGTGCCGGTCAGCGCGGTGCGGATGCCGCCGACCAACCCCTCGTTCGAGGTGTCGAGCACGGCGAGCAACGGTTCTTGCGCGTTGCCGAAATAGCGGTAGAAAGTCGGCCGGGCCAACCCCGCCTGCTCGATGATCTGCGCGACGCTCAGCCCGCGCGATCCGGTTCGGGTGAACACTTCCGCGGTCGCGAGCACGATCCGGGCGCGGACCGATTCGGCTTGCTCCTGCGTCTGCGGCGGCCGGCCGCGCCGCGTGGTCGTGGACTCACCGGACATCGTGCCGCCTCACAACGCGGACCCTGAGATTCCTGTGCGCCACGACGAACAGCTTGACACGAGGTGTGACATGAACATTAATCTAACACCACTGTTCATTTAATGAGGCGCGCCTGCGGCGCGGCCCACCGTCCTCGAGAGGACCGCCCATGACGACCACCTCGCAGCCGGCCGCCGCCGACGCGCTGCCCTCGTCGCTGGTGCAGCCGTTGCTGGCGCACGCCGTCGCGGGCGGCGCGCCCGCCGTCGAGGTGTTCGCTCCCGCGACCGGCGCGAAGATCGCCGACCTGCCGCAGTCCTCCACCGAGGACATCGAGACCGCCTTCGCCACCGCCCGGCGAGCGCAGCGCGAGTGGGCGGGGCGCTCGGTCCGGGAGCGGGTCGCGGTGCTGCGCCGGTTCCACGACATCGTGCTCGCCGAGCAGGACGCGATCCTGGACATCGTGCAGACCGAGACGGGCAAGGCGCGGGCGCACGCCTTCGACGAGGTCGGCGACGTGGCCGTGAACGCCAGGTACTACGCGTCGGTGGCCGCCCGGTTGCTGGCCACCCGCAAGCCGCGCGGAGTGCTTCCCGTGCTCACCCAGGTCGACGTGCGGCACCGGCCCAAGGGCGTGGTCGCGGTCATCTCACCGTGGAACTACCCGCTGGCGCTGGCCGCCTCCGATGCGCTGCCTGCCCTGATCGCGGGCAACGCCGTGGTGGCGCGCCCGGACAACCAGACCGCGCTCACCGCGCTGTGGGCCATCGACGCCGCCGTCCGCGCCGGACTGCCGCGCGGGCTGTGGCAGGCGGTGCTCGGTCGCGGCTCGGTGATCGGCGGCGAGGTGATCGCCCGCGCCGACTACGTCGACTACACCGGCTCCAGCGCGACCGGACGGACGATCGCCCAGCAGGCGGGCGAGCGTTTGATCGGGTACTCGCTCGAGCTCGGCGGCAAGAACCCGCTGCTGGTGCTCGCCGACGCGGACGTCTCGCGCGCCGCCAAAATCGCCATCCGGGCCTGCTTCGCCTCGGCCGGGCAGCTGTGCGAGTCGATGGAACGGATCTACGTACACGACAGCGTCTACGACCGTTTCGTCGCCGAGTTCGTCGGGCACGTCGAGGCCATCCGGCTCGGCGGCGGTCTGGACTACGACAGCGACATGGGCTCGCTGACCTTCCAGCGCCAGCTCGACACGGTGGTCGCGCACGTGAACGACGCGGTGTCCAAGGGCGCCACGGTGCTGGCGGGCGGCCGGGCGCGCCCCGACCTCGGCCCGTACTTCTACGAGCCGACCGTGCTGGCCGGGGTGGGGCCGGGAATGACGGTCCACCGGGAGGAGACCTTCGGCCCCGTGGTCTCGATCTACCGCGTGAGCAGTGACGACGAAGCAGTCGAACAGGCCAACGACACCGCCTACGGCCTCAACGCCAGCGTCTGGACCAAGGACATCGGCCGCGGCCGCGCGGTGGCGGCGCGGATCAACGCGGGCTCGGTGAACGTCAACGAGGGCTTCATCGCCGCGTGGGGCAGCGCCGACGCGCCCTCGGGCGGGCTCGGCATCTCCGGCACCGGCCGCAGGCACGGTCCCGAGGGCCTGCTCAAGTACATCGACACGCAGACCATCGCGGTGCAGCGCATGCTGCCGATCGCGCCGCTGCCCGGCATGTCCGAAGCGGTATGGGCCAAGACGATGACGCTGTACTTCGGCGTCATGAAAACGCTTCGGCAGAAGTAACTCGGACGACTCACGGATCAGAAAGCAGTACGGATGAAACTGGACACGGTCGCGGGCAAGAGGGTCCTGGTGACGGGAGCCGCGATGGGCTTGGGCAAGCTGTTCGCCGAGCGCGCGGTGCGCGAAGGCGCCGCGGCGGTGGTGCTGTGGGACATCAACGAGGCCGTGCTGAAGGACACCGCCGCCGAGTTGAGCGGCCGCGGCAGCGCGATTCACCACCACGTGGTCGACGTGGCCTCGCCCGAGGCGATCACCGAGGCGGCGGCGACCGTTCGCGAGCAGGTCGGCGGCATCGACGTCCTGGTCAACAACGCGGGCATCGTGCGCGGCAACACCTACTTCTGGGAGACCGGCGACCGCGCCGACATCGACAAGACGATGGCGATCAACTCGCTCGCCCCGATGTACGTCACGCTGGAGTTCCTGCCCGCCATGGTGGCCGGCGCCACCGACGCGCGGGTGCTCACCATCGCGTCCTCGGCGGGTCTGGTGTCCAATCCGCGCATGAGCGTGTACGCCGCGTCCAAGTGGGCGGCCCTGGGCTGGTCGGACTCGGTGCGCATCGAACTGGAACAGGCCGGCCACGACCACGTGAAGGTCACCACGATCTGCCCGACCTACATCAACACGGGAATGTTCGAGGGCGCCAGAGGCTTCCTGTTCACCCCGATCCTGGAACAGCACAAGGTGGTCGACACCGCGTGGCGCGAGATGAAGAACGGCACGCCGCTGGTCGTGCTGCCGTGGACCTCGCGCCTGAACAAGGCGATCTCCGGCTTGCTGCCGATCAAGCTGCGCGACCTGTTCCTGGACACGGTCGGCGTCTACCACTCGATGGACGAGTTCACCGGCCGCAAGAACTAGGCACGGTGCTCCGGCGGCCACCCGGGCGCACCTGGAAGTGCTACCACCCGTAATGGACGTCGGAACGAGAGGCGGCGTCGTCGTGCCATCCCCGAGGCACCGCGTCCGCCACCGCATGGTGCTCGCGCCTCCCGGGCCGAGCACGGAACCCTGATCCATGATCGAGCGCAGAGGCGACAGCTGCCGTCGCCGTCAACGGGGCTTGGCGCCGATGACGACGGTCGCGTACAGCTCTCGTGACTGCGCGACGCGTCCGTCGAGGTCGTGTTCGGCCAGCACGGCGAGGGCGATCGGCGCCTGCTGCTCGCTGGACTCCACGAGCAGCTGCCCGCCCGGGGACAGCCAGTCGGCGGCCTCCGCCGCGACCCTGCGGAACACGTCCAAGCCGTCCGGGCCGCCGTCGAGGGCGGTGCGCGGTTCGTGGTCGCGGGCTTCGGGTGGCATCCGCGCGATCGAGTCCGACGGGACGTACGGGGTGTTGCAGAGCAGGATGTCGACGCAACCGCGCAATTCCTCCGGCAGCGGCTCGAAGAGATCGCCTCGGTAGACCGGCGCGCCGATCGGCGTGAGGTTTCCGCGGGCGCACTCGACCGCGACCGGATCGATGTCGGCGGCGGCCAGCGTGACCGGACGGCCCTCGGCGGCCGCGGTCGTCGCCGTCGCGAGGCCGAGCGCCCCGGAGCCGCAGCACAGGTCGACCACCACCGGATGCCCCGGCCGGGCGTGGATCAGCTCCACCGCCAGGTCGACGAGGAACGCGGTGCGCTGCCGCGGCACGAAGACGCCGGAACAGACCCCGACCCGCAGGCCACGGAACTCCGCCCAGCCGAGCAGGTGCTCGAGCGGACTGCCGGCGACGCGCTGGGCGACGAGCGATTCGAGCGCCACACCCGTCTCCTCGGCGGCGGCCGTGAGCAGCCGCGCCTCGTCTTCGGCGAACACACAGCCCGCGGCCCGGAGCCGGGCCACCACGTCGCTGCTTCCGGCTGACCTCACCCGGCCATCCTGCCGCGCGCAGGGCTGATCCCGCCAACGGATTTCCAGGCGATCGGGACCCGCGGCCGCAGGCGGGAGTCCCGATCGCCGGACAGTTCAGCGTGCCGTGCTGAGCTGGAAGGTGCGGGTGGCGTCGAGATAGATGCCGCGCTGAGCCGGTCGGCCGGGCGGGGGTAGCTGCGAGACCAGCTGTTCGAGCGAGGTCGTCGCCCCGACAACCCGGGTGCCGGCGACGATGAAATCGGCGACGGCACGGCGGATGTGGTTGGGCGAGGTGACCACGATCGCGCTCGTCGCACCCACGTCGCGCAGCATCCTGGTGCTGAACAGGGCGTTCTGCACGGTCGATCCCGCCCTGCCCTCCACGTGGATACGCGCGGGCGGCACGCCGTGGCCGACCAGCCAGTGGCGCATGGCCTCGGCC
Source organism: Nocardia asiatica NBRC 100129 (assembly GCF_000308415.1). Classification (GTDB taxonomy): domain Bacteria; phylum Actinomycetota; class Actinomycetes; order Mycobacteriales; family Mycobacteriaceae; genus Nocardia; species Nocardia asiatica. The sequence continues at coordinate 1,313 of NZ_BAFS01000167.1, read as the reverse complement.
TCGGTGATGCCGTTCTGCGGATTCCCGCCGGTGACCACGATCGGCGAGAGCGGTGCGGCGATCGACTGCAACCACGCCGCGGTGAGCCGGCTGACGAGTTCGGGGCGCAGCGCCCCGTCCGGCAGCAGACCGTAGCCGAGCACGACGATGCCGGTCTGCGGTCCCGCCAGCGCGGGCAGCGGATTCGGCAGGGTGCCCACCGCCGCGCGGATGGCGCCGAGCACATTGTCGGTGCCCCGCGCCAGCCCGGGATCCACCGCGTGCAGCCGGGCCATGGCGTCCAGCAGCGCGGGCAGGTCACCGGCGTAGTCGGACCAGATCGCCTGCAGGGCCAGCGCTTCGGCGTCCGCGGGATCGGCGCCGATCAGATCGCGCAGGTCGGCGCGGCCCGCGGCGTCGTCGCCGTTGGCGAAGTGGCGCTGGGCGGAGTTGTACAGGGCGCTGGTGTCCGGTGCGGCGTGCGCGGGGACGCCGGCCGGACCGATGAGCGAGAACGCGGCGAACGCCGCCACGGCGAGAAATTTCCGATGCCTCGAGATCGTCACTACAGTCGTCACCTTTCCGCTGATGAACGGTTGGTACGTGCTAGCAGTTAGCTGGGGCAAGCATGGATCACCATACGGGCGAATTGCCCCGCGCTCCGGCAATTGTGAGGGCGGCGTCGATCCGCACTTCGCTAGTTGCTAAAACTTTGCTATCTGTGACCCCGGCGGCGGGGGGATTCGTCCGGCCGCGCCCGTTAGGCTGTGTCAACGTGGATACCGTTTCGCTGTCCGGCAAGGAACTCGCCGCCGCCGTCAATGCCGATACCAAGGCCCGCGCCGCCGCGCTCACCGAGGGCGGCGCCGCCCCGCGCCTTGCCCTGATCGTGGCGAACGACGACCCGGCGAGCGCCTGGTACGTCAACTCGCTGCGCAAGGCGGCCGAACGGCTCGGAATCGCTTGCGACACGGTCGATCTAGGACCGGAAGCCGGTGTCGCGGAGATCCGCGCCGAGCTGACCGCGCGCGGCGCGGATGCCGCGACCGACGCGATCATGCTGCAAACCCCGCTCCCGGCGGGTATCACGCTCGACGACGTGAGTTCGGCGATCGTCGCCGCCAAGGACGTCGACGGTGTGAGCCCGCTGTCGCTCGGCCTGCTCGCGGCGGGGCTGGACGGTTTCGTTCCGGCCACCTCCGAAGCCGTGGTCGAACTGCTGGAACATCACCGGATCCAGCTCGCCGGTCGTCATGTCGCGGTCGTCGGCCGCTCCAACGTCGTCGGGAAGCCGCTGGCTCAGCTGCTGCTGGCGAAGGCGCGACCGTCACGGT
>NZ_BAFS01000168.1 GCF_000308415.1 Nocardia asiatica NBRC 100129 | reverse complement strand
TCGCCCGGCGGCCGCGGCCCTGCGCGGCGACAGTGCCCGAGGTGACGTCCGGCTCGCGCCACCTGCTGGACTCGTTCGCGCTGACACGCGCGCTGCTGATCGGACGGCACACCCAGATCGTGGGCTGGAATCAGCTCGCGGCGGCGGTGTTCGGCGACCTCACCGCGCTGCCGGAGCATCGCCGGACCTGGTCGCACCTGCTGTTCGACGCACCCCGGTCACGGGCGCTGTTCGGGGCAGGCTGGGAGCGGGCGGCGCGCGAGCACGTGGCGCATCTGCGCGTTCTGCTCGGACGATATCGCGGGGACTCCGGACTCACGGCGCACGTCGAGCAGTTGCGGGACGCGAGCGCGGATTTCGCGCGGATGTGGGCCGAGCATCCGGTCGCCCAGGTCCGCTCCAGGACGTACCTGCTGCACCACCCGGTCGTGGGCGAGCTGACCCTGCACGGCGAACTCGTCGCGCTGCCCGACGAGCCCTCGTGCTGTGGACTGGATTTGTTCGCCGCCGAACCGGGCTCGGCATCCGAGCGGGCGCTGCGGACGTTGGGGCGCCGCTGAGGCACCCAGCGGCCCGCCGCGGTGGACTCGATGGCCCGCCGCGGTGGACTCGATGGCCCGCGCAGTGGACCCAGCGGCCCGCCGATGTATCCCTCTGCGTGTGCTCGATCGGTCCGCGGCCGGCGGATGAAGACTGCGACAGCGCCGCGGACCTCGTTATGGTCTGCGGCGCCCGATCCGAGGTGGCGGGCAAGCCCGGATCGCCGAATGGCAGCCGGAACGTCACTCGGGACGTGCGGTCGCGGACATCTACCAGAAGGTCGCCGTGAGTTCGTACTGCGCCAGCACACTCCGCACGAGTTCGCCGAGCTGGTCGGCGTCGGTGAGCTTCGGCGGGTGGAAACCATTGACCCGCAGCGTGATTCCCCCGGCGGATTCCACCAGCGCGACGTACAGGTTGCCGCCGCGTTCGGTCAGCACGGCAGGGGAGTTCAGGCTCTGGTTGACCAAGCCGATCGTCATCACCGAGGCCGGGGCGCCGTCGATGCTCGAAATCTCGGGGTCGAGCTTGCCGAGGCTGGAGCACACCGTGGAGATCGGATCGGTAGCGGCTTGCCGCGCGAGCGCGGCGTAGCGGCCACGCGGTAGCGCGACCGCTATCGGGATCAGCGGCGGGATGTTCCGTCCGTTGGCGGCGGCCGCGCTGAGCTTCTCCTTCATCACCGCACGCAGCGGGGCGAGGTCGGCCGGTTGTCCGTCGCGCGGGTCCACTTCGAAATCGATGGAGGTCAACGCGTTCGCGCGCAGGTCGTCGGCGGTGCGGGTGCTGACCGGCATCATCATGCGGACCCGGCCTTCCGCGTCGGTGCGATCGACCGCCGTGGCGATCGCCGCCATCATCGCCACCGCCAGCGTGGTGCCGGTTCCGCCGCGGCTGCGCGCCGCGGCATGCCACAGGTGCGCCGGGACTGTCGCGGTCACCGTCGGCAGGCGGAAGCCCTCGGCGTCCGCGTCGAGCTGTCCGGCCGCGCCGCCGCGCCGGGGCAGGCTCAGCCGCAGTGCCAAGCCGAGGGCCGAGGGAAGCGACCGAGTTCGCCGTGCGGCGTCGCGGAAATCCGCGGCCAGCAAGCGTAATCGGCCGAATTCGTCGGAGCGATAGGTCAGATCGAGCCGCTTGTCCGCGACCGCGTCCGCGATCGCCGCGCAGAATGCCTGGCCGTCCGCGAGGGTGTGCGAAACGAGCAGCGACACCGCGCTTTCCCCGTTGTCGAGCTGGGTGGTGGCCAACCGCCACGCAGGTCCGCCGTAGGTTCGCAGCTCCGCGTGCCCCTGCTCGGCGATCCAGCCCTCCAAGCCGCCGCGGGGAGTGGGCGCGTCCGCGATCTCGAGTGGGCTGAACTCGGCTCGGGTGGTCCAGCGGTCCCCGGCGGCCGGGATCGTCGCGGGCGCGACCGCGCGCCCGAGCCTGCCGTGCCGCAACGCCTCGTGAAAATTCCGTAGTGCCGCCAGGTTCACCGCGCGGTCGTAGCGCCACACCGCCTGGATCGCCAGGGTTCCCCCTAGCGCGGAGTGCCCCCGTGCACTCACGCAGTCGATGTCGTCCAGGCGGTAGGTCACGCAAATCTCCCCTCGAGTCCGGACACCGGAGCAGGTCCGCACCGGCGTCGTCGCCGTCACGACTCGACGCTACGACGATGGATCGTTCGAATGTTCGAGTCTGCCCGGCCAAGGTAGAGCATCCGGCCTGGCAACGCCGTGGTCAACCCTACTGGCGGGTTCGGTGCTCGCGGCCCCGGCGATGCGCCGCCTGTTGGGGGCGCGGGATGCGGATGGTTCCCTGTCCAGGGCGAACGGCGAAGCCGGGAGCCGGTCGAGGTGACCTGCGGAAGAGTTGCCGGCGATGCGGGACAGATCCGCTCCGGCGTGCTCGAACTGGACGGTCGACTACTTCAGCAACGGATGGGTGTCCCGGTGCACGGTTCGATTCAGCCCGCCGGGTCCCGTCGGCGGATCAGCGGGAGGTAGACCTCGTCCACGATCTCGACCAGGACGTCGTCGGGCGCGCTCGGCGCTGCGCGGACGACGAATTCGTTGCGCAACAGCACGAGGGCCACCGTGGCGACGCGCGGGTGCAGCGCCTCGGGAGCCGCTTGGCCCCGGGCGACCGCGCGGCCGAGCAGGGTGAGCCACGGGGCGGCGGTGGCGTCGCCGGACTGGTCCGGCAGCTGCGTCAGCAGTTCGGCCGCTCCACCGGCGGCGGCCATGAGTTCCCGCAGGATGGCGCCCAATGGCGAACTCCAGTGGCGGTTGACGCGCCGCAGCAGTTCGAGCGCGTCTTCGCGCAGGTCTCCGGTATCGGGCGGTTGCGCGGCCGTGGCCAGTTGCCGGTAGGCGGCGATGCCGAGCGCCAGACGGTTGGGCCAGCGCCGGTAGATGGCGTTCTTGTTGGTGCCCGCGCGGGCGGCGACCTTGTCCATGGTCAGCGCGGCGTATCCGGATTCGAGCAGTTCGTCCGCCGCGGCCCGCAGGATCGCCGCTTCGAGGGCGGGTCCGCGTCGGCGCGTCTGCGCGCCGCCGGACTGCCGCACCGCGTCCTCCACCGTTACCCCTTTCCGTGATCGGTGCCGATCGTACTTCCCGAACCGGGGCTTGCTCGGATGAGATCTCCTCTATAAGGTACGCAAAGTACCTTAAATAGGAAGAAGGGTGGCCGCCATGCGTGCCAAAGGCATCAGTTACGAGACCGGTTTCCTGCGCGCCGGACGATATTCCCGGGTGGACTTCGAGCCGCGAACTGTGGCGAGCGAACTGCGAGTCATCCGCGATGACCTGCACTGCGACGCGGTCCGGATCATCGGGGGTGATCCGGAGCGGCTGGAATTCGCGGCGGCTTGTGCCGCCGATCTCGGCCTCGAGATATGGTTCTCGCCGTACCCTCTCGACTCGACCGTCGACGAGATGCTGGCGCTGTTCGCCGACTGCGCCGAGCGGGCGGAGCGGATTCGGCGGCGAGGGGCCGAGGTCGTGTTCGTGACCGGCGCCGAACTGAGCTTGATGAACCCCGGCTTCCTCCCCGGTGACACCCTCGACGAGCGCGTCCGGTCGCTGACCGCCGGGCCGGATGATCTACCCGAGCAGGTCGCCGAAGCCGGTTCGCGCGTGAACGACTTCCTCGGCAAGGCGGTGTCGCTCGTTCGCGAGCGCTTCGGCGGCCGCGTCACCTACGCTTCCATCCCGCTCGAGCGGGTCGACTGGACGCCGTTCGACATCGTGTCGGTGGACCTGTACCGGACGGCCGAGGTCGCCGAGCGATTCGGCGCGGGTGTTCGCGCCCTCGTCGCGCAAGGAAAGCCGCTCGCCGTCACCGAGTTCGGCGCGTCCACCTTCCAAGGCGCGGGTGACGTGGGCGCCCGGGGACTGGAGATCGTGGAATACGACCAGACCCACGGCCCGGTCCGGTTGGACGGCGCATACGCCCGCGACGAGGGCGGGCAGGCGGCCTATCTGCGGGAACTGCTGGAAGTCTTCGACGCCGAGGGCGTCGACAGCGCGTTCGTCTTCGTCCTCGCGCTCTACGACCACGTCCATCGCCCCGGCGGCGACCCGCGCGACGATCTGGATCTGGCGAGCTACAGCATCGTCAAGGTCCTCGAAGGCCGTCACGGCGACACCTACCCGGACCTCCCGTGGGAGCCGAAGGCCGCGTTCGGCGCCGTCGCCGACTATTACGGGAACCACTGAGACGCCCACGTCTGGTGCGGAGGTGGACGACCGCGTCCGGTCAGTCGTGCTCGCGGTGGTGGCGGAAGGCCAGGCGGACGAGGTCGGCGATGTCGGGGTCGGCGATCGTGTAGACATGGCGCCTGCCGTCCTTGTGGGCGCGGACCAGACCGGTGAGTTTCAGTTTGGCCAAGTGCTGGCTGACGGCGGGTACGGAGTGGCCGACGGCGGCGGCGAGGGTGCCCACGTCGCGCTCGCCCTGCGCGAGCAGCCACAGTATCTGCAGGCGCGCGGTGGCGGCGAGCATGCCGAAAACCGCTGCGGTGTCCTCTAATCGGTCCGCCGGGATGGGGCCCGGCGGCTCGCCGTGCTCGGTCACGTCCGCCTCCAAAGCTGTCGGTAGGGTGGCACGACCGCGTCCGGTGGTGCAACCGCCGGGTCGCGCGGGGCGCCCCGCGAAACCCGTTTCGTGCCTGGTGATCCGGGGTGTACGCGCCGTTGGGTTTCCACTGGGTGGCGCGTTGTCGAATACTTGCGCAACTGATTGACGTACCCCGATCGGCGGGTTTCTAATGATGGATGGCGCAATTCGTGCGCCGGTCGACCCACGAAGCGAGGTGAGCGGCAGATGCCGGATGACAGTATCGACGTCTACAGCCGGGCTGTCCTCGCGAAACGGGTTGCGCCGGCGCGTCGTTGATCTGTGTGCGCGATCGGCGGCCGGGCAACGGCGCCGGGATCGGCCGACGCGGCACGAATCCACCTTCGTCATTTCTTCGACGCGTGCGGACGGCGCCTCCGGGATCTGCCGGTGCGTGATCCTCGTTCGCGACGCGACCCAGGCATGGTGTCGCCGCTGCCCGCACCCGTGCGCCCGTCCCCGGAGGGGTGCGCCAGCCCGCCCGATGGTAAGTATTGGAGCCCCCGCTATGGCCAGATTGCCCGAAACAGCCGAAATGTCGTATCGCCCACCGCGTCTCGAGCCTCGAGCGATTCGGATCGCGGCCTTGGGCTCTGCTCGTCCTCGGCAGCGGACGGGCTCGCCCGCACACACCTTCTGCGGGCGGCCGTAGCCGATGACGACCTTCCTCAGTGCCGTGACCGCCGACCACTTCGACACCGAAGTGCTCCAGCAGCATTGGATTCCGCTCGCCGCCGACGACGCCGACACCGCGGCCGTGCTCCGGGAACGGCTCGGCATCGACTTCAGTGCCGCGCGCAACCAGGTCTGGGAGTCCGACAACTTCCTCTACCTCCCGGTGCTCGCCGACTACCAGCGCGGCGAGACCATCGAACGCGCGACGATCGTCTTCGCGCTGGGCGGTGAGTTCCTGGTGACGCTGCAGCCGTCCGAGCATTTCGTCCCGTTCGACAGAGCGGTCGCGAAGATGCGGCGCAACACCGCGCTCGCCGGCTCCGCCCACGGTGTGATGTACGCACTGCTGTGGGCGTTGAACGAGGAGTCGGAGCGGGTGCTGCAGCACGCCGGGGACGCGCTGGAAGCGCTGCGCGAGGAGATCGAGAGCGCTGTCGAGGGCCACGACCGGCATGCTTCGGTCGCCGACATCCGCGGCAAGATGTCGCGGCTGAGCGCGGCCGAGCAGATCGTCTCGCGCGTCCGGCAGACCCAGGTCCACCTGGCCCGCGCCGCACGCCACCTGACGGCCGACATGCCGCCCGGCCACGAGCTCGACGGGGTGATCGGCGCCCTCGTCGCGGGCATCGACGGGGTGCGGCAGTATGCCGAGGTCGAGCACGACAAGCTGCGCTATCTGCACCAATCGGCCGGAACCTGGCTCGAGTTGCGACAGAGCCGGATCGTCGAGGCGTGCACCGTCCTGACCGCGGTCCTTCTGCCGCCCACGTTGGTGGCCGCCTGCTACGGCGTGATCTTCACCTCGATCCCTGATTCGCCCTGGCCGCACCTGCTCGTAGTCACCCTGGTGATGGCGCTGGCCGCGGTGCTGCCGTTGGCATACCTCCGGAAGAGGGGCCTGCTGCGCTGAGTCCCGGCCCCGTGGTGGCAGCTGATTTCCGGCGATCATTACCTCGCGCGTAATCGACGCCGGGCGCGCGGCGCGGCAAGGTTGGAGGCAGCCGATCGGAGGATCCGCATCGGTGAACGAAAAGCATTCCGACACAGGAGGATTCAGCATGTCGCGCTACGAGGAAGCAGTCGATCGGTACTTCGCCGCGTGGAACGCCACCGACGAGAACGCCAGGTCCGCCGCGGTCGCGGCCGCCTGGGCCGAAGACGGCGGATACACCGATCCGCTCGCGGCGGTGAGCGGGCACGCCGAGCTGGCGGCGGCCATCGGCGGTGTGCAGGCGCAGTTCCCCGGCTTCGAGTTCCGCCGCCTCGGCGAGGTCGACGGACACCACGACATCGCCCGCTTCTCCTGGGAACTGGTCTCGCGGGCCGACGGCAGCGCACCGGTCGCGGGCTCGGACGTGATCACCCTCGGGGCCGACGGCCGGATCACGACTGTGCACGGCTTTCTCGACCGGGTACCCGCCGCGTAACGGCCGTCGACCCAGCCGGATGCGTGCCGGCCGCCCTTGCTTGCCGGACTCGGTGCTGCTGACCGCGGCACCGAGCGCACGCCGGACGCCTCGCCCTGCTGGGCTGGAGGAAAGTAGCGTGCGGCGAGGGCGGAACCGGGCGATCGGCCGCATCGCCGACACTCGCCGGCCCGGCCCACGGCGCATCGACACGCCCGGCCCGCCGCAGTCCGGTTGCGCCTGTGGCGAACACGGTGCGTCGTTCTCGCCTCCGGGGCATCCTGGACGAAGTAGTGCAATTCCGGCAAACAGGGTGGTGGTCGGCGTGGACAACGCCGCGATGGATGCCTACTCGCGCACGGTGATCGCGGTGGCGGCGTCGGTGACGCCGCACGTGGCCAGCGTGCGGACCAGGCGGGGGAGCGGATCGGCGGTGGTTTTCACCGATGACGGATTCTTGCTCACCAACGCGCACGTCATCGGCGCGGCGAGCGAGGGCGAGGTGGTCTTCGCCGACGGGGTCGAATCCCGGTTCGGCGTGGTGGGGGTGGATCCGCTGTCGGACCTGGCGGTGCTGCGCGCCCACGGCGGCGCGCCGGACGCGGTGACCCTCGGGGACGCCGACCAGTTGGTGGTCGGCCAGCTGGTGGTAGCGGTCGGCAGTCCGCTGGGCCTGGCGGGTTCGGTGACCGCGGGCGTGGTGAGCGCGCTCGGGCGGGCGGTCCCGGTCGCCTCCCGCCGCGCCGGGCGAGTGATCGAGGACGTGATCCAGACCGACGCCGCGCTGAACCCCGGCAATTCCGGCGGCGCGCTGGCCGATTCCGCCGGCCGGGTGGTGGGCATCAACACCGCGGTCGCCGGAATCGGGCTGGGCCTGGCCATTCCGATCAACGCCACGACGCGCCGGATCATCGGCACGCTGCACGCCGAAGGGCGCGTCCGGCGGGCCTATCTCGGCCTGGTCGGGGTACCCGCGCCGCTGCCGGAGCCGGTCGCCGAGCGCACCGGGCAGGCGGCCGGGGTGCGGATCGTGGAGGTGGTTCGCGGCGGCCCCGCCGAACGAGCGGGGCTGCGCCGCGGTGATCTGGTGCTGAGTGTGGCGCGGTCGGAAGTCCGTGACGCGCAGGGCATCCAGCGGCAGCTGTTCGCCGAGGCGATCGGTGTGCAACTCCCCGTGACGGTGCTGCGCAACGGCGCCATGGTGGACGTGATCGCGGTTCCGGTGGAGTTGGCGGCGGACTGAACGCGGCCTAATCCGCGGCCGCGACGAGTTCGGGAGTAGCCACCGCGGCGGGCGGTGCGGTCTTCCACCGGGCGTCCGCGACCAGGCCGGCCGTGCCGATCGCGAGACAGACGCCGGACAGCGCCAGCATCGCCGGGTGGGTGGTGCCGGTGAGCGCGTCGCCGAGGATGACGGTGCCGATCGTGCCGGGCAGCACCCCGAGCACCGTGGCGATCAGGTACGGCCAGAACCGGATCGAGGACAGTCCGCAGCAATAGTTGATCACCGAGAACGGCACCGCCGCGATGAGCCGCAGCGACCCGACCGCGAGCCAGCCGCGGCGAGCCAGACGCTCATCGATCGCCCGCACGGCGGGATGCGTGAGCCGGGCGGCGACCTGATCGCGATCGAACGCGCGGACCAGCGCGATCGCCAGCGCCGCGCTCACCGTCGTGGCGCCGACCGCCAGCGCGATGCCCAGCAGCGGCCCGAACAGCAGTCCGGCGCTCACGGTGAACACGGTGCGCGGGATCGGCGCCACCGTCACCAGGGCGTGGACCAGGAAGAACAGCAGGGGAAAGACCGGACCGACCGAGGCCGCCCACTCCTGCACCTGGCGGGGCGACGGCAGCGGAACGAGCAGTGCCGCGCCGAACAACGCGACCGCGCCGACGATCAGCGCGACGATACGCGGGTCACGCAGCAGCCTGGTCAGGCCCGCGCCACGCCGGCGCTCGGCGGCGTCGTGCCCGTCGGCGCTGTATTCGATTGTTCCCTCGCCGCGCTCGGTCACCCGCGACAGGTTACCGGTTGGTAGAGGCGGGCAGGGTCAACCGGCCGGGAATCCGCCCGCTAGCATCAGTGGAAGCGGGACGAATGCTCGTTAACCGAAGTAGTCGCTGAGCTGGGCGAATGTGAGGGAATCGGGCGCACACTGCCGGTGCGTCCGCGTGAGGAAGAGGAACACCAAGCTATGCCGATTGCTTCAGATCCCGGGGCGGATCCGGTGCCCGACTACGCCCGATGGCGCAAGGGCGTGGCCGGGGTGCTGGCGAAGGCGCGCCGCGTCGATGTCACCGAACTTCCCGAGGAGCCCGAGCGGCTGCTCGACGAGACCACCTACGACGGCCTGACCGTCGCTCCGCTCTACACCCGGCGCGACGAGTTGCCCGAACAGCCGCTGCCGGGGACCTTTCCCTTCGTGCGCGGCCGGGACGCCACCCGGGACGTGCACCGGGGCTGGTTCGTCAGCGCGCAGGTCACCCAGCGCGACGCCGCTGCCGCCAACCGGGAGATCCTGTCGGGGCTGGAGAACGGGCTCAGCGCGATCTGGCTCGGCGCGGGCGAGCGCGGCGTTCCGGTGGCGGATCTGCCCGCCGCCTTGGCGGGCCTGCTGTTCGAATTGGCCCCGCTCACGCTGGACGCGGGCGGTGACGTGGCAGCGGCGGCGGCACAGGTGTTCACCGTGCTCGACGGCTACCCGGCCCCCGATCGCGCGGACATTCGGATCAGCCTCGGCGCCGCGCCGCTGACCAGCCAGTTCGCCGGCCTGACCGACATCGGCCGCGGCGAGGCGGTCGCGCTCGCCGGGCAGGCGGCCCGACGGCCGGAAGCGGTCCGCGCGATCACCGTGGACGGCACCGTCTTCCATGACGCGGGCTCCTCCGACGCGCAGGAACTGGGCGCGGCCGTCGCCGCGGGCCTGGCCTACCTGCGCTCGCTCACCGAGAGCCTGGACCTCGCGGACGCGCTCGGACAGCTGGAGTTCCGGTTCGCGGCCACCGACGATCAGTTCGCCACCATCGCGAAGTTTCGTGCCGCCAGGCAGCTCTGGGCGCGGGTCGCGCAGGTGTGCGGCGCACCGGATTTCGGCGGGGCGCCGCAGCACGCGGTCACCTCGGCCGCCATGATGAGTCAGCGTGATCCGTGGGTGAACATGCTGCGCACCACGCTCGCCGCGTTCGGCGCGGGCATCGGCGGCGCCGACACCGTCACCGTGCTGCCGTTCGACTCCGCCCTGCCGCCGGGCGAGCTCGGCGTCTCGAAGTCGTTCGCCGACCGCATGGCCCGCAACACCCAGCTGCTGCTGCTCGAGGAATCGCATCTCGGGCACGTGCTGGACCCGGGTGCGGGCTCCTGGTACGTCGAGGACCTCACCGCCGCGCTGGCGGCGAAGGCGTGGGAGTTCCTCCAGGAGATCGAGGCGGCCGGTGGCTACCCCGCCGCGCTGGAATCCGGTCTGCTCGCCGAGCGCGTGGCGGCGACCAAGGCTGCTCGCGACGCCGATGTCGCGCACCGCAAGACCGCCGTCACCGGCGTGAACGAATTCCCGAATCTGGCCGAACAGCCGCTGTCCGAGGCGGCGCGGCAGACCGGGCGGGTCGCCCGCTACGGCGCCGCGTTCGAGCAGTTGCGTGACCGTTCCGACGCCTACCTCGCCGAACATGGCACCCGGCCGAAGGCGCTGCTGGTGCCGCTCGGGTCGGTGGCCGAGCACAACGTGCGGGTCACCTTCATCGCGAATCTGCTGGCCTCCGGCGGCATCGAATCGATCAACCCCGGACCGCTCACGGTGGACGCGGTCGCCGCGGCGGCCAGCGAAGCCGGAGCGCCGATCGCGGTGCTGTGCGGTTCGGATACGCGCTACGGATCGGAAGCCGGTGCGGTGGTGGAGCGATTGCGCGCCGCGGGTGTGTCCACCGTGCTGCTGGCCGGCGCGGCCAAAGCCGTCGCCGACCTGGACGACGCGCAGCGCCCGGACGGATTCCTCGCCGCGCGCATCGACGCCGTCGCCGCGCTGTCCGGCTTGCTGGAGAAGGTGGGAGCCTGATGACTACTCGTGAGATCGAGCATCTGATCGGCAGTTTCGCCGACGTGCCGCTGACCGAGGGCGCGCCCGAGCCCGCCGCGGTCGAACCGGCGCAGGTCACGGAGTACGTGCGCGCGGCAGCGGCGGCCAATCGGTACGCACCCGAACAGTTGGTGTGGTCGACGCCCGAAGGCATCGACGTGCCGCCGGTGTTCACCAAGGCCGACCGGGATGCCGTCGCGGCCGAGGGATATCCGCTCGACAGCGTGCCGGGCGTCGCGCCGTTCGTGCGCGGGCCGTACCCCACCATGTACGTCAATCAGCCGTGGACGATCCGCCAGTACGCCGGTTTCTCCACCGCCGCGGACTCGAACGCTTTCTACCGGCGCAACCTGCAGGCGGGCCAGAAAGGTCTGTCGGTCGCGTTCGACCTGGCGACCCACCGCGGCTACGACTCCGATCATCCGCGAGTGCAGGGTGACGTCGGCATGGCGGGGGTGGCCATCGACTCGATCCTGGACATGCGCCAGCTGTTCGACCACATCCCGCTGGACCAGGTCAGCGTCTCGATGACGATGAACGGCGCGGTGTTGCCGATTCTCGCGCTGTACGTCGTCGCCGCCGAGGAGCA
>NZ_BAFS01000169.1 GCF_000308415.1 Nocardia asiatica NBRC 100129 | reverse complement strand
CGACCGGGGCAGCCGCGTGGTGGTGCTGGGGCTCAACGGCGCGGGCAAGACGACGCTGCTGCGCCTGCTGGCGGGCGTCGAACAGCCGACGGCGGGCGGGTTGGTGCCCGGGCACGGCCTGAAGGTCGGCTACTTCGCCCAGGAGCACGACACGCTGGACGACAACGCCACCGTGTGGGAGAACATCCGCCACGCCGCGCCGGACGCGGGCGAGCAGGATCTGCGCGGACTGCTCGGCGCGTTCATGTTCTCCGGACCGCAGCTCGACCAGCCCGCAGGCACCCTGTCCGGCGGTGAGAAGACCCGGCTGGCGCTGGCCGGACTGGTCTCCTCGGCGGCGAACGTGCTGCTGCTCGACGAGCCGACGAACAACCTCGACCCGGTGTCGCGAGAGCAGGTGCTCGACGCCCTGCGCACCTACGCGGGCGCCGTGGTGCTGGTGACCCACGACCCGGGCGCAGCGGAGGCGTTGTCTCCGGAACGCGTGATCCTGCTTCCGGACGGGACAGAAGACCATTGGTCGGCCGAATACCTGGAACTTATTCAGCTCGCGTGAGTTTCATCACAGGAACCCGTTGATCACGGCCAGCTGAGTGCTTAGCCTGGAAAGACGCTGCTCGGCGACTCGGAGGAAGCCATGAGCGACAGGCCACAGAGTAAGGCCCCATTGGGCAAGGGCACACGCGTCACCGGGAAGTCACGCGATCGCCTACAAACCCAGCTGAAGAAACAATATGAGGCGGGTGCGAGCATCCGCTCCCTGGCGCGGTCCACCGGCCGCTCCTACGGTTTCATCCACAACGTGCTGGTGGAGTCGCATGTGCAGCTCCGCAGCCGAGGTGGAGCCAATCGCCGCAAGGTCCAATAGACGCTGTGACGGCGCGATGAGTTCGCGCCGCGAGGGCCGTCGACACAGTAGGGACAGGTTGTCGACGGAAGGAACCTCGCGGTGCGGAACGTGCTGTTGCAGATCATGGTGACACTGGACGGCTACGCGGCCGGCCCGGACGGAGCGCTCGACTGGATCGAAGTCGACGACCCCGAACTGGATGCCTACCTCGCCGAGCTGCTCGGCGGCGTCGACGCCCAGATCTTCGGGCGCACCTCCTACGAGCTGCTCGCGGGGTATTGGCCGCACGCGCAAGCAGATCCGGCGACGCCCGGGGACGCGATGCTCGCGCCGCTGGTCAACGCGCTGCCGAAGTTCGTGCTGTCGCACCGTCCGGATCTGGAGCTGCCGTGGCAGCCCGCCCGCCGGATCGGCGCGGACCTGCCCGCCGAAATCGCGGAGCTGAAGAACGCCCCCGGCAGGCCGGTGGTGGTGTTCGCCGGTCTGCGCACCGCGCAGGAGTTCTTGCGCCTGGATGCGGTGGATGAGCTTCGGCTGCTGGTGTTTCCGGTGCTGCTCGGCGCGGGCCTGCCGCTGTTCGGCGGCGTCGAGCCGCGACGGCTGCGCCTGGTCGACAGTGTGGCGTTCCGGAGCTCGGGTGTGCTGTTGCAGATATATCGCCGGGCTCAGTAGCCCGCCACCGTGCCGTCGCCGTCCACCAGCAGATTGGCCAGGCTGCGGAAGATCGGCAGTCCGGTCTTGATCTCCAGGTAGGCGAACTGACCCTGCGGGTTGACCTCGAGAAAGTAGTACTCGCCGTCGCGTCCGAGCCGGATGTCGAGCACACCGAAGGACAGTCCGAGCGCGCCCATCAGGGTGGCCAGCGACTTGCTCACCGCGGCGGGCAGGTGGTCGGGCGTGAAATCGACCGAGGTGTCCAGACGCGAGTCGACCTTGCCCACGCCGGCCTGGGAGTCGATGCGCACGGTCCATTCGACGCCGTCCACCCACACCACGCGCAGATCGCAGGTGGCGTCGACGTAGTCCTGGAAGGTGGTCGGCGCCGAACGGATCGCGGCCAGCCTGGCGAAATCGTCCCTGGCGATGATCCTCGTCTCGGCGAACTCCGCCCGGCTGGTGCCGGTGCGCTTGTAAACGACCGGGCCCGGCCGGGATTCGACGAAGCTGCGCGCCTCGTCCGGGTCGTTGGTGATCAACGTCTCCGGCACCGCGAAACCGGCCCGCAGTGCCGTCTCGAGCTGCACGATCTTGCGTCCCGCGGTGCGGTCGGCCCCCGGGTCGTTGACCCAGTACGCGGGGATGGACCAGAGCAGGCCCTGGATGAATCCGTCGCACTCGGCCTGGCGAAAATCGTTGTCCGACGCGCGGACACCCGCGGGCACCCGCGCCGGGTGCGGGCGCCGCCACCACACCGATCGGACGTCGTCGAGGCCGATCAGGTGTGACAGCGAGCGGGCGGTGCCGTGCCGGTCCAACCGGAAGCTGCCGGACTCTCGGGGAAAATCACGCAGGTCGAGCTGGATCGGACCGATCCCGTGGTGTTCTCGCAACGTCGCCGCCATCGCGGTGGCGTGTAGATCATCGGATTCGGACACGATCAAGACCGAACTCCGCCGGCGTGCGGCCATCCGCCTGCCGCTCAGTCGAGACTGTCGCAGTTGATGCCGTCGTCGCTGCCGTCGATCGACCTGGTCTGGCAGTAGGTGTACGTCGCCCCGCCCGCGCCGGGACAATCGACGAGTTGCAGCCGGTCGGCCCACATTTCGGTGAGCAGGCGCAATTGGTCGTCGCCGAGCGCCGCCGACGGCGACTCCGGAATGGTCATCGGCCGATCGACCAGGTCGATGCGCAGCCTGCGGGTGAAGTCGGCGGTGGCGCCGGCGCGGATGTCCACGAGTACCGGACGGCCGTCCTGATCGGCCTGCGGCACTGCGGAATCGACCACTCGTAAGACATCGGACCGACAGAACGTCCACGTTCCCTCGGCGACGCGCACACTGATCTCGCGGTCCGATTCCGCGACCAGCAGTCCCTGGAGCGGAGGAACGCGGTCACCTGGCGGCGTCGTCCCGGGAAGGCGGATTGCGTCGGTCATAGCCTTTTCTCCGATCTGCTCACGATTTGCCACGACCCCCAAGCGTGTGAGCGATCATATCGCGACAAGGGTCGCCGCCGGATCGGATCGCGATATTTCCCGGCCTGCGGCAAACCGAATTCCGATCGATAAGCGCCGAGTACCGAAAGATTTCCGGTAGCCTGGAAAGGTCCACAACGCAATCGTCGAGCTAATCCGACCGGCCGCGGGCCGGCGTCCATAGCCCGATATTGGCGGCTGTGCATCTGTACTTTCGCGTCCGCGAGCGTCGCGGACCGGAGACCGGATGCGGCGCTTCGGTGTGCGACATCGCATTTCCCCGGTCCGTATGCGGGGTGCGTCGTGATCTCCTCCCTCCGATCCGGTTGCGCTGACAGAGGTCCGAGAGCCGCGCGTTCAGTCCCGGTGCGCGTTGCGCTCCGCCCACCACGCCGGGGCATCGACGAAGTGGTTGTCGAACTCGTCCTGCGCGGCGGCGAGATCGGCCATCGTGGATTCGCCCGCGGCGATCCGCTCCAATAACCGGAAGTACTCGAATCGCTGCACGCCGGGGGTGAGCGCGATCAAGATGCGCGCCGTGCTGTCCGGCGCGGCGCCGAAGGCGTGCGGCATGAACTTCGGCACCACGATCGAACCGCCCGCGCCGACGGTGACGATCCGGTCCCCGGCCAGCAGTTGCAATTCGCCTTCCGCGACATAGAACAGCTCGTCCGAACGCGTGTGATAGTGCGGCGCCGCGCCGTCCGCGCCGCGATCCATGGCGACCTCGAGCGTGCTGACCCCGCCGCCTGCCTCGTCGGCGTCGATCAGTAGGCGCAGGGTGACCGATGTCGTGCGCAAGACTTCCGCGTCCTGCGGCTGCCGGATCGCGACGTCCTTGCGGGGCGCGGAAGGGGGCATGGAGATCTCCTTTAGTTCGTCAATTAATAATTCGGTACCGAACTATATCCTGACGAATAGAATCCTGTCCATGATCGAGCGAAAAGCGGACGCCGTCGACGCGATCGTGGCGCAGTGGGAGCGCGAACGGCCGGACCTCGACTTGGAGGCGATGGGAGTGGTCGGCCGCCTGAGCCGGCTGCTGCTGGTGACGCAGCGCGAGATCGAGGCGGTGTTCGGCAGGCACGGCCTGCAGCGCGGCGAGTTCGATGTCCTTGCCGCACTGCGTCGTTCGGGTGAGCCGTTCGAACTGAACCCCTCGGTACTCGCCGACACGCTCATGCTCTCCCGGGCGGGCATGACCGGGCGGCTGGACCGGCTGGAGTCGGCGGGACTGGTGCGGCGGGTCGCTGACGCGCAGGACCGCAGGGCGGTTCGAGTCGCCCTCACCGAGGCGGGACGGGAACTGGTCGACACCGTGGTGACCGCGCACACCGCGAACGAGACCAGGATGCTGTCCGTGCTCACCGCAGGAGAGCGGCGGGAACTGGACCGGATTGCGCGAATTCTGCTGAGCAGTCTGGAACCGGGCGCCCAGTAGGTTTGCTCACCCGGGTCGCAATCCACCGAATCCCGTTCTACAAGGCGAAACTCGAGGCGATCTGAGATTGCTCGACACTCGCGCTCGCCGGTCGCACGGGTTTACCGTGGAAGAGTGCCGAAAGTTTCGGTGCGATTGTGCAAGGAGGCCACGATGATCGACATCATCACTCTCCGCGGCACCGGTGAGCCGCGGAACTCCGACGGAACGCCCGAGGGCATGCTGCACGACGTCACGAAACTACTCGACACCGATGCGTTCAGTTACTTCGAACCGGATTGGCCTGCTTCGGTGGGTCCCGTGCCGGAGGTCTGGGGGCCTTCGCTGGAGACGTCGGTGCGGCTCGGCATCGCCGCCGGGGTGAAGGCGATCCAGGACTCGCCGAATGTCTGCGGGCTGCTCAGCTATTCGCTCGGCGGTATCTGCGCCAGCCGGATTCTGGAGGGCGTCCAGTCGGGGAAGTACAAGAACACCGACGGCACGCCGCTGGAGATCGCGTTCGTGGTGAACATCGCCAACCCGTTGCGCCGTGCCGGGCAGTCGGTCGGGAACCTCTGCCCGCTGGGTACTTTCGGCCTGCACGGACAGCGTGGAGCATGGCCCGCTTCGGTCGCGGTCCGCGAGTACGCCAACCCCGGCGACATCATCACCGCCTCGCCCGGCAATTCGCCGCTGCGCATCATCGGGGTCGGCATCTCCCCGTTCTCCTTCGTCGAGGGCGCCCGCATCGGCGACGTCGCGCCGTTGATCTTCGCCGAACTGCTCGAAATCCTGCTGCGCGATCCGATCGGCAATCTCGACCGCTACACCAAAGCGGTCCGCGGCGTCGTCGGCTACCTCACCCCTTGGCCTTACGGCCAGCACGTGCTCTACAACCACCAGCACATGCCGGGGACGAACGTCCCGTGGACGACCCACGCCGCCGAATACATCAACACGACGTACTGAGCTCTCGTCGCGGGTACTGGCACCCCGCTGCTGCGGGGTGCGGCCCTCAGTGCCTGCGGCGAACCGAGGCCTCCACCAGATCCAGCACGGCGGAGAGGTTCTCGTTGGTGTGCCCGGAGGCGATCCGCGCGATCAGTCCGTCGAGGACGAGGTCGAGGTAGCCGAGCAGAACGTCGGTGGGCACGTCGTCGCGCAGCGCGCCCGCGGCCTTGCGGCGTTCCAGGCGGGCCAGGGTGGCCGCGGTGAGCTCGGCCGAACGCTGGGTCCAGCCGGCGCGGAATTCGGGATCGGTGCGCAGCCGCCGCGCGATCTCCAAACGCGTTCCGAGCCAGTTGAACTGCTCCGGATGGGCGAGCATGTCGCGCATGACCTGCACGATGCCCTGGTTGGCCGCGACGTCGGCCATGCGTTCGGCGTCTTCTTGGGCGAGGGCGAGGAACAACGCGTCCTTGTCGCGGAAGTGGTGGAAGATCGCGCCCCGGGACAGTCCGATCTCCTCTTCGAGGCGGCGCACGGTGGCGCCGTCGTAGCCGTATTCGGCGAAGCAGCGGCGTGCGCCGTCCAGGATCTGGCTGCGCCGGGCGGCGAGGTGATCATCACTGACCTTGGGCACGGAATCCTCCAGTGGGGAAACACGGACCCCCGCATCGACGGTCCACCGATGCGGGGGTTCTCACAGTACGAGCGAGGCGAACAGTGATCTTGGCGACCATGCCTGCGGTGCCGAGAGCACTGACAACCCGGTGCTCGTGGACCCGCCGCTTGCGCTGACACAACTCCGCGGGGAGCGAGTCTTACGAGCGACGTTCGCGCCCGTCTCGTGTTCGCGTGCCCGAAGCGCATGCGCCGCAGGCGCGAGTCTCGGGCGCGCGAACACGAGACTTCAGGGGCGCGAACACGCGCCGCCGAAGGCGGCGCAATCAAGCACCGATCATGTTGCGCAGCACGTACTGCAGGATGCCGCCGTTGCGGTAGTAGTCCGCCTCGCCGGGGGTGTCGATCCGGACGACCGCGTCGAAGGTGATCTTGTCCCCGTTCTCCTTGGTCGCGGTGACCTTCAGCGTCTTAGGGGTGACACCCTCGTTCAGCTGGGTGATGCCCTCGATGTCGAAGGTCTCGGTGCCGTCCAGCTTCAGCGACGCGGCCGACTCGCCCGCCGGGAACTGCAGCGGGATGACGCCCATGCCGATGAGGTTGGAGCGGTGGATGCGCTCGAACGACTCGGTGATCACGGCCCGCACGCCCAGCAGGCTGGTGCCCTTGGCGGCCCAGTCACGCGAGGAGCCCGACCCGTATTCCTTGCCGCCGAGCACGACCAGCGGGATGCCCGCGGCCTGGTAGTTCTGCGACGCGTCGTAGATGAACGCCTGCGGGCCGCCGTCCTGGGTGAAGTCGCGGGTGTAGCCACCCGAGACGTCGTCGAGCAGCTGGTTGCGCAGCCGGATGTTGGCGAAGGTGCCGCGGATCATCACCTCGTGGTTGCCGCGGCGCGAGCCGTAGGAGTTGTAGTCCTTGCGCTCGACGCCGTTGGCCTCCAGGTACTGGGCGGCCGGGGTGCCGGGCTTGATGTTGCCCGCCGGGGAGATGTGGTCGGTGGTGACCGAGTCGCCGAGCAGCGCGAGCACCCGGGCGCCCTTGATGTCGGTGACCGGCTCCGGAGTCTGCGGCATGCCCTCGAAGTACGGAGGCTTGCGCACATAGGTGGACTGCGGATCCCACTCGAAGGTCTTGCCCTCCGGCGTGGGCAGGCCGCGCCAGCGCTCGTCGCCCCGGAAGACGTCCTTGTAGTCCTCGAGGAACATGTCGCGGCTGATGACCCGGTCGATGGTCTCCTGGATCTCCTGCGGCGAGGGCCAGATGTCCTTCAGGAAGACGTCGTTGCCCTCGGTGTCCTTGCCCAGCGGGTCGTTCTCGAAGTCGAAGTCCATGGTTCCCGCGAGCGCGTAGGCGATGACCAGCGGCGGGGAGGCCAGGTAGTTCATCTTCACGTCGGGGGAGATGCGGCCTTCGAAGTTGCGGTTGCCCGACAGCACCGCGGTGACGGTGAGGTCGTTGTCGTTGACCGCCTTCGAGATCTCCTCCGGCAGCGGGCCGGTGTTGCCGATGCAGGTGGCGCAACCGAACGCGACCAGGTTGAAGCCCAGCTTGTCCAGGTACGGCCACAGGCCGGCCTTCTCGTAGTAGCCGTTGACGACCTGCGAACCCGGCGCCATGGAGGTCTTCACCCACGGCTTGCGGGCCAGGCCCTTCTCCACGGCGTTGCGGGCCAGCAGGGCCGCGCCGAGCATGACCGACGGGTTGGAGGTGTTGGTGCAGGAGGTGATCGAGGCGACCACGACCGCGCCGTGGTCGAGCACGAAGTCGCCGTACTCCTCGCTGCGCACCGTCACCGGCTTGGACGGGCGGCCCTCGGCGCCGTTGGCGGCCGAGACCAGCGACTCGGCGCCGTCGTCGGCGAAGGACAGCACGGCCGGGTCGCTCGCCGGGAAGGACTCCTCCACGGCCTCGTCCAGCTTGCTGTGCGGGGTGTCGGCGGCGGGGCCGCTCTCCGCGTCGCTGGTGTAGTTGTGGATGTCCTTGCGGAAGGCGATCTTCGACTCCGACAGCAGGATCCGGTCCTGCGGCCGCTTCGGGCCCGCGATGGACGGCACGACGGTGCTCAGGTCCAGTTCGAGGTACTCGGAGTAGGCGGGCTCGGTGTCGGGATCGTGCCAGAGGCCCTGTTCCTTGGCGTACGCCTCGACCAGCGCGACCTGCTCGTCGGAGCGACCGGTCAGGCGCAGGTAGTCGACGGTCACGTCATCGATGGGGAAGATCGCGGCGGTGGAGCCGAACTCGGGGCTCATGTTGCCCAGGGTGGCGCGGTTGGCCAGCGGCACCTCGGCCACGCCCTTGCCGTAGAACTCGACGAACTTGCCGACCACGCCGTGCTTGCGCAGCATGTCGGTGACGGTCAGCACCACGTCGGTCGCGGTCACGCCCGGCTGGATCTCGCCGGTCAGCTTGAAGCCGACCACGCGCGGGATCAGCATCGAGACGGGCTGGCCGAGCATGGCCGCCTCGGCCTCGATGCCGCCGACGCCCCAGCCGAGCACGCCGAGGCCGTTGACCATGGTGGTGTGCGAGTCGGTGCCGACGCAGGTGTCGGGGTAGGCCTGGCCGTCGCGGACCATGACGACGCGGGCCAGGTGCTCGATGTTGACCTGGTGCACGATGCCGGTGCTGGGCGGGACGACCTTGAAGTCGTCGAACGCGGTCTGACCCCAGCGCAGGAACTGGTAGCGCTCACCGTTGCGCTGGTATTCGATGTCGACGTTGCGCTCGAAGGCGTCCGCCCGGCCGAAGACGTCGATGATGACGGAGTGGTCGATGACCATCTCGGCGGGGGCGAGGGGGTTCACCTTGTCCGGGTCGCCGCCCAGGGTGGCCACGGCCTCGCGCATGGTGGCCAGGTCCACGATGCACGGCACGCCGGTGAAGTCCTGCATGATCACGCGGGCGGGCGTGAACTGGATCTCGGTGTTCGGCTGCGCCGACGGATCCCACTTCGCGATGGCGCGAATATGATCGGCGGTGATGTTGGCGCCGTCCTCGGTGCGGAGCAGGTTCTCCGCGAGGACCTTGAGTGCGTAGGGGAGTTTCTCGGTGCCGGGCACGGCGGAGAGGCGGAAGATCTCATAGGAGTTGCTTCCCACCTCGAGGGTGCCCTTGGCGCCGAAAGTATCGATACTTGTCGTCACGTCAGCTCCACTCGTCTGTGCGGGCGGTCGCCGGCGGGGCTGTGCCGGCGACCGAGTCTTCGGAGGTGCTCCGGCGTCGCTCGAGCGCCGGTTCCTCGCGGCTACGACCTTAACAGTACGCTTGTCCTGTGAAGCAAGGGGGGCGTCGGCGTGGTGAGAAGAACTGCTGCTCGGTCAGATCGCGTATTGTTCCTTCCGGCCCGTCGGTGCGCCCAGTCAGCACGTCGCTCACCATGAAGGCTGGTGAATGCCCGTCGCCCGCAGTGCGGCTCGACAGACCGGATGAAAGATGACCATATTGTACGAAGCAGTGTTCAGCCCCATGGCTGCGGGCATCCCGCCGAATGTCGATCTTCGCAGCATCCTGTCCGATCTGGCGGACAACGACGTAAGCGCGCCCGAGCGCGATCAATCCGGTTTGGCCTCTGTGGCACGAGAGGCGCGTGAGCATGGCGTGCCACTTAGCATCGTAGTCGTTCCAGTCCGACCCGCTGAGCAAGCCAATCTGCGTGATCTGGCAACCGCTGTCGGTGAAGTGCGGCACGGTACCGTCGTAGTACTCAATGGTGACTGGGCTGGTACGTACAGTGATTCTATTTCACGATATCGACTCGAGCGGGCCGAAGATGCCGCCAAGGCCCCTCATGCCACTACCGCGCAGGCGGCGCAGGATTTTGTGAACGATTTGAAAACGGAGTCTGCAATTTCGTGGACCACGATTACTTGTATCATTTTGGCAGTAGTTGTCCTCGCGGTGGCCGGACTGCACATGGTCAAGGTTCGCAGGTCTGTGGAATCCGCGCCCTGAATCTCGACTAATGAGCAGTCAAGGCTGCCATTCGTCGAATGGCAGCCTTGACCGTGCATTTGTCAGGCTCGTCGGGCCGCTGGTCCGCTTAGCGTCCCGGCTGACGCGGGCCGATGTCGAAGTACCACTGGCCGCTTCCCGCCGGGTCCTCGTAGCATTCGCTGGTGTTGGCATACTGGCCGACGCGGTCACCCTGGCAGAATGACTTTCCGCTGTGCCCGTCCCGGTCCGTGTAAGGTCCGCTTCGGTTGCTGGCGGATGCGGTGCCGTGAAGTCCTGCGATCAGGGCTATGGATATTGACGCTACACCAACTATTTTCTTGATCATTTACTTTCTTTCCGGTACTGGCCGGAGGTATCGAAATGCCTCGTGCGCCGTGAGTTGTCGTCGGTGCACAATGATTTATCGCCACCGGAGGGTAAGCACCGCATCCCACCCCAGGGCTGTGCTCACATGCAGTGTGTATGGGGTGGGCGAGTCCGTCCTCGGCGACGCATATTCTTTCGAATGAAGATCCCCCTTGATTCGTATGATCGTGGTCCAGTTGACCATGAAATGTGTTCGCGTGCAACCCTGTTCGAGCCGTGGTCGAGTTCTCGCGGTCGCCGGACTGTGGGAACTTCGGTGTACCGCGGCGTCCTTGTGAGCGGCGGCAGCGGAAACGAGTCGCCACATTACTTACGCCAGCTCGGGCCAAGCGCAGCTTTCCCGACGTGATCGGCTGCAGCCCCTCGATCTCCAAGCCTCCGTGTCCAGGTCGATCCTCCACCGCTCGATGACCGCTTTCGCACGCATGCGAGTCCGTCCCCCTTCGCTGGATGCGAAGACTGTCGCTGGCGGATATGGGGGACAACCAGGGCTGCTGGTTCCTGTTGAGCTAGTTTTCCGAACGGTTGGTCTGTTATGCCACACCGTACCCTTCGGCGCAGATAGCAAACTTCTAGCAATTGGTGAACGCGAACCGCATAGTTGCGTGAATGTTGTTTCGTCGGTGACGTAAGTGTCTTACGGTTCGAATGGTGCCTGATGGGGAATATGTGTTTCCAGAGGCCATCTGTCGACCACAGTGCGTCATGGTTCGCCTGATGCCCGCGAGGATTACCGGAATCCGGCCCTTGGAGGTGTGATGCGCAACACCGGCGCGCTGGCATACCGCCGCCGACTATTGGTCGCTGTGGGATTGCTGATCTCGGTCGCTGTAGTGGTCACGACCGGGCCGGTCGCCGCCGTGCCGCCTGCTCCGCCGAATCCCAGCGACGGCCAGATCGCCCAGGCGGGCGCGCAGGTCGACGCCGGTGTGGCCGAGGTCGGCACCCTGATCAACCAGGTCGCCGTGGTCGACCACCAGCTCGGGCAGCTCGACGGCGTGGTCGCGCAGCGCCGGGAAGATGTCAACAAGGCGCTGGTCGACCTGCAGAGCGCGCGCGAGGCCGCCGACGCGGCCGCTGCCGTGGTGGTCGACACCCAGCTCGCGCTGGCCGACGCCGCGGTCGAGGTCGGTCAGGCTCGGCGCAACTTCGACCAGTTCGCCACCCAGGTCTATACCCGCCCCGGTTCCGATTCGATGGTCACCTATCTGGCGGCGGCGGCCACCCCGGCGGTCGCGCTGGACCGGGCCCAGCTGCTCGACCTGGTCTCCAAGAACCGCCAGCAGGTGCTCGACGGCCTGCGGCGGGCGCAGATCGACCAGGGCAACAAGAACTCCAGCGCCCGCAAGGCGAAGGCGGACGCGGACGTGGCCGCCGTCGCGGCGGCGGCACGCAAGACCGACGCCGAGAACGCGGTCGCCGCGGCCAAGGCGGAACTCGACCGGCAAGCCGCACAGCGCGACCACTTGCTGCGCCTGCGCCAGGACGCGCAGGGGCGGCTGGACCACGCGCGGCGAAACGTGGCGGGTCTGCAGGACCAGCGCGACGCGTACCTGGCCTGGGATGCGCTGCGCAGAGCGGAGGAGGCCGCGGTCCGCGCCGCCGCCGCGGCCGCGGCCGCCCGTGCGGCCGCCGACCGCGCCGCCCAGGATCGCGCTGCCGAACTGGGCGCGGGCAAGCGCCCGCACACCCAGTTGGAGGACGCGCCGTCACCGCGCCGCGGTACGCCCCGGCCGAACTCGCCGTCGGCCGGGGGCTCGTCGGCGATCGAGACCGTGGTCGATCGCGCGATGTCGCAGCTGGGCGTCACCTACGCCTGGGGCGGCGGCGACGAGGACGGGCCGACGCTCGGCATCCGCGACGGCGGCGTCGCCGACCGCCACGGCGACTACGACAAGGTCGGCTTCGACTGCTCGGGCTTGATGGTCTACGCGTTCGCCGGCATCGGCGTCTCGCTGCCGCACTACAGCGGCTATCAGTACAACGCGGGCACCCGCGTGCCGGTCGGTGATCGCGAACGCGGCGACATGCTGTTCTGGGGGCCCAACGGCAGTCAGCACGTGGCCCTGTACCTCGGCGACGGGAAGATGGTGGAGGCGCCGGAATCCGGCGACGTGGTGAAGGTGTCCCCGGTCCGGGAGGGCGGCATCATGCCGTTCGCGGTGCGCATAGTCTCCTGATTCCGGACATTCCGGGTGTCGCGCCGGGCTGCGATCGCGCGGAATTCCCATTCTGTCGGGTCCGGTTGCGGCACAGGCGGTGATTACCTGGAATAGTTGGGGCAGCACGCACAGGACCAAGGCGAAAGCGGGGATGTTGGTGACTTCGACGGACGGTGTGAGCGGAGCGAACTCGGCGAAGGATGCGCCGGTCTCCACGCCCAGCACCCTCGAGCGTGACGTCCAGACCCTGGAGAAAGCGATCTACGAGGTCAAGCGGGTGATCGTGGGCCAGGACCGCCTGGTCGAACGACTGCTCGTCGGCGTTCTCGCACGCGGTCACGTCCTGCTCGAAGGCGTTCCCGGCATCGCGAAGACCCTCGCTGTGGAGACCTTCGCCAAGGTGGTCGGCGGCTCGTTCGCCCGCGTCCAGTTCACGCCCGACCTGGTGCCCACCGACCTCATCGGTACCCGCATCTACCGGCAGGGCCGCGAGCAGTTCGACACCGAGCTCGGCCCGGTCGTCGCGAACTTCGTGCTCGCCGACGAGATCAACCGCGCGCCCGCCAAGGTGCAGTCGGCGCTGCTCGAGGTGATGGCCGAGCGGCACGTGTCGATCGGCGGCAAGACCTACCCGATGCCCGACCCGTTCCTGGTCATGGCGACGCAGAACCCGATCGAGAGCGAGGGCGTGTACCCGCTGCCCGAGGCGCAGCGCGACCGGTTCCTGTTCAAGGTCGTCGTCGACTACCCCTCCGTGGAGGAGGAGCGCGAGATCATCTACCGGATGGGCGTCACCCCGCCGGAGGCCGGCCGGATCCTGGAGCCGGAGGACCTGATCCGCCTGCAGAAGGTCGCGGCCAACACCTTCGTGCACCATGCCCTGGTCGACTACGTGGTCCGGGTGATCGCGGCGACCCGCAAGCCGGCCGAATTCGGCATGCAGGACGTGGCCAGCTGGATCTCCTACGGCGCCTCGCCGCGCGCCAGCCTGGGCATCATCGCCGCGGCCCGCGCGGTCGCACTGATCCGCGGCCGCGATTACGTGGTGCCGCAGGACGTGGTGGAAGTGATCCCGGACGTGCTGCGTCACCGCCTGGTGCTGTCCTACGACGCGCTCGCCGACGAGATCAGCCCCGAAGACGTGATCAAGCGCGTGCTGCAGACGGTCGGCCTGCCGCAGGTCGCCCCGCAGGCGGTCGCGCCGGGCGCACCCGCCCCGGCGCAGGGCGCCCCGCAGCAGCAGATTCCGCAGCCGCCGCAGCAGCAGGTGGTGCCCCAGCCGCCCAACGGGCAGCAGTCCCAGCCCGCGGGCACCGTCCCGCCGAAGTGACCGCGGCATCGGATCCGGTTGCGCCAATGCCAATGCCGATGTCGTCGTCGCACGCACCGCCGTCCTTCCACGCAGGGGAGCTGACCGACCCCAGGCTCACGGTCGCGCTCAAGACCCTCGAACTCACCGTGCGCCGCAGGCTCGACGGCGTGCTGCACGGTGACCATCTCGGTCTCATCCCCGGGCCCGGCTCCGAGCCGGGCGAGGCGCGCGCCTACCAGCCCGGCGACGACGTCCGCCAGATGGATTGGTCGGTCACCGCCCGCACCACCCATCCGCACGTGCGGCAGATGATCGCCGACCGGGAGCTGGAGACCTGGATGGTGGTCGATCTGTCGGCC
>NZ_BAFS01000170.1 GCF_000308415.1 Nocardia asiatica NBRC 100129 | reverse complement strand
CTGTCGTCGGCGTCGTCGCGGCGGCGTATTCGCTCGCCACCTCGGGCGTCGTCGTGCACTCGCTGTGCCGCCCGGAAGCCGAAGCGTGGTTCGGCGTCCGCGCGCCCTGATTCCATCGGGAGTCCGTGGTGGCCGGGGCAGCCGGTCCCGCTCGCCGCCCGGGTGCTTCGGTCCGGCGCGGGCTGCGGACGGATCGTGTCCGACCGCGCCGATAGGCTGGATGGGTGGCAGATCCAGCGACGTACCGGCCCGCGCCGGGCACGATTCCCGTCGAACCCGGCGTCTACAAATTCCGGGACGCCCATCGGCAGGTCATCTACGTCGGCAAGGCCAAGAGCCTGCGCAGCAGACTGAACTCCTACTTCGCCGACGTCGCGAACCTGCATCCGCGCACCAGGCAGATGGTCACCACGGCCGCGAGCGTCGAGTGGACGGTCGTCTCCACCGAGGTGGAGGCGCTGCAGCTGGAATACAACTGGATCAAGGAATTCGATCCGCGCTTCAATGTCCGCTACCGCGACGACAAGTCCTACCCCGTGCTGGCGGTCACGCTGAACGAGGAGTATCCGCGGCTGTTCGTCTACCGTGGCGCGCGTCGCAAGGGTGTCCGCTATTTCGGTCCGTTCGCGCACGCCTGGGCCATCCGCGAGACGCTCGATCTCCTGCTGCGGGTGTTTCCCGCGCGCACCTGCTCCAACGGAGTCTTCCAGCGGCACCGTCAGATCGGACGTCCCTGCCTGCTCGGCTATATCGACAAGTGCTCGGCGCCGTGTATCGAGCGGGTCAGCGCCGCGGAGCACCGTGCGATCGTCGAGGACTTCTGCGACTTCCTCGCAGGCCGCACCGACCGCCTGGTGCGGGAGCTGGAGCGCCGCATGCACCAGGCCGCGGAGGACCTGGACTTCGAGGTCGCCGCCCGGCTGCGCGACGACGTCCAAGCGCTGCGCCGGGCCCTGGAAAAGCAGGCGGTGGTGCTCGGCACCGGCACCGACGCCGACGTGATCGCCTTCGCCACCGACGAGCTGGAGGTGGCGGTGCAGGTCTTCCACGTGCGCGACGGGCGGGTGCGCGGCCAGCGCGGATGGGTGGTCGACAAATCGGGTGACGCGGTCGACGTCCCGGAGGCGGGCGGCGAGCTCGCCGCGCTGGTCGAGCAGTTCCTCACCCAGTTCTACGGCGAGCAGGTCGCGGTGGCCGAGCAGGCGGCAGGCGAGCAGCCCGCCGCCGTGGTGCCGCGCGAGGTGCTCGTGCCCGAACTGCCCGCCGACGTCGATCAGGTCCAGCACTGGCTGTCCGGCTTGCGCGGCTCGGCGGTGAAGCTGCGGGTGCCCCAGCGCGGGGACAAGAAGGCGCTCGCCGAGACCGTGCAGCGCAACGCGATGGAGGCGCTGGCCCAGCACAAGCTCAAGCGAGCGGGCGACCTGACCTCGAGATCGCAAGCGCTGCAAGAGATGCAGGACGCGCTGGAGCTGGACACCGCGCCGCTGCGCATCGAGTGCGTGGACGTCAGCCATGTGCAGGGCACCGACGTGGTCGCCTCGCTGGTGGTCTTCGAGGACGGTCTCGCCCGCAAGTCCGATTACCGTCACTACACGATCAAGGAGGCGGCCGGGGAGGGCCGCTCCGACGACGTCGGCAGCATCGCCGAGGTGACCCGCCGCCGGTTCCTGAAGCTGCGCCGCGAGCGCGACCTGATGGAGCACGAAGACCTCGCCGCCGCGGGCACCGACGACGAGGCGCTCGATCTCACCTCCCGTCCCGGCATCGATCCCCGCACCGGACGCCCGCGCAAGTTCTCCTACCCGCCCAATCTCTACGTCGTCGACGGCGGCGCGCCTCAGGTGGCCGCGGCCGCCGAGGTGCTCGACGAGCTGGGCATCACCGATGTCGCGGTGATCGGACTGGCCAAACGGCTGGAGGAAGTGTGGGTGCCGGGCGAGAGCGACCCGGTGATCCTGCCGCGCACCAGCGAGGCGCTGTACCTGCTGCAAAGGGTCCGCGACGAGGCGCACCGCTTCGCCATCACCTTCCATCGCAGCAAACGCTCGCGCCGGATGACCGCCTCGGCGCTGGACTCGGTGCCGGGGCTCGGCACGGCGCGCCGGACCGCGCTGGTCACGCATTTCGGGTCGGTGGCCAAGCTGAAGCAGGCCACGGTCGAGGAGATCACCGAGGTCCCCGGCATCGGGTTGGCGACCGCGAAAGCGGTCCTTGCGGCCCTCGAGTCCGAATAGACAGTCGACAGTGCACCGGAAGTTTCGGTTTCGCGTACGTTGTGTGTCTGTGCCCGATACCGAAACCGGTGCGCAATGATCGGAAGGCACCCCAGGGACGGATCCGGTAGGACATGACACGCGTCGAATCGAACAGCAGTGCGGGCAGTCCGCCGGCGAGGGCGGGACGGATGGTTTCGTCCGTCGGCGTCGGCGGGGCGAATCCGCAGGTCGAGGTGGTGATCGTGACCGGGCTCTCGGGCGCGGGCCGCGGCACCGCGGCCCGGGTGCTCGAGGACCTCGGCTGGTATGTGGCCGACAATCTGCCCCCCGAACTGTTCGAGCGGATGGTCGAGCTCGGCGCGTCCGCCAAGCCGCCGATCCGCCGTCTCGCGCTGGTCATGGACGTGCGCAGCCGGTTCTTCACCGGTGATCTCTCGGCGGTCACCGAGCAGTTGCGTACCCGCGGCGTGCGTACCAGGGTCCTGTTCCTGGAGGCCTCCGACGACGTGCTGATCCGCCGCTTCGGCTTCGCGCGGCGCAGGCATCCGCTGCAGAGCGAGAGCAAGGACGGCACGCTCTCGGCCGGCATCGCCGCCGAACGGGTGCGGCTGTCGGCCGTGAAGGCCGCCGCGGACCTGGTGATCGACACCACCGAACTGTCCATCCATCAGTTGCACCGCAAGATGGAGGAGGCGTACGGCGGCGGCGCCCCCAGCGCGTTGCAGCTCACCGTGCAGTCGTTCGGCTTCAAGTACGGGGTTCCGCTGGACGCGGACATGGTGTTGGATGTGCGTTTTCTACCCAATCCGCATTGGATACCGGAGTTGCGGGAACACACCGGTCAGGAGGCGGTGGTCAGCGAGTACGTGTTGTCGCGTCCCGGCGCGGACGACTACCTGCGTACCTGCCACCACCTGGTCGAGCTGACCACGAACGGTTACCGCCAAGAGGGGAAGCGATACATGACGGTCGCAGTGGGCTGCACCGGAGGCAAGCACCGGAGCGTCGCGATTGCCGAGGCACTGGGCGAGTTGATGAGCGAGGTCACCGGCAAACCGGAGGAGTCCGCCGACGTGGTCCGCGTCGTGCATCGAGACCTGGGGCGCGAATGACCGGCTGGGAATCCGATCGCAGCATCGTCGCGCTGGGTGGCGGACATGGGCTTTACGCGACGCTGACCGCCGTGCGGCGGTTGACCAGGAAGATCTGCGCGGTGGTCACCGTCGCCGACGACGGCGGCTCCTCGGGCCGGTTGCGCGCCGAACTAGGGGTGTTGCCACCGGGGGATCTCCGGATGGCGCTGGCCGCCTTGGCCGCGGACGCCGAGGGCGTGTGGACGCAGACCGTCCAGCATCGCTTCGGCGGCACCGGCGCGCTGGCCGGGCACTCCGTGGGCAACCTGATCCTGGCCGGGCTCACCGAGGTGCTCGGCGATCCGGTCGCCGCGCTCGATGAGGTCGCCCGCATGTTGCGCATCACCGGACGAGTTCTGCCCATGTCGCCCATCGCGCTCGACATCGAGGCGGATGTATCTGGGCTCGAGGCGGATCCGCGGGTGAGCCGCTGCATTCGCGGCCAAGTTGCCATCGCGACGACGCCGGGTAAGGTGCGGCGAGTGCGGCTGATTCCGTCCGATCCTCCGGCCAGCCCGGAGGCCACCTCGGCGATCGAACACGCGGACGTCGTGGTGCTCGGCCCGGGATCGTGGTTCACCAGCGTGATTCCGCACGTCCTCGTCCCGGAGCTACGCGAGGCCCTGGTCTACACCAGGGCGCGCAAGATCCTCGTGCTCAATCTCGCCGCGGAACCGGGGGAGACCGCTGGTTTCTCCGCGGAGCGGCATTTGCATGTACTGTCCCAGCACGCACCGGAATTCGTCGTGGACGAGGTGCTGGTCGATTCCGGCTCGGTGCCGGAGGGCCGCGAGCGGGAACATGTGGCCAGGGCTGCCGAACAGTTGCGGGCACGAGTAACCTTCTCCGATGTCGCCGAAGCGGGAACCGACCGGCATCACCCCGGAAAGCTTGCCGCCGCACTGGATCAACTGATCCGGCAACCTCGGCCGCAAATGGCAGGGCTTCGAGTCGAGGGACGGCACATGGGTCAGGATGTGCGTTCCGGGTTGGGTGGAAAGGAGCGCGTCCCGTGGCGATGACAGCCGATGTGAAAGACGAGCTGAGCAGGCTCACGGTGTCGCAGGTGAGTTCCCGCAAGGCGGAACTGTCCGCACTGCTGCGTTTCGCGGGCGGCCTGCACATCGTCGGCGGCCGGGTGATCGTCGAGGCCGAGGTGGACATGGGGTCCATCGCGCGCCGGCTGCGCCGGGAGATCTTCGAGCTCTACGGTTACGGCTCCGACGTGCACGTACTCGGTGCGGGAGGACTGCGCAAGACCTCCCGGTACGTAGTGCGCGTCTCCAAGGAGGGCGAGGCGCTGGCCCGGCAGACCGGTCTGCTCGACGTGCGCGGCCGTCCGGTGCGCGGCCTGCCCGCACAGGTGGTCGGCGGCAGCATCGCCGACGCCGAAGCCGCATGGCGGGGCGCGTTTCTCGCGCACGGCTCGCTCACCGAACCCGGCCGCTCCTCGGCGCTCGAGGTCAGCTGCCCCGGCCCCGAGGCGGCGCTGGCGCTGGTCGGCGCGGCCCGGCGGCTCGGCATCACGGCCAAGGCCCGCGAGGTGCGCGGCACCGACCGCGTGGTGGTGCGCGACGGCGAGGCCATCGGCGCGCTGCTGACCAGGATGGGCGCGCACGGCACCCGGATGGTGTGGGAGGAACGCAGGCTGCGCCGTGAGGTGCGCGCGACCGCGAACCGGCTGGCCAACTTCGACGACGCCAATCTGCGCCGCTCGGCGCGGGCCGCGGTCGCCGCGGCGGCCCGGGTGGAACGCGCGCTGGAGATTCTCAGCGACGACGTGCCCGACCATCTCGCCGCCGCGGGAAGGCTGCGGGTGCAGCACCGGCAGGCGTCGCTGGAGGAACTCGGCCAGCTCGCCGACCCGCCGATGACGAAAGACGCCGTCGCAGGCCGCATCCGGCGTCTGCTGTCGATGGCCGACCGGCGCGCCAAGGAGCTGGGTGTCCCGGACACCGAATCGGCTGTGACGGCCGAGCTGCTCGACGAAGCCTGAGCCGCGCTTTCGCCCGCGATCCCCGCGACGTCGTCCGTCGCGGGGATCGCGGCGTTCCGACTGCGGGAACCGTGTTGGTCGAGCGTCTGACCAGGCAACCCGCCCTCGCGAATGCGAGGTGCGTGTCGGCGAGGTCACGGCAGGACGTTAGTGTGAATGGGCATCGGAACGATCCGCTGGAAAGTTGAGGAGCGATAACGTGACTGTCCGGGTAGGCATCAACGGCTTCGGCCGTATCGGACGTAACTTCTTCCGGGCGGTGGAGGCGCAGAAGGCGCTCGGCACCACCGACATCGAGATCGTCGCGGTCAACGACCTCACCGACAACGCGACCCTCGCGACCCTGCTCAAGTACGACTCGATCCTGGGCCGCTTGCCCCAGGATGTCTCGCTCGACGGCGAGGACACCATCGTGGTGGGCGACCAGCGGATCAAGGCGCTGGCCATCAAGGAGGGCCCCGCCGCGCTGCCCTGGGGCGACTTGGGCGTCGACGTGGTCGTCGAGTCCACCGGCATCTTCACCGATGCCACCAAGGCCAAGGGCCACCTCGCCGCGGGCGCCAAGAAGGTCGTCATCTCCGCTCCGGCCAAGGGCGAGGACATCACCATCGTCATGGGCGTCAACGACGACAAATACGACGGCAGCCAGAACATCATCTCGAACGCGTCCTGCACCACCAACTGCCTCGGCCCGCTGGCCAAGGTGCTCAACGACGAGTTCGGCATCGAGCGTGGCTTGATGACCACGATCCACGCCTACACCCAGGACCAGAACCTGCAGGACGGCCCGCACAGCGACCTGCGCCGCGCCCGCGCCGCCGCGCTGAACATCGTGCCCACCGGCACCGGCGCCGCGAAGGCCATCGGCCTGGTGCTGCCCGAGCTGCAGGGCAAGCTGGACGGCTACGCGCTGCGCGTGCCGGTCCCGACCGGTTCGGTCACCGACCTCACCGCCACGCTGCGCAAGTCGGCCACGCTGGAGGAGATCAACGCCGCCTACAAGGCCGCCGCGGAGGGCCCGCTGAAGGGCATCCTGAAGTACAACACCGACCCGATCGTCTCCAGCGACATCGTCACCGACCCGGCCTCGTCGATCTACGACGCTCCGCTGACCAAGGTGATCGACGACCAGGTCAAGGTCGTGTCCTGGTACGACAACGAGTGGGGCTACTCCAACCGTCTCGCCGATCTCATCGGCCTCGTCGGCAAGACGCTCTGACGCGTATGGCTGTCAAGACACTCGCGGATCTGCTCGGCGAGGGTGTCGAGGGCCGGGGCGTGCTGGTGCGCTCCGACCTGAACGTCCCCCTCGACGACAAAGGACAGATCACCGATCCCGGCCGCATCATCGCCTCGGCTCCGACCATCAAGGCGCTCGCCGCGGCGGGGGCCAAGGTCGTCGTGACCGCGCACCTGGGCCGCCCGAAGGGCGAGCCGGACCCGAAGCTCTCGCTGGCGCCGGTGGCCGCCCGGCTCGCCGAGGAACTGGGCCGCAACGTCCAGCTCGCCGGTGACGTGGTCGGCCAGGACGCGCTGGCGCGCTCCGAGGGCCTCACCGACGGCGACGTGCTCCTGCTGGAGAACATCCGGTTCGACGCGCGCGAGACCAGCAAGGACGACGCGCAGCGGGCCAAGCTGGCCGCGGCTCTGGTCGAGCTGGTCGGCGACGACGGCGCGTTCGTCTCCGACGGCTTCGGCGTGGTGCACCGCAAGCAGGCTTCGGTGTACGACGTGGCCCAGCTGCTGCCGCACTACGCGGGCACGCTGGTCGCGGCCGAGGTCGAGGTGCTGGCCAAGCTGAGCGAGAACCCGGACCGGCCGTACGCGGTCGTGCTGGGCGGCTCCAAGGTCTCCGACAAGCTGGCGGTCATCGAGGCGCTCGCGCCGAAGGTCGACACGCTGGTGATCGGTGGCGGCATGTGCTTCACCTTCCTTGCCGCACAGGGCCTTTCGGTGGGCGCGTCGCTGTTGCAGGAGGAGATGGTGGACACCTGCAAGCACCTGCTCGAGCAGTACGCCGACGTCATCCACCTGCCCCGCGACATCGTGGTGGCGGACGCGTTCGCCGCCGACGCGGAGTCGAAAGTCGTACCGGCGCACGAGATCCCGGCTGGCTGGCTGGGCCTGGACGTGGGCCCGGAGTCGGCCGATCGCTTCTCGGTGCTGCTGACCGAGGCGCAGACCGTCTTCTGGAACGGTCCGATGGGCGTGTTCGAGTTCGAGAAGTTCGCCGCGGGCACCCGCGGGGTCGCCGAGGCGATCGTGACCGCCACCGGCAAGGGCGCGTTCACCGTGGTCGGCGGCGGCGATTCGGCCGCGGCCGTGCGCGCGCTCGGCCTGCCGGAGGACGGCTTCTCGCACATCTCCACCGGTGGCGGCGCGTCGCTGGAGTACCTGGAGGGCAAGGAACTCCCCGGTATCGCGGTGTTGGAGGACTGAAATGGCACGCAAACCGCTCATCGCGGGCAACTGGAAGATGAACCTCAATCACCTCGAGGCCATCGCCCTGGTGCAGAAGATCGCGTTCGCGTTGCCGGAGAAGTACTTCGACAAGGTCGACGTCGCGGTGATCCCGCCGTTCACCGACCTGCGTAGCGTGCAGACGCTCGTCGAAGGCGACAAGCTCCTGCTCACCTACGGCGGGCAGGACGTCTCGGTGCACGAATCGGGCGCCTACACCGGCGAGATCAGCGCGAGCATGCTCGCCAAGCTGGGCTGCACGTTCGCCGTGGTCGGGCACTCCGAGCGGCGGCAGTACCACAACGAGGACGACGCCACCGTACTGGCCAAGGCCAAGCAGGCGCTGAAGCACGGGATCACCCCGATCGTGTGCATCGGCGAGGGCTTGAACGTCCGTGAGGCGCAGACGCACGTCGAATACAACCTCGAGCAGCTGCGCGGATCGCTGAAGGGCCTGACGGCGGAGGAGATCTCGAAGATCGTGATCGCCTATGAGCCGGTGTGGGCGATCGGCACCGGCAAGGTGGCCACCCCCGCCGACGCGCAGGAGGTCTGCGGCGCGATCCGCGGGGAGCTGGAGAAGCTGGCTTCGCCGGAGGTGGCCGCCGGAGTTCGCGTGCTCTACGGCGGATCGGTCAACGCGAAGAACGTCGGCGAGTTGGTCGCGCAGACCGACATCGACGGCGCGTTGGTCGGCGGCGCTTCGCTCAAGGGTGACGAGTTCGCCACCCTGTCGGCGATCGCCGCGGGCGGCCCGCTGCCCTGATCTCGGCGCCACACACGAACAGCCCGGTATCGCGGACAGCGATACCGGGCTGTTCCGATTTCGCCGAGAGTGAGCACGGGTGCTCGGCGGCCGGTGCAGGTGCGATGATGACGGAGCTTCGAAACAACGGCCCCGACAAGGATTTTCGTGACCCTTCGCAAGCTGTCCACCGCTGTTCCCGCCGCACTGATCGCGCTGGCCGCGCTCGTCGGCTGTTCCGACGACTCGGCAGACGATCACGATCACGCCCACCACGACGCGGCATCGAGCACCATCGCCGCGGCGGTTCGGCCGGAGCAGCAGGACGCGGGGCACCGCAGGATCGGCCAACTGGTCGGGGAGTGGACGGGCGCGAAATCGACTTTCGTCGCGGGCGGCACGGCCGACAACCCGACCAAGCGCGCAATCGTCTCGCGCTGGGAATGGATCGCCGAGACCGGCAACAATTTCCTGCGTGAGGAAGCCGAGGACGTCCACGGCAGCAGCGCGTACTACCGGCTCGGACTGCTCGGATTCTCCCCGACCGACAACCGCTACGAGTGGTCGACCGTCGACAGCGTCACGCCGATGACCATGATGTACAAGGGCGCGAAGGGAAGCGGCAGTGACCCCGACATCGTCATGTCCGGCGAGTTCACCGATCCCGGCGTGCTCGGTCCCCAGTTCGTGGGCAAGACGATCCCGATGCGCACGGTGATCCGGCTGGAGTCGCCCGACCGGGTCCTCATGGAGATCTACTTCGCCGCGCCCGGCGAACCGGAGCGGATCGCGGATCGCGTCGTGCTCACTCGGAAGAAGTAGCGGGCGCGCTCACTGCGCGTGCAGGACCAGGCCCGCGCCGTTGTCGTTGCGCAGGGTCAGCGTGTCGGCGTCCACCGTGACGGTCGTCTTGCCGTCGAGGGCTTCGAGCACGGACTGCTCGACCTCCATCGCGTCCGGCGCGCACAGCATCTTCGTGGTGGCCACCCGGAAGACGATCTGCGTGCCCGACACCTCGGCGCTGCCGGTCAAGCGATTGCAACCGGTGCTGCCGGAGACAGTGTCGTCCTCGGCGATGGTCAGTGTGGGCTGTGCTTCCTCCAGGGCCCGCGAGCGGATCTGGCTGTTGTCGGAGATGAACGCGGTCACCGCCCAGGACGTGCCCTTGACCGGTTTGTCCGGCTGGGCGACCTTCTTGTCCAGCAGGGTCACCGTGCGGTCGGGGGTGTGCAGGGTGAGCCGCGAGTCGTCGAGCCGCCAGCTGGGCTGGGAATTCAGCAGGCCGCTGAGCCACTCGTCGGCGTCGCGCCGATCGTCCTCGCAGGCCATCAGGGTGGTGGCCAGGCCGGAGACACGCAGGACGTGGCCGTCGAGTTCGACCGCGCCGCTGAACTTGTTGCATCCCGCGTCGGCGGCGACGCGGCCTTCCGAGAAGCTGATCGTCAGCGGCCCGCCACCGGGAATCGCGGTGCCCTCGACCGCGGTCGAGAGGAAGGTGCGGTCCATCGGTGTCGGCTCGCCGGCGTCGCGGTCCGGCTCCCCGCGCGAGCACGCCGTGATCGCGCAGAGGGCGAGCAGGACCAGCGTCGCCGATCGCGCCGAGTGTGCCGTCATGCGGCGATGCTACCGACGCCGGGCGGCGTCACCCCCGATTTCGCTGGTCGAACGGCCCGCTGCGTGCTCCCGAGGCCCGCGAGATCGAAGCCGAGCTGACTCGTCCGCCGTCGTATTAGGATCTGTCCGTGCACCGATGCTTCCCCATCACCCCGCCGCCCGCCTCCTGAGCGAGGTGTAGGTTTCCAGCGCGCCACCCAGTGGTGAGCGCGCTCTCTTCGGCAGCACTGTGCACCTCGCTTCCGCGACCCCACTCCCTTCGTCGCAGGAGCGCGATCTCTCATGTCCTCATCTGTGTCCACGACCGGCCGTTCGGGGCTGGTCTACCTCGTCGCGGCCGGAATCCTCTGGGGCACCGGCGGTCTGCTCGGCGCACTGGTGCACCGGGCCACCGGCCTGTCGCCGGTCTCCGTCGCCACCTGCCGACTCGCCGTCGGCGGGCTGCTGCTGGTGGGTCTGCTCGCGGGCGCGCGGCGGCCGTGGCCGCGGGATCGGCCGGCCTGGCGCCGGATCGGCGCGGTCGCCGTGCTCGCGGCGGCCTTCCAGGCGGCCTATTTCGGCGCGGTCGCGGTGTCCTCGGTCAGTCTCGCGACCTTGCTCACGATCGGTATGTCGCCCGTGGTCGTCGCGGTGTCGGAGCACGTCACCGGAAGGCATCCGCTGGACCGGCGGCGCGCGGCCACCATCGGCCTCGCCCTGGGCGGACTGGTGTTGCTGGCCGGTGTGCCGTCCGGCGCGCCGAGCGCGGGCGGGCTGCTGGTCGGCGCTGCGCTGGCCGCGCTGGCCGCGGCGGCGTTCGCGACGGTCACCGTGCTCAATGCCGCGCCGGTGCCCGGGCTCGACGCGATGACCACCACCGGCCTCGGGTTCACCGGCGGCGCACTGTTGCTGGCTCCGCTCGCGGCCACGAGCGGCCTGGCCTTCGACCCGACCATCGGCAGCGTCGCGCTGGTCGTGCTGCTGGGACTGGCGCCCACCGCGATCGCCTACACCTGCTACTTCCGGGGACTCGCGCAGGCCGGACCAGGGATCGCCGCGGTGCTCGCCTTGCTCGAACCCCTGACGGGCGCGGCGCTGGCGGCGGTCGTCCTGGGCGAACGGCTGACCGCGACGGGATTCACCGGCGCCGCGCTGCTCGTCGGGGCGCTGATGCTCGCGGCCACCGGGGGTCCCGAGGTCCGGCGTCCGCACACGGCGTCCGGGCCGCGGCGGCTGCGCGACTAAGCTTCGGCGCGTGACTTCTGCCGCGACGACCCCGGGTTCCACCTGGGCGCCGCTGCGTTCACCGGTGTACCGCGCGCTGTGGGTGGCGCAACTGGTGTCGAACCTGGGCACCTGGATGCAGACCGTGGGCGCGCAGTGGATCATGGTCGACCAGCCCAACGCGGCGGCGCTGGTGTCGTTCGTGCAGACGGCGATCACCTTGCCGGTGATGCTGCTGGCCATCCCGTCCGGTGTGATCGCCGATCTGGTGGATCGGCGCTGGTTGCTGCTCGGCGCGCAGTCCACGATGGCCGTGCTGGCGCTGATCCTCGCCGTCTCGACGGCGACCGGGCACACCACGCCCGTCGTGCTGCTCACGTTGTTGTTCCTGCTCGGCTGCGGGCAGGCGCTGACCGCCCCCGCGTGGCAGGCGATCCAGCCGGAACTGGTCGCGCGCGAGCAGATCCCGGCGGCATCCGCGTTGGGCAGCATGAACATCAACATCGGCCGGGCGGTGGGGCCCGCGGTGGCCGGAGCGCTGGTCTCGCTGTCCGGGCCGACGCTGGTGTTCGCGCTGAACGCGGTGTCGTTCGTGGGCATCGTCGTGGTCTTGACGTTGTGGCGGCGTCCGGCGACCGATCGCCGCCTGCCCACCGAGCGCCCGCTGGCGGCGTTGCAGGCGGGTACCCGGTTCATCCGCGCGGCTCCGGCGATCCGGCGGGTACTGCTGCGCTCGATCCTGTTCATCGCGCCCGCGAGCGCGGTCTGGGCGCTGTTGCCGGTGATCGCCCGCGACCGGCTCGGGCTGTCGTCGTCGGGATACGGGCTGATGCTCGGCGCGATGGGCATCGGCGCGGTGCTGGGCGCCGCGGCGCTGTCCCGCTTGCGCGCGTGGCTCACCCCGACCCAGCGGCTCACCATCGCCGCGATCCTGTTCGGCGTCGCGACAGCGGGGACCGCCCTGCTGCGGATCGTGCCGCTGGTGCTGGTGCTGCTGGTGTTCGCCGGGCTGGCGTGGCTGCTGGCGATGTCCACGATGAACGCGACCATGCAGCTGTTGCTGCCCGCCTGGGTGCGCGCCCGGGGATTGTCGGTCTACCTGCTGGTCTTCATGGGTGGCCAGGCGATCGGCTCGCTCACCTGGGGGCTGGTCGCGGACGCGATCGGCTCGGTGCCCGCGCTGCTGTGGGCCGCGGTGCTGCTCGCGTTCTGCGCGCTGAGCACGGTGTGGCTGCCCATCCGCAACGATCCCGAACTGCTCGACCTGACCCCCGCGGCGTTCTGGCCGGAACCCGAGCTGGCCGTCGAACCCGATCCCGACGACGGACCGGTGCTCGTCCTGCGCAGCTATGACGTACCGCCGGACAGTGCCGAGGAGTTCTTGGCCGCCATGGCCTTCGTCGGGCGGTCCCGTCAGCGCACCGGCGCGATGGAGTGGCGTCTGTATCGCGACGTCGGGGTGATCGATCGCTACGTGGAGGCCTTCGTCGTGCGGTCCTGGGCCGAGCACATGCATCAGCATCAGATCCGGCTCACCGCGCAGGACCAGCTGCGCGAACAGGCCGTCGCGAAGTTCGGCGCGGTCGACGGGGAGCAGGTCACCCATCTGGTCGCGGTCGACCGGCGCTAGGGTGCACCCGGGGGCGAGTGGCCGGAGTGCCTGATTCGGTGCGATCGCACCGACCGCATACACTGTCCGGCATGCGGATGTTCCTGGATATCCTCCTGATCATCACCAGCTTGCTGCTGGTGCTGCTGGTGCTGCTGCACCGCGCCAAGGGTGGAGGTCTGTCCAGCCTGTTCGGCGGCGGTGTGCAGTCCAGCCTGTCCGGGTCCACCGTCGTGGAGAAGAACCTCGACCGCGTCACCATCTTCACCGGCGTCATCTGGCTGATCGCGATCCTCGGCATCGGCCTGGAGATCAAGTTCGCCTGATCCCGGCGGTCATGGCGGCTGCTGTGAGCGCCGCCGCGCTGTGAACGACCGCGGCGGTATAGATCGTTCCCGGTACCGGGGGTGGCCAGGGACCGCGGCCGCCGCGCCGTCGACTGTCACATCGCCGAACCGGTCGCCGGTCCGCGCTCACCACCGCCACCGAGAAGGTGGCGATCACGTCACATCCGACGTAGCCATTACAATCTGCCACGCCGCCACCGGCCGCCATGCACCCAGCAGGCCGGTTCACGCGATTGCGAACGCGGCCGAACCGGTTCCGGGCCACTCCGCGCGACGGCTTCCCGCCGCGCTCCGACCGGCGTTCAGTCGATGCGCGGAATGCGCCCGTCGAGATCGGTGAACCCGTAGTACTCGGCGAGATCGGCCACTCGCCAGGGCAATCCGGTGCGGGAGCGCCGTCCCGCGTCGGTGGCGAGCGCGACGACGGCGCGGCCGGTGAAGCGTGGCGTCTGCGCGTCGCCCAGGTCGAAGGTGCCCTCACCCGGCAACGTGACCATCCGCCTGCCGTCGGCGCCGGCCGGAACCAGTTGCAGCAGTTCGGTGTCCACGATGCCCGGCCAGAGCGAGACCACGGTCACCTCGGTGCCCGCGAGGTTGTGCGCCAAGTCCGCGGTGAGCCGGTCCAGCGCCGCTTTCGCGACGCCGTACACCGCGTTGTGCATGTATCTGCGCGCCCCCGGCGAGGAGATGTTGACGATCAGCCCGCCTGTCTCGATCAGCAGCGGCGCGGCGAACACGCTTGCCACGTAATGCGATCGAACACCCACGTCGAACGACTCGTCCCACGCCGCCGGCGGCACCTCCCAGAAGGGTTTGCCCAGCCAGCGGGCCGCGGCGGGGGAGT
Source organism: Nocardia asiatica NBRC 100129 (assembly GCF_000308415.1). Classification (GTDB taxonomy): domain Bacteria; phylum Actinomycetota; class Actinomycetes; order Mycobacteriales; family Mycobacteriaceae; genus Nocardia; species Nocardia asiatica. The sequence goes on along the minus strand of NZ_BAFS01000170.1, from coordinate 58,108 downwards.
TGTAGACGTTGTTCACCAGCACGTCCAGCCTGCCGTGCTCGGTGCGAACCAGCTCGAACAACCGCTCCACCGCGTCGTCGTCGCGGTGATCGCAGACGAACGGGATGCCGACGCCGCCCGCCGCATCGATATCGGCGGCGGTTGCGTGTACCGTGCCGGGTAGTCGCCCCTGGGCCGCCGAGCGCCCGGTGACGAACACCGTGGCACCCGCCGCGCCCAGCTCCAACGCGATTCCCTTGCCGATGCCGCGGCTGGCGCCGGTGACCACCGCGACCTTGCCTTCGAGCCTCTCGGGTATTCCGCTCACGGAATCGGAACATTACCGTGAAACGATAACGTGTTCTAGTGTATCGCTCTGGAGGCCCGAGTGGATCTGACGCATCGGTTCGTGACGACCAACGGTGTCCGCATGCACGTCGCCGAGCAGGGCGCGGGGCAGCCGGTGATCTTCTGCCACGGATTTCCGCACACCTGGTACATCTGGCACCGCCAGCTTCCCGCGCTCGCCGCGGCGGGCTATCGCGCCCTCGCGCCGGACCTGCGCGGTTACGGGCAGACCGACGCCCCGGCCGACCCAGAGGCGTACACGAATCACGCGGTCGGCGCGGATCTGCTCGCCCTGCTCGACGACATCGGCGCCGAGCAGGCGGTCTTCGTCGGCCTGGACTTCGGCGCGGCGTTGGTGTGGGAACTGGCCTTGCGCGCGCCGGAGCGGGTGCGCGGCGTCATCGTCCTGAACAATCCGTTCGCGCCGCGCCCGCCGCGTGCTCCGTCGCAACTGTGGGCCAAGGCGGCGGCTCGGCACTTCCTGCACCTGCACTACTTCCAGACGCCAGGGGTCGCCGACGCCGAACTCGCCGCGCGTCCCCGCGATTTCCTCACCCGCGTCTACTACGCCCTCAGCGCCGACTATCACTATCTGGACACCTGGCGCTTCCCGGCGGAGGGCACCGGTTACCTCGACGTGCTGCCGGAGGCGCCCGCGTTGCCGTGGCGCTGGCTCGGCGCGGACGAGTTGGACGTGCTGGCCGCTGATTTCGAGCGCACCGGGTTCACCGGCGGATTGAACTGGTACCGCAGCCTGGATCGCAACTGGGAACTCACCGCCGAGTACGCGGACGCGAAAGTCACCGTGCCCGCCTATTTCCTCTATGGCGACCGCGACCCGGACATGGAAGGTTTCAGTGGTCGCGACCCGCTGGCCACCCTGCGCGAGCATGTGGTCGACCTGCGCGCGGTGACCGAGATCGGCGGCGCGGGCCACCTCGTACAGTTGGAGCGGACCGAGCGGGTGAACGCGTTGCTCACCGCGCATCTGGCCCATCTGGCCGCGCACCCGGACCGGCTTCCGGCCTGAGGCGAAACGTCTTCGGTCCCACCGCCGTTCGTTGTCGGTGGGCACCGCTAATGTTCGGTGAATGAGTTATAGCCTGAGCATCTACGTCGTCGAACTGGACAGGGTCAAGGGCGCCATCGGGTCCGGGGACGACAAGCTCCGGCGGATGATCGGGGGCCGGTTCAAGGCCCAGCTGACCCATGACGACGACTGGTTCGCCGAGGAGATCGCCGGCGGCGCGCCCACCCGCTACGAGGCGGTGCGCGCCGTCGTCGACGGCGGTCCGTTCGACCCGGCCTATGGTTTCCAATACGGCTACGCCTATCAGACGATCTGCCAGTTCTACGGCCGGTTCGCGGACAACCGCTACTTCTCGGCGTTCCGCGGTCGCTGGCTCGATCACATCGACGACGGGCTCGCCACGCTGGGCATCAAAGCGGTCAGCGTCCGCGCGTTCATGTACCACTCGCTGCCGCCTTCGCTGCCGCAGCCCGACGAGTTGCCCGGCTACGGCGAATGGACGCCGGAGCAGTGCGCGGAAGCGCTCGTACAGTGGGAGTCGACCACGCCACCGCAGCGCGAAGAGGTCGACCACGAGGTCCTCGCCGCCATCGAGTCCTGTATCGAGTGGATCCGGGAGGCTCAGGCGCGTCCGGGCTGGGGGATCGCCGGGTTCTTCTACTGAGCCGGCGGTCTAGCGGTATTCCTCGGCCAGCTTCGGATAGTCCGACCACCGTGGCAGCGGCTGGAAGTCGAGGTAGGCGGTCAGGCGATCGAGCAGGTACTGCCACCGTGGGCCGATGACGCCCGCGTCGGCGGGGCACACGTGGCGGCGGGTCAGCTCCACGGTGGTGACCACGCCGACCTGGCTCGTCCGCACTTCGAGCAGGCAGCCGTCGACATGCACGACGAACTCGTGCGGCGCCTGGCAGTGGTCGACGCGCACCGCGACCGGGCCGGGAACGGGACCGTCGAACAACTCGATGGTGAGGTTCCCGTTGCCGCCGGAGACGGCGCCGAGCCAGCGGGCGAGCTGGCCGCGCTCGGTGGCCGCCGACCATACGTCCAGGACCGGCTTGTGGAACGAACGCAGGTAGTGCAGGAGCACCAGATCGCCGTCCGCTGTGTGCTCGTGCTCCGGCCGTACCTCGCCGAGCATGGACATCGTGGTCATCGCCGTGTCCTTTCCGCTGCTGGTCACCGTCACCCTCACTGTATTTCCACTATTCACCCGCCGAATCGGATTACCGGGAAGGCCGGGCCTCGGCGCGCCGCGGGTCCGCGCCGGTCGCCGCGCCCAGCAGCCGCAGGGCCGCGGCTTCGATGCGGTCCTCGTCGAGCAGCACCGTCGCGGCGGCCGGGCCCAGTGGCACGAAACTGTCCTCGCTGGTGACGCGCGCGATCCGTCCGGTGAAACCGGCGTCGAGCAGAGCCGCGCACACCGCTTCAGACACGCCCCCGCCGCGGCGGGTCTCGTCCGCGACGAGAACCCGGCCGGTCGCGCGCGCGTGCCGCAGCAGGTCGTCCGCCGGGAGCGGAGCCAGCCAGCGCAGGTCGAGCACACGTGCGTGGATCCCGTGCCGGGCCAGCCGCCGCGCCGCGCGCAGGCTCATCGGCACGCCGTTGGCGAAGCTGACCAAGGTCAGGTCGGTCCCCTCGCCGTAGACCCGGGCGCGGCCGATCTCGATGTGCTCCGCCGGAGAGGGGCGGGCCAGCCAGCCGTCGTCGCCCGGACGGTGCAGGTCGCGCGTGTGATACAGCGCGATGGGCTCGAGGTACAGGCAGACTCTGCCGTCCACTCGTGCGGCGGACACGCAAGTGCGCAGCATCGCCGCCGCGTCGTCGGCGCGGGACGGGGAGGCGAGGACGACGCCCGGGATGTCGCGCAGCGCGGCCACCGAGTTGTCGTTGTGGAAGTGGCCGCCGAAGCCCTTCTGATAGGCGTATCCGGCGATCCGCACCACCATCGGGTTGCGGTAGCGGCCGTCGGAGAAGAACGACAGCGTGGCCGCTTCGCCACGGATCTGATCGGCGGCGTTGTGCAGGTAGGCCAGGTACTGGATCTCCGGGATCGGCAGGAATCCGGCCAGCGCCGCGCCGAGCGCCGTGCCCAGGACGCTCTGCTCGTCCAGCAAGGTATCGAACACGCGCCGCGCGCCGAACGTCTTCTGCAACCCTTTGGTCACGCCGTACACGCCGCCTTTGCGGCCGACGTCCTCGCCGAAGACGAGCACGTCGCGATCACGCTCGAGCAGGTGGGCGAGAGTGTGGTTGACCGCCTGCGCCAGGGTCATCGGATCGCTCTGCGCGACAGCGCCGTTCACGCGGTGCGGCGCACCGATGCGCGGGATCGGATGGCCGCTGTGCGCGGGTTCGCGCGGAAGCGGGTCGGTGCGCAGCGCGTCGGCGCGCACGAGCGCGGGACGGGAGGGCGCGATCGGTGCGATCACGGCCGCCGCCGACGTGAGTTTCGGTTCGGCGCACACCAGCTCGGCGGTCTCGGCGACTCGGCGGCCCAGGTCGGCGTAGCGGTCGAGTAGGCCGGCGGGTGTGGCGACGCCGCATTCGATCAGCAGCCGCGCGGTCGCGGCCACCGGGTCGCGAGCGAGGTCGGCGGCGATCTCGGCGGAGCGGCGGTAGGCGGTCTCGACGTCGGATCCGGCGTGACCGAGCAACCGCACGGTCCGCAGGCGCAGGAACGCGGGCGCGCGGTGCTGCCTGACCCACCCGGCGGCGGCGTCAGCGGTGGTGAGCGCGTCGAGCGCGGCGCAGCCGTCGGCGCTGAAGTACGCCAGGCCGGGCCGGTGGCCGAACGCCTGCTCGATCCAGCCCGGTGGGGTGGGGACGCTGATCCCGATGCCGTTGTCCTCGCAGACGAACAGTATCGGCATCGGAATTCCTCGACCGGCGGCGTGAATCGCGGCGTTGATCGCTCCGGCCGCGGTGGAGTGGTTGGCCGACGCGTCCCCGAAACTGCACAGCACCACCGCGTCGGCGGGCCAGGGACCAGGGACACCCAGCCGCGCGGCGCGATCGATCGCGAAAGCCAACCCGACGGCGCGCGGAAGATGCGACGCGATGGTCGAGGTCTGCGGGATGACGTTCGCGGCGGCACTGCCGAACACCTTGTGCCGCCCACCGGAAATCGGGTCCGTCGCCGCGGCGACCACACCGAGCAGGACGTCCCGGATCGGGTCGAGCCCCGGCACCTGACGAGCCCGGTGCACGAAGAACGCTCCCGACCGGTAGTGCAGCAGGGCGGGGTCGGTGCTGCGCAGGGCGGCCGCCAAGGCGGCATTGCCCTCGTGGCCGGACGAGCCGATGCTGTAGTAGCCGCGCCGGTCGCTGCCGAGGCGGCGCGCCGCCAGATCGAGTTGCCTGCTCGTCGCCTGTGCCTCGAACAGCTCCAGGCAGGCCGTGCCGGTGACCGCGCTGCCGGACACGATCGCGCGATCCGCCGGACGGCCGGGCCCCGGCACGCATGCGGCGACGGCGGCGCGGAACCGCTCGTCCAGATCCACTGCCTGATCGGTCACCGACCGATCATCTCGTAAACCGCGCCGTCAGGACGGGTTATCCGCCGGTGTTCTTTCGGAAACGCTGGACGATATCGGACAAATTTACGAAATGATCGTCCCGTGACGTAGTCAGCGCAGCCCGGCAGCCGCCTCTTGGTCCAGCAGCCAGGTCGTGGAGTCGATTCCGGTCGCGCCGGCCGCGGGCACGTCCGCCGGGTTCGCGCCGCCGATGGCCGCGGCGACCGCCTCGGCCTTGGCTGCGCCGCCGACCACCAGCACAACGTGGCGGGTCCGGCGGATCGCGGGCCGGGTGAGGGTCACCCGCACCGGCGGCGGCTTCGGCGAGTTCGTGACGGCGACAACGAGTTCGTGCTCTTCCCGCACCGCCTCGGTGTCCGGGAACAGCGAGTTCACGTGGCCCTCGCCGCCCATGCCGAGCAGGTGCAGATCGAACGCGCCGTGTTCGGCGAGGTAGGCGTGCACCGTCGCGGAGTACTCGGCGGCGGCCTCCACCGGGTCGGGGTACTCGCCGTCGGAGGCGGCCACCGGGTGCACCCGAGCCGGGTCCACCGGCACGTGGTCCAGCAGCGCGTGCCTGGCTTGCAGGTCGTTGCGCTCGGGATCGCTCGCGGGCACGAAACGCTCGTCACCCCAGAACACCTCCACCCGGGACCAGTCGATGTCGCCGGGCGACTTGCGCACCTGCTCCAGCAGGGCGATGCCGGTTCCGCCGCCGGTCAGCACCACCGACGCGGAGCCGCGCTCGGCCTGCGCCGCGACCACGACGGAGACGAAGCGGGCCGCCGCGGCGGCGACCAGCGAGTCGGTGTCGAGGTGCACCTCGACGGTGTCGCTGGGGAAGGGCGAATCGGTGTGCTCACTCATAGATCACCTTCTCGATTCCGGCCAGCGCCTCCGCGTAGGTCTCGTCGGCGTCCAGCCTGCGTAGGTCCTCGGCGAGGCAGTCCCGGGTCTCCCGGCGCGCCAGCGCGATCCGCTGCACCGGTTCGCCGGTGCGGGTCAGTGTCGCGGTGCGGCCGGTCTGTGGGCGTTCGATCGCGATGGAGACGGTCGGGCGGTGCAGTTCCACCAGCAGTGGGCCGGTGCGGCGCCGAACCGGGCAGCCGAGCCGTGCGGCCAGCCAGCCGGCCAGGATGTCGAGAGCGGGCTCGTCGCGCAGCCCCGACACGGTCGCCGATTCCACCGATTCGAACGGCGGCTCGTCCATGGCGGCCGCCAGCAGCGCGCGCCAGTACGTGATCCGGCTCCAAGCCAGATCGGTGTCACCGCTGGCGTAGGAGTGCAGCCGTTTCTTGATCGCCGCCTGCGGATCGGGCGCGAACGTGGCGTCGGTGATGCGGCGGCCCGCCAAGCGTCCCACCGAATCCTTGGACGGGAACTCCGGGGCGCCGCGCGGCCACCACGCCACCACCGGCGTATCCGGCAGCAGGAACGGGGTGACGACGCTGCTCTCGTGGCTGACCAGCTCGCCTTGCAGCCGCAGCACGATCACCTCGGCGGCCCCGGCGTCGCCGCCCACCCGGATCTGCGCGTCCAGCCGGGTGGCGGCCTCCCGGTCGCCGCGCGCCAGCACCACAACACGGCAGGGATGCTCGCGGCTGGCTTCGTTCGCCGCGTCGATCGCGTCCTCGGCCTCGGAACTGTCGAGCGTGCACACCACGAGGGTGAGCACCCGGCCCACGGTGATCACGCCGTTGCTCTCGCGCAGCTGCACCAGGCGCTTGGTGACCTCGCCGGTCTTGGTCTCGGGCATGTCCACGATCACGGCCGCCGCCATTCCCGCCCGGTGCGGGCGATCATCTCGTCGGCCGACGGCGGACCCCAGGTGCCCGCCTCGTACGGTTCCGGCCTGCCTTCGGCGGCCCAGTGCTCGAGCACCGGATCCAGGATGCGCCAGGACAGTTCGACCTCCGCGTTCACCGGAAACAGCGAAGGCACCCCGAGCAGCACGTCGAGGATCAGGCGTTCGTAGGCCTCGGGGGAGGACTCGGTGAACGCCTCGCCGTAGGTGAAGTCCATGTTGACGTCGCGCACCTCCATGCCGGAGCCCGGCACCTTCGAGCCGAACCGCGTGGTGATGCCCTCGTCCGGCTGTACCCGGATGACCAGCGCGTTCTGGCCCAGTTCCTCGGTCATGGTCTGGTCGAACGGCAGATGCGGCGCCCGCTTGAAGATCACCGCGATCTCGGTGACCCGGCGGCCGAGCCGCTTTCCGGTGCGCAGGAAGAACGGCACGCCCGCCCAGCGGCGGGTGTCGATCTCCAAGCTGATCGCGGCATAGGTCTCGGTCTTCGAATTCGGGTCGAAGCCCTCCTCCTGGAGCAGACCGGCCACGTGCTCGCTGCCCTGCCAGCCCGCGGTGTACTGCCCACGCGCGGTGGTCTCGTCGAGCGGTTCGATGAGCCTGGTCGCCGAGAGCACCTTGATCTTCTCGGTCTGCAGTTGCTTGGGCTCGAAGCTGATCGGCTCCTCCATGGCGGTGAGCGCCAGCAGTTGCAGCAGGTGGTTCTGGATCACGTCGCGCGCGGCCCCGATGCCGTCGTAGTAGCCCGCGCGGCCGCCCAAGCCGATGTCCTCGGCCATCGTGATCTGCACGTGGTCGACGAAGTTGGCGTTCCAGATCGGCTCGTACAACTGGTTGGCGAAGCGCAGCGCCAGGATGTTCTGCACCGTCTCCTTGCCCAGATAGTGGTCGATGCGGAACACCCGCTCCTCGGGAAACACCCCGTTGACCAGAGCGTTGAGTTCCTGGGCGCTCTGCAGGTCGTGCCCGAAGGGCTTCTCGATCACCACCCGCCGCCAGGGTTTGCGCCCGTCCGGCCCGGCTGTCTGCGCCAAGCCGTGCGAGCAGAGCTGATCGAGCACCACCGGGAACATGTTCGGCGGGATGGACAGGTAGAACGCGTGATTGCCGCCGGTGCCGCGCTCCTTGTCCAGCGTGGTCAGGGTGTCGGCGAGCCGGTCGAACGCCGCGTCGTCGTCGAAGGTGCCCTGGACGAACCGGATGCCCTCGGAAAGCTGGTCCCAGACCTCCTGGCGGAACGGGGTACGGGCGTGCGCCTTCACCGCCTCCAGAACCACCTGGGCGAAGTCCTCGTCGGCGTAATCCCGGCGCGCGAAGCCGACCAAGCCGAAGGCCGGGGGCAGCAGCCCCCGGTTGGCCAGGTCGTAGATGGCCGGCATCAGCTTCTTGCGGGACAGGTCGCCCGTGACGCCGAAGATGACCATGCTGCACGGTCCGGCGATGCGCGGGAGCCGTTTGTCCCTTTTCTCACGCAGCGGGTTCCGCCATTCGGCGGCGTCCGGCCCCTCCGCGGGCGCTGCACCGGCCATCGGTCAGCCGTTCCCGGTCGACGCCGACTTCAGCTCGTCGGCGGTGGCGGAAAGCAGCTCCTCCCAGGACTTCTCGAACTTGTCGACGCCCTCGCGCTCCAGCACCGCGAACACGTCGTCGAGGTCGACGCCGACCGCGGCGAGCCGGGCGAAGACCTCCTCGGCCGCGGCGGCCTCGCCGCTCACCGCGTCGCCGCGGATCACGCCGTGGTCGGCGACCGCCTGCAGCGTCTTCTCCGGCAGCGTGTTGACCGTGTTCGGCGCGACCAGCTCGGTGACGTACATGGTGTCGGAGTAGTCCGGGTTCTTGACGCCGGTGGACGCCCACAGCGGACGCTGCCGATTCGCGCCGGCCGCCGCCAGGTTCAGGAAGGTCGAGGTGTGCTTGCCGCCGTCGAACACGTCCTGGTACTCGGCGTAGGCCAGGTGGGCATTGGCGATGCCCGCCTTGCCGCGCAGCGCGAGCGCCTCCTCGGTGCCGATGGCCTCGAGCCGCTTGTCGATCTCGGTGTCCACCCGGGAGACGAAGAACGAAGCGACGGAATGGATCTTGGCCGGGTCGTGTCCGGCGACCTTGGCCTTCTTCACGCCTTCGAGGTAGGCGCCCATCACCGCGCGGTAGCGCTGCACCGAGAAGATCAGCGTGACGTTCACGCTGATGCCTTCCGCGATCACGGCGGTGATGGCAGGCAGGCCCTCTTCGGTGGCCGGAATCTTGATGAACAGGTTGGGACGGTCGACGATCTTCCACAGCTCGACCGCCTGCGCCACGGTCCGGTCGGCGTCGAACGCCAGGCGCGGGTCGACCTCGATCGAGACCCGGCCGTCCACGCCGCCGGTGGCCTCGAACACCGGGGCGAACACGTCACAGGCCGCGCGGACGTCGTCGGTGGTGATGGTGCGGATCGCCGCGTCGGCGTCGGCGCCTTGCGCGGCAAGGTCTTTCAGCTGGTCGTCGTAGGCGTGGCCCTGGCTGAGCGCACCCTGGAAGATCGTCGGGTTGGTGGTGACGCCGACGACGGACCGGGTCTCGATCAGCTCGCGCAGATTGCCGGACTTGATCCGATCCCTGGACAGATCGTCGAGCCATACGGACACTCCCGCCGCCGACAGGGCGGCGAGATTCTCGTTCTGAGCCATGGGCGCTTATCCCTTCACGTTCTCGAGCGTGCGCTGCGCGGCGGCAACGACGGCTTCCGGAGTGAAACCGAATTCGCGGAACAGGGTCTTGTAGTCGGCGGAGGCGCCGAAGTGCTCGATGGACACGATCTCGCCTGCGTCGCCGGCGAACCGGTGCCACGGCATCGCGATACCGGCCTCGACGACGACGCGAGCGGCGATCGCGGGCGGAAGCACCTCGTCCCGGTAAGCCTTGTCCTGCGCGTCGAACCACTCCACACACGGCATCGACACCACGCGGGTGGCGATGCCCTGCTCCTCCAGGGTAGTGCGGGCGGCGACCGCGAGGTGCAGCTCCGAACCCGTGGCGATCAGGATCACCTGCGGGGTGCCCGTGGACGCCTCGGCCAGCACGTAGCCGCCCTTGGACACGCCCTCGTAGCTGGTGCCCTCCAGGATCGGGAGATCCTGGCGGGTAAGCGCCAGCCCGGACGGGCCGTCCTGGTGCGGCGGCTCGGACACCGAGAAGTGCGACCGGTGCTCGCTGCTGTCGCGTTCCAGGATGGTGCGCCAGGCGTAGGTGGTCTCGTTGGCGTCGCCAGGACGGACCACGTTCAGGCCCGGGATGGCGCGCAGGGCGGCCAGGTGCTCGATCGGCTGGTGCGTCGGGCCGTCCTCGCCGAGGCCGATGGAGTCGTGGGTCCAGACGTAGATCGCGGGCACCCGCATCAGCGCGGCCAGCCGGACGGCGGGACGCATGTAATCGCTGAACACCAGGAAGGTGCCGCCGTACGGACGGGTCGGGCCGTGCAGCGCGATGCCGTTGAGGATCGCGCCCATCGCGTGCTCACGAACGCCGAAGTGCAGGGTGCGGCCGTACGGGTCGGCCTTCCACATGCCGGTGGAGATCGACTGCGGCCCGAAGCTGGGCTGGTCGGGCATGGTGGTGTTGTTGGACTCGGCCAGGTCGGCCGAGCCGCCCCACAGCTCCGGCAGCACCGGCGCCAGCGCGGCGAGCACCTTGCCCGACGCCTTGCGGGTGGCCATGCCCTTCGGGTCCGGTTCGTGCACCGGGAGATTCGCGGTCCAGTTCTCCGGCAGCCGCCGCTCGATCAGGCGGTCGAACAGGGCCTTGTTCTCCGGGTTGGCCGCGGCCCACGCGTCGAAGGACTGCTGCCACTGCTCGTGCGCCTTGCGCCCGCGTTCGACGACCTTGCGCGTGTGCTCGATGACGGCGGGGTCCACGTCGAAGGTCTTGTCCGGGTCGAAGCCGAGGACCTTCTTGGTGGCGGCCACCTCGTCGGCGCCCAGCGCCGCGCCGTGGGCCGAACCGGTGTTCATCTTGCCGGGGGCCGGGTAGCCGATGATGGTGCGCAGCACGATGATCGAGGGCTTGGCGGTCTCGGCCTTGGCGGCCTCCAGCGCGGCCTCGATGGCGACCACGTCCTCGCCGCCCTCGACCACCTGCACGTGCCAGCCGTAGGCCTCGTACCGCGCGGCGACGTCCTCGGTGAAGGCGATGGTGGTGTCGTCCTCGATGGAGATCTTGTTGTCGTCGTAGACCAGCACGAGGTTGCCCAGCTGCTGGGTGCCCGCCAGCGAGGACGCCTCGGACGTGACGCCCTCCTCCAGATCGCCGTCGGAGGCGACGACGTAGACGAAGTGGTCGAACGGGCTCGTGCCGGGCGCGGCGCCCGGGTCGAACAGACCGCGCTCGCGCCGGGCCGCCATTGCCATGCCGACCGCGGAGGCGAGACCCTGGCCGAGCGGGCCGGTGGTGATCTCCACGCCGTCGGTGTGCCGGAACTCCGGGTGGCCCGGGGTGAGCGAGCCCCACTTGCGCAGGTTCTTCAGGTCGTCCAGTTCCAGGCCGTAACCCGCCAGGTAGAGCTGGATGTACTGGGTGAGGCTGGAGTGTCCGCAGGACAGCACGAACCGGTCCCGGCCGACCCAGCTCGGATCGCTCGGGTCGATGCGCATGGTGCGCTGGTAGAGCGTGTACGCCAGCGGCGCGAGGCTCATCGCGGTGCCGGGATGGCCGTTCCCGGCGTTCTGCACCGCCTCGGCGGCCAGGACCCGGATGGTGTCGACGGCCTTGGTGTCCAGGTCCGTCCAGTCGTCCGGGTGGTTCGGCTGAGTGAGGGCGCGGATGTCGTCTGTGATCGACACGACCGAGGTTCTCCTGACATTGGTTTCGTCGACGGCGGGTGGGTTTCTGACGGCGATGATCGCGCGGCAGCTACGGCGTGCGTACCGGCTGTACCCACCTACCCTAGATGTGCCCGCTGACCGGCACACCATTAACCCTTGCTTGGTTCCGTGGGTCTTACCGCGCTGGGTGTTCGCAGGTGGAGTTTCCGCGCCCGCGCCCGCGGCGGCGGTGTGTTCGCGGCCTTGCAGCGGGCCATGAAGCGGGACGAGACCCGTGCCATCGGTGCAGGTGGTTCGGCCCTTTTCGAACCCGCGGCCCGCTGCGAATGCGCTCGTCAGTCCGCATTCGGCGGGACGGAACGTTTCGATCAAGCGACCGCTTCGCCTTATGTCTCGCCGCTGCGGCGAGAGTTGCCGGAAACGGCCCGTTCGACGGCGCGGTGTATTCGCGGGCTCGAGTTTCGGGCCACGAAATTATTCGCCCGCCGCTACGAGTGTCGGCCAGTAGCGCGGAACTCGGCTGCTCGGGCGTCAGCGGCCCGTCACAGAACGGCGCCCTTGCGCGGGGGCGAGGGGAGGGGGACGGGCGGTGGGGGTCTACCATCCTCTGTAGTAGTAGTCGCGCCGCACCGGTCGGAAGGGCGCCGGGGCGGACGAGGGTCCGGCGTTGGCACATCCGTACCACCGGGACGAGCGCACTGCTGGTCCATGCCGGATGCGATGCACAGCGTGCGAGGAGAGACAGTGCGGATTGGGCAACAGCCGGGTGGCGACGGTGCGCACGGCTCCTCCGCGACGGCGCTGGCCGACCGGTTCACGGGGCCCGGCCTACCGTCCCGGTTGACGCGACGGACGCTGGCCTACGTCGCCCTGACCAAGCCCAGGGTGATCGAGCTGCTGCTCGTCGCCACCATCCCGACCATGCTGCTGGCCGACCGCGGCACCGTCGACATCCGGCTGATCCTCGCGACCCTCTTCGGCGGTTGGATGGGCGCGGCGAGCGCGAACACGCTCAACTGCGTCGCCGACGCCGATATCGACAAGGTGATGAAGCGCACCGCCAAGCGGCCCCTGGCCCGGGAGGCGGTGCCGACCCGCAACGCCTTCGTGTTCGGCGTCGTGCTCGGGCTCGGCTCCTTCGCCTGGCTGTGGTGGCAGGCCAACCTGCTCAGCGGCCTGCTGGTCGTCGCGACGATCCTGTTCTACGTCTTCGTCTACACCCTGGGTCTCAAGCGCCGTACCTCGCAGAACGTGGTGTGGGGCGGTGCGGCGGGCTGCATGCCCGCCCTGGTCGGCTGGTCGGCCGTGACCGGGAGCATCGGCTGGCCCGCCGTCGCGCTGTTCGGCGTGATCTTCTTCTGGACGCCGCCGCACACCTGGGCGCTGGCCATGCGCTACAAGGAGGACTACCGCGCGGCGGGCGTGCCGATGCTGCCGGTGGTCGCCACCGAGCGGGCCGTCACCAAGCAGATCGTCGTCTACACCTGGCTCACCGTGCTCACCACGCTCGCCCTGGCGCCCGCCACCGGCGTCGTCTACGCGGCCGTGGCGCTGGTGGCCGGCGCATGGTTCCTGCTCATGGCCCACCAGCTGTACGCGGGCGTGCGGCGCGGCGAATCGGTGAAGCCGCTGCGGCTGTTCCTGCAGTCGAACAACTACCTGGCCGTGGTGTTCTGCGGCCTCGCGGTGGACTCGGTGCTCGGCTGGGACACCATCGGCAGCTTCTTCGGCTGATCGCGCCGATACAGCCGTCCGGTCGGACGAGAACCCCGGTGCTGACGAGCCGGTGGGCGACCCGATGGACCCCTGTCGTCGGCTCAGGGCAGCAGGACGATGGAACCGGTGGTCTTGCGGCCTTCCAGGTCCCGGTGGGCCCGCTCGGCGTCGGCGAGCGGGTAGGTGGCGCCGATCCGGATGTTGAGCGTGCCCTTGGCGATGGCGTCGAGGATGTCGCCCGCCCGCCAGGTGAGTTCGGCGCGGTCGCGGGTGTAGTGCGCCAAGGTGGGCCGGGTGACGAACAGCGATCCGGCGGTGCTGAGCCGTTGCAGGTCGAACGGCGGTACCGGACCGCTCGCGCCGCCGAACAGGGCGAGCGTGCCGCGCACGCGCAACGCCGCCAGGCTCGCCTCGAAGGTCGCCGCGCCGACGCCGTCGTAGACCGCCGCCACGCCGACGCCGTCGGTGCACTCGCGCACCTGATCGGCCAGCCCGTCGCCGTAGCGCAGCACCTCGGCGGCCCCCGCCGCTCGCGACAGCGTCTCCTTCTCGTCGGAGGACACCGTCGTGATCACCCGCACGCCGCGCGCGGCGAGCAGTTGGGTGAGGATCAGCCCGACACCCCCCGCGCCCGCGTGCACGAGCACCGATTCCCCGGGCTCGGGCCGGTGGATCGACTCGATGAGATAGTGCGCCGTCATACCCTGCAACAGCGCGGAGGCGGCGACCGGCGGGTCGACACCGTCCGGTACCGCGATGGCGACGGCGGCCGGGATCACGACCTTCTGCGCGTAGCTGCCCGGTCCGGCGGCCCAGGCGACCCGGTCGCCGACCGCGAACTCGGTGACGTTCGCGCCGACTTCGGCGACCACGCCGGTGCCCTCCGCGCCCGGGATGTACGGGACGTCCTGGGGGTAGCGCCCGGTGCGGATATAGGTGTCGATGAAGTTGACGCCGATCGCCTGGGTGTCCACCAGCAGCTGGTCCGGCCCCACCTGTGGATCGGGCGTCTCCACGTACTTCAGGACCTCGGGACCACCGTGCTCGGAAACCTGAATGGCGCGCATGAACTCAGTTCTACACCCGAGCCGCGGGCGTGGTGCCTACCGGTCGGTAAACTGCCTGCCATGAGTACCGAAACCGCCACGGCCCCGGTGAAGCTGTCGGGCGCCCTCGTGGAGTCCGTTCGGGGATTCGTCGCCGACCACGGCAAATCCGCCACGGCCGTGCTCCAGCCGATCGGTCGCGCCGGGGTTCGCGTCACCCTGGTCGGCGCCGACGGCGTCCTGGGCGACCAGGTCGTCGCGGACCTGGACACCGCCAAGACGTTGATCGAGACCGTCGACGGCCTCACCGAGGCGGACGAGTGGGATCGCGAACTCACCTCGATCGTCACCCCGCGCAAGGGCCACTGGGCCAAGATGGCGGGCTGGGTCGCCAAGCAGGCTCGTTTTCCCAAGGCGCGCAACGAGAAGTGATCGGTGCGTAGCCGAGTGACGTCGCCCGGACGCATCGTCGCGGTGCTGGTCGCCGCGTGCGCGGTTCTCGTCGCGGCGGCGATCCCGGCGGCCGCGCAACCGGAGGAGGTCCCGATCGCGCTGCGCGCCTGCACGCCCGGGGACTATCCGCCGTACTCGATCAGGGACGACGCGGGCGGCCATCGCGGCGTGGACGTCGACCTCGCGCAGGGGTTCGCCGCCCTGCTCGGCCGTCCGATCGAATTCGTGCCCGTGACCTGGGCGACGCTGAAGACCGATTTCGCCGAGCGGAACTGCGATCTCGCGGTCGGTGGCATCTCCGACCTGCCGTCGCGCCGAGCGTTCGCGGACTTCTCGATCACCTACGGGACCGACGGCAAGGCCCCGGTCACCCACCGCGCGGACGGCGCTGCGTACTCGACCATCGCGGAGATCAACCGTCCCGATGTTCGCGTGATCGCCAATCGCGGAGGGACGAACGAGGAATTCGCGCGGAAGAACTTCCCCGCCGCGCAGCTCACCTTGTGGCCCGACAATCTGACCATCTTCGGAGAACTCGAACAGGGCCGCGCCGACGTGTTCGTCACCGACTCGGTCGAGGGCCGCTACCGCGTCCGTCAGCACCCCGATCTGCAAGTGCTGCGTCCCGAATCGCCGTTCGACTCGTTCGGAAAGGTGCTGCTGGTGCGGAAGAACGATCCGGTCCTGGCGGCGATGGTGGACGCCTATCTGGCGACCCAGCTCGCTACCGGCGCGGTGGACCGGCTGTTCGACCAGTGGATCGGGCCGAACGCTTCCGCTCGCTGACCTCGTTCACCGCGGCCGACGGTCAGTTCGGCATGGGACGTGCGGCCCCATTTCGCCGCGGATGTTCCAGGAGCGCTTGCCAAGCAGTGTGCCAAGGGAAGTGGGGCAGGCGCGCTTCCCCGGTGCCCCGCTCGTGCGGCTCACCTTCGCCGATCACGATGGTGACGCCCCACTCCGACAGCTTTCGCATGCCCTCCTGGATCGCCGGAAAGCTGATCTGCGCCCGATTCGAGTAAGGCACGCCCACGATCGGCAGACCCTTGCCGAGTCCTTCGACCAGCAGACCGAGCAGCAGCGTATCGGAGATTCCCGCAGCCCATTTCGCGATCGAATTGCCGGTGAGCGGAGCGGCGATGATGCCGTCGGCGGGCGGCAGCACATCCGGCGTACCGGGTTGCTTGTACTCGCTGCGCACCTGATAACCGGTCTGCGCCGCTACGGCGTCGGCGTCGATGAAACGCGTGCCGGAGGGCGAGGCGATCACGCAGGCGACCCATCCATCCGCCTGGGCCAGCGCGATCAACTTGCCGACGTCACGCGCGGCGGGCGAACCGGTCACCAAGGCGTACAGCACGGGATTTCCATTGGCGTCCACGGGTTCATGGTGTCACGCGCGGGATACCCGCTCCACCGCTCACCCGCCGGCCGCAACTCCGGTCGCTGTCGCCGACGAACAGGAGTGGCGAGGGGCTGTGGACGACACGGTCGCGAAGGTCCCGCGGCGGGGACGAGGGTCAGGTGGGGACGGCCCCGACGCGTTTGGCGAGGCGGCCGAGGTCACCGGTGGTGAGGTCGCGGCGGGCGGTGCGCATCATGTGGCCGACGAGTTCGCGGACATGGGTCATGCCGCGGACTTGTTGCGGAGCGATGTGTTCGGCGCGCAGGAGGGCGTGCAGGGAGGCGCGGTAGTCGCGCTTCAGGGCGTGGGCGCGGCCGATCTCGACGAAGTACTGGGCTCGGCGGCCTTCGGCGGGGATGGTCTCCGGGTCGAGAGTGGGGGCGAGTTCGAGGACTTGGCCTGGTTCGCGGCGTTCCATCGCCGCGCCCATTCGCCACAAAGTCACGTTCGACGCGTTGAAAGTCGGATTGCGCAGCAGGGCGGGGGTCGGCGCGACTCGTCGCAGGCGGGCGACTTGCTTGTCCGCTTCGTTCAGGTGGTCGGCCGGGTCGCCGCCGAGCGCGGCGGTGACGAGCGCGGCTTGCAGGTGCAGCATGCCGTACGTCTCGACTTCTCCGACCGAGCGCACCTCGGGTGCCAGCCGCTCGGCCGTCGCCTCGGCATCGTGGAGTGCGGCGGGCAGAGTTCCGGGGCGGGAGAGCAGTACCTGGCTGCGGGTGTAGGCGGCGGTCGCCGGACCGGATGTGCCGCCGATGTTCTCGGTGGCGCGCTCGATCTCCTGCGCCGCCGTCCACGCCAGTCCCGGATACCCGCGGCGCGATGCCGACTGCGCGGTGAGGTAGGCGACTCCAGCCAGCGCGTCCCAGGCCCGATCCCGGTCGACGCCGGTTGCGTCGCGAGTATGCCTATAGCAGTCGATCAGCAGCGGGGCGAGCCTCGGCCCGAGGCGCGCGTAGTCACACGCACGCCGCAGTTCAGCCGCCCTTCTCGTCGCGGCCGTGAGTTCGTCCAGGCTTCGCGGGGCGGCGGCATTCGTGGTGTTGCCATGGGTCCACAGAGCGGTCTCGATATCGGGCACCGCGGCATGGAATCCGGCCGACGACGGATCGAATCGGTCGTCTCGGTCTCCGGTCAGGTCGCCGACCGCCACGCCCAGTGCCTGGGCGAGTGCGTGCAGAGTCCGCCGGGAGTCGATGGGCCGCTCGCCGTTCTCGTACTTGGCGATGGCTCCCCGGCTGATGCCGACGCGGTCGGCCAACACTTGCTGTGAAATGCCCCGGCGCGCGCGGATGACACGCACTTGACGGCCGATGTACCGGCCTTCGTCCTTCCCCGGATTTTCGCTCATCGGCTCTCCCTCGCCGGGTGCTGATCGAACCCATGCTAGACGCGTTTTCCGCTGTCCCGCTCCGGGACAGCGCGAGTTTCGCGGCCCGCCAAGCTTTCTCGAGCGCTCGCCGGGCGCGGGCACCACCGTGCGTGCGGCGCGTCGGTGCGCGACACACCGGTTGTGGTCGCTCGGCGGGTGCTCACAACGAATGAGCAGGGGAAGGCGGAAGTGATGCGGGGAACGGCATTCGAGTGCGCGCGATTCGACGGGTTGGAACCGGAGGGCGATGACATCGTGGTGCGGCCGGTCGCTGACCGGTACGGGCATGCCTGCGGCGCGTCCGGCGTGGAGTTGGAGCCCGGATCTTCGCTATGGCTAGCGAATCGGCTTTGTCGCAACCGTTTCGCGAAATTCATCGCTTATCGCGCCGTTCGCTTCGGCGTGATGGCGATCAGGTGCCTGCGTCCCCGCTGCGACCGGCGCATGGTGACGAATGGGGTTCCGCTCCGTGCCCGGCACCCTGGCGAGTCGGCTGCGGGGGAGAGCGCGTGGTGAGCGAAGCGTGCGATCCAGCGGCCGACTCTCCGGCCAGTCGGTGCCGTTTCTACCGGCAGTGCGGACTCCCCGCGGCCGTGCAGCCGGAACTCGGGCGGATCATCGTCCCGGCGGGCCGCGTCGGCGCGATCACCATGCCCGCTCGTCTCGGCCAGGAGGTGAAGGCGCTGATGCAGGTCAGGCGGTCGTCGGTCGGGCCGATCATCTCGCATCCGCGTTCGAGACGCTGGACCTATCTGGTTCGGCCGGACCTGCCCGACGAAGTGAGCTTGTTCGCCGAACTGTTCCGGCTGGACGTGTCGGTCGCGCGCGGCGGTGCGCAGATCGTGCTGCCCTCGCCCGCCGACCGGTCGCCGGGCTTGCGGGTATGGGTGGAACCGCCGCGCGACACCTTCCGGCCCTCGGGCTCGGTCGTCGTCGCGGCGATTCGCGTCCGCGTGGGACGCCGATGGTGACCGGGCCGGAGCACCGGTCGCCGCGGCCGGACGAGAACGACGTCCACCTCTCGGTCCAATTCCACGATGTCCGTTTGGATTTCGCGGCTTGCGCGACCGCGGCCGCGCGCTTCGTCCAGGAATGGCGCGCCCGCCACTACGAGGACGCGGTCACGGTGCTGCCGGACGATCCGACCGGCCTGCCTCGCCTGCCCAACGAGCGGTTGTACCTCGACCCGTGACGAGGGTCGACGGGGTGTGGACACGGCCGGGCGTCCGAGCGGGACAGGCTCGGCGGGCGGCGCGGCCGACGTCCACACCCCCGATCCGTGTCGAGCGCTGGCTGAGCTGTCCCCGAGCGCAATGGCGAATTCTCCGCAAAGTGGATCAACCGTCGCATCTCGCTCGTATT
Organism: Nocardia asiatica NBRC 100129; assembly: GCF_000308415.1. Lineage (GTDB taxonomy): Bacteria > Actinomycetota > Actinomycetes > Mycobacteriales > Mycobacteriaceae > Nocardia > Nocardia asiatica. The sequence continues at coordinate 39,279 of NZ_BAFS01000170.1, read as the reverse complement.
CAGCATCGGCTCCGCTCGGGGCGATACCCTTGAACAGGAAACACCGACGTCGAGGAGCTGATGTGACACACCGACGAGGTGGGGGAGCGCCGTGATCAGCCGCCGCATGATCAGTTTCGGCTGATTCCGAGCTACCGATGCGCGAGCCGATCGATCTGGTCGATTCAGCGGAACGAACCCGCGCGGCGCTCGCCGCCGTCGTGGCGGAGTTCTCGGAGGCTTGGGCGTCCGGGTCTCCGCCCGATTTGTCCGCGTATCTACCCCGTGAGCGAGCCGAGCGGCGCACGATCCTGATCGAACTGATCAAAGTCGATCTCGAGTATCGCTGGATTCGATACGACTTCCCCAAGCGGCTGGTCGACTACCGAGCGGAATTCCCCGAGCTGCGCAACGGGCCGTTTCCGGCCGATCTGGTCTACGAGGAATTCCACGCGATGCGCCGCGGCGCCCACGGAAGCGATCCCGGCCTGGCCGCGACGGCCACGGCGGCCGCTCCCGAACTCGACCGGCTCACCAGCGACTACCGCAGCACCATGATCGCCCGCCCGAGCGCTCAGGTGGCTCTCGACGCCATCGACGTCGGCGATCAGGTGGACGATTTCGACCTCCTGATGCGAATCGGCGTCGGTGCGTTCGCCCAGGTGTATCTCGCGCGCCAGCAATCGATGCAGCGACTGGTCGCGGTGAAGATCTCGCACAATCACGGCAACGAGCCGCAGACGCTCGCCCAGCTGGACCACGAATACATCGTGCGCATCTTCGACCAGCGACTCATCGCCGACGGCGAGCTGAAGCTGCTCTATATGCAGTACCTACCCGGCGGAACACTGCTCGACGTGCTGCGCCTGGCGCGCGCGACGCCGCCGGAGCGGCGCGGTGGGCAATTGCTGCTCGACGCCATCGACGAGGTGCTCGCCGACAAGGGCGAGGTGCGGCCGACCGAATCCGCCGTCCGGGCCAGGATCGCCGCGCTGACCTGGCCGGAAACCGTCGCCTGGCTCGGCCGCAGGCTCGCGGACGCGCTGCAGCACGCGTCCGAGCGCGGGGTGCTGCATCGCGACATCAAACCCGCGAACGTGCTGCTGAGCGCCGAGGGCAGTCCGAAGCTGGCCGACTTCAACGTCAGCTTCAGCAAGCGCGTCAAGGGCACCAGCCCGCTGGCGTACTTCGGCGGATCGCTGGCGTACATGTCGCCCGAACAGCTCGAAGCCTGCCATCCCGACCTGCCCGCGACCGCCGCGGACCTGGACACTCGAAGCGATATCTTCGCGCTGGCCGTCATGCTCTGGGAACTGCTCACCGGCCACCGTCCCTTCGCGGACGAAACATCCGCGGGCGACTCGCAGACGTCACTGGCCCGCATGATCGAACTGCGGCGCAGACCCGTCGAGCCGGCGTTCCTGTCGGAGCTCCCGCCGGATTGCCCCGTGGCCCTGCGCCGCGTGCTGCTGACGTGCCTGTCGCCCGACCGCGCGGACCGCTACGCGTCCGGTTCGGAGTTGGCCCAGCAACTCGACTTGTGTCTCGAGGAGAGGGCCCGCGATCTCGTCTATCCGCCGCCCGACAGCTGGCGGCTACGACTTTCGCGCCGGCCCACCCCCGTCCTTTGGTTGTCCTCGCTGGCCGGGGTCAGCCTCGCCACGATCTATATGGCCGTGCACGTTCAAGAGCTGCTCAGGGAGCGCCTGTCCGATGCCACCAATCGGCAGCTCAACATGGGTGTCTACGTTTTCGTTCTGATCGCGGGGCCGCTGTCCATCGTCATCTACGCCTACATGTCCCGTGATCTGCTCGCGGTGCCGCGCGGCTTGCGCGAGGGCAGACGCTATGACGAGGCACTGCTCGCGCGGGTGCGGGCGCGAACCCTGTTCTGGGGCGATATGTGCGCGCTCAACACCTTTCAGACCGGCATGTCGGCGACCGTGACCGGGGTGATCCTGTGTCTGTGGCTCACCGACCTTCCGGCGCGGCTGGTGGTCCACGCGGCGATGACCGTTTTCATGGCCGGCGTCATCTCCGTCGCCTACACGTTCTTCCTGTCGACCTTCTACATCGTCCGCTCGGTCTTTCCGGTCTATCTGCGCTACAGCCGCACCACGGCGCACGACCTCGGCTACATTCGCGCGCTGCGCCGTAGAACCACGATCTATCTCGCGGTCACGGCGTCCGTGCCGCTGGTTGGGGTGCTGGCCGGATTCAGTCTTCTCGAACCCGAGGAACTTCCCCTGGTGCGCGATTCGGTCCTGGGGCTGTGTGCCGTCGGCGGACTGGCGTTCGTCGCCGTGTACTGGTTGTACCGGACGCTCGACGCCGACCTGCGCGCACTGCAGCGAGTGGTCAGGGGACCGGCGGCGGGGGTGCGCTGATCGGCCGCGCTCGTGGAGCTAGGGGGCGAACCGGGCGATCGCGCGTCGGATGGCGGCACCCATGGCCGGGTTGCCGGTATGGCCGGAATCATCGATGACCTGGAGTTCCGCGTCGGTCCACGCCTGGGCCAGCTGCCAGGCGGTGTACAGGGGTGCGCTCAGGTCGAGCCTGCCGTGGACGAGCACGCCGGGGATGCCCGTCAGCCGATGCACGTCGCGCAGCAGTTGCCCGTCCTCCAGCCAGGCCGCGTTGGCGAAGTAATGCGCGCAGATCCGGACGAACGCCAGTCGCGCGGCGTCCGGTTTGGCGCTGTACTGCCCCGGACTGCCCGACTGCTCGTGCGCGATCACCGCGTCCTCCCAGGCGCACCACCGCCGCGCCGCCGCCGCACGGGTCGCCGCGTCGGGGCTTTCCATCAGTCGTCGATAGGCGTCGACGAGGTCGCCGTGCCGGTCGGCGAGCGGAACACCCATGCGGAAGGTCTCCCACTGCTCGGGCAGTAGCCGCGCGAGGTCGCGGTAGAGCCAGTCGATCTCCTCTCGCCGGGTCATGGTGACCGCGGCCAGCACGATCTCGCTGACCCGCTCGGGATAGCGCTGCGCGTAGGCGAGGATCAGCGTCGCGCCCCAGGAACCGCCGTAGAGCAGCCAGCGGTCGATGCCGAGGTGTTCGCGCAGCCGTTCCATGTCGGCGATCAGATGATGGGTGGTGTTGCGCGTCAGGTCGACCGCGGGGTCGGAGGCGTGCGGGAGGCTCTCGCCGCAGCCACGTTGATCGAACAGGACGATCCGGTAGGCCGCCGGGTCGAACATTTTGCGCGAGCCGCGCTGTCCGCCGCCGCCCGGCCCGCCGTGCACCACCAATGCTGGTTTACCGTCCGGGTTACCGCTGGTCTCCCAGTAGATCCGCTGGCCGTCCCCGACGTCCAGCAGTCCGCGGGCATACGGCTCGATATCGGGAAAGGGCTGCGGCGCATCGGATCGCTGGTCGGGCACGACCGCCCACGCTACCGCCGAGCGCAGCCCAGCGTCCCGCGTCGCGAGAACACCCTGGCGCGCGGACGGGTGGCCCATGCGCGTCGAACCCTCGGCGCCGCACATCCCGGCATGCGGGGCGTGTCCAGTTCGTTCCTGCGCACGACGTGTTCGCTCGCTCAGGCGGGCGCTGCCGGGTGCGCCGAAGTTCTCAGCGTAGGGAGCCCCGGGGTGGGGCCGCTTGCCGTGCCGTATCGCCCCGGCCCCGTTCCTGCGCACGACGTGTTCGCTCGCTCAGGCGGGCGCTGCCGGGTGCGCCGAAGTTCTCAGCGTTGCGAGCCCCGGGGTCGGGCGGTTGCCGTGCTGTATCCCACGGCCCCGTTCTCGCGTCGAATGTGTTGCGCTCGCTCAGGCAGGCAGCTCTCGGCGCCGCGAGCCGGGAGGAGGGGCGCCGACCTACCGGTGGTTTCTCACCCCGGATGCGTTCGACCTGATCAGACGGCCTGGGCGGCTGGGTCCGGCTTCGGGGCCGCGACGCGCTCCCGGGTGCGCAGCGAAGCCCACAGCGCGGCGGTGGCGGCGGTGCACGCGGCGGCCCCACCCACGTGCACGACGACCAGCGCGGCGGGGACATCGGTGAAGTACTGGACCACGCCGACCAGCCCCTGGGCGCACACCACCCCGAGCAGCACGAACAGCCGGATGCGCACAGCGGGCGTGATACCGACCGCGAACAGGCCGAAAGCCAACCCGACCAGCAACGCGAGATACCCGACCAGCAACTGCGAGTGCAGATGCACCAGGGTGACGATCTCGACCTGCAACCGCTCCACCGGCCGCTCGATGCTCTTGTCGCCCGCGTGCGGACCCGCGGCGGTCACCAGGGTGCCCGCGATCAGGACCGCGCCGAGCACCACGGCGGCGAGCGCGGTGAGCCCGCGCAGCGGAGCGGGCGCTCGCGCGACGTCGATCCCGTCGTCGGGTTCGCCGATCTTCGCGTACAGCACCACCGCGAGCCAGACCATCACCATGGACGCGAGCAGGTGCGTCGCGACGGTCCACCACAGCAGCCCGGTGCGCACCGTGATGCCGCCGATGATCGCCTGCACGACCGTGCCGCCGGGCATCAGCCACGCGTACACCAGCACCTCGCGGCGGCGGCGCGCCCGGGTGACCGCCAGCACGATCGCCGCCGCGCACAGCGTCACCACGAAGGTGAGCAGCCGGTTGGAGAACTCGACCGCCTGATGGATCGCCGGAACCTCCGACACCGCGACCGGGGTGAAGCTGCCGGGGAAGCACTGCGGCCAGGTGGGGCACCCCAGGCCGGACGCGGTGACCCGCACGACCGCGCCGGTCACCGAGATGCCCGCCTGGGACAGGATGACCGCGAGCGCGATCAAGCGCTGGGCCCGCAGAGAGGGCAGCGGCAGCTTGTCGACGAGTCGCAGGAACGCGCGATATAGCACGTCGAGAATGGTAGCTGGGCCCGATCCGGCCCCGGCATCCGGTCTACTACATTTCGTCGTTGAGTCTGCCCGCCCGCCGTGCTGGAGGTGCCGCTCGTGCCGCCGCGCTGCCGGCGACCTCGCCGCGTCCGGAAGTCAGTGGAAGCGGAACAGGCGGGTGGCCGCGACGCCGGAGACCACGCCCCACACGGCCAGCACGGCGATGCCGAACCAGTCGACCTCGGTGTGCATCGCGTTCTCCAAGGCTTCCGCCAGCGCGCCCGAAGGCACCAGCCGGGCGAGCACGCTCACCACGGCGGGCAGGTCGTCGGCGGCGAAGACGATGCTGGCCACGCCGAGCATGACGAACCACAGGATGTTCGCCAGCGCCAGCACCACCTCGGCCTTGAGGGTGCCGCCCAGCAACAGGCCCATGGCCGCGAAGGTCGCGGTGCCCAGCGCGATCACCGCCGCGCCCAGCAGCAACCCGGCCGGCTCCGGCCGCCAGCCCAGCGCGAAGCCGATCAGCCCGAGCAGGACGGCTTGCAGCACGACCACGATGAGCACGGCGGCGCTCTTGCCCGCGATCACGCCCCAGCGCGGCAACGCCGTGGCGCCGAGCCGCTTGAGCGCGCCGTAGCGCCGGTCGAAGCCGACCGCGATGGCCTGACCGGTGAACGCGGTGGACATGACGGCCACCATCATCACCGCGGGAACGATCTTGTCCACCCGGTGCGTGCCGAGGTCGCCGAAGGGCAGCAGGCTCAGCCCGACCAGCAGGGTGATCGGGATGAACATGGTCAGCAGGAGTTGTTCGCCGTTGCGCAGCAACAGGATCAGCTCGAGCCTGGTCTGCGCGAGCAGCATCGCGGCGCGCCCGCTCGGGCGGGGGCCGGGCGCGAAGGTGCCCGGCGCGAATCGGTTGGCGGTCCGGTCGTGCTCGCTCATCCGCGCAGGTCCCGTCCGGTCAGTTCCAGGAAGACGTCTTCGAGGCGGCGCTGGTCGATCCGGATGTCGGTGGCCAGCACGTTCATTCGCGCGCACCACGCGGTGACGGTGGCGAGCACTTGCGGATTGATCTCGCCCTCCACCAGGTAGGTGCCCGGGGTGGTCTCCCGGGGCGCGAACCCTTCCGGCAAAGCGTTCGCCAGAAGTTCCAGGTCCAGTCTGGGCGGTGCGCAGAACCGCAGCTGCCCGGCCGCTCCGTGCGCGGTCACCTCGGCCGGGGTGCCGGAGGCGACGATCCGGCCGTGGTCGATGATGACCAGCTGGTCGGCGAGCTGCTCGGCCTCGTCCATCATGTGCGTGGTCAGCACCACGGTCACGCCGTCGCGGCGCAGGGCGTCGATCAGCTCCCAGACGATCAGCCGCGCCTGGGCGTCCAGGCCCGCTGTGGGTTCGTCCAGGAACACGATCTCCGGCTTGCCCACCAGCGCGCAGGCCAGCGCGAGCCGCTGCTGCTGGCCGCCGGACAGACGGCGGTAGGGGGTGCGGCGGTTGTCCTGGAGGCCGAGGGTGCGCAGCAGCCAGTCGGGGTCGAGCGGGTCCGCGGAGTAGGCGGCCACCAAATCGAGCATTTCCCCCGCTCGCGCACCGGGATACGCGCCACCGCCTTGGAGCATGACGCCGATGCGCGGACGCAGCCGTTCGGAATCGGCGATCGGGTCCAAGCCGAGCACGCGCACCGTGCCCGCGTCCGGGGCGGCGAATCCCTCGCACATCTCAACGGTCGTGGTCTTGCCCGCGCCGTTCGGGCCGAGCAGCGCGAGCACCCGCGCCGGTTCGACCTCGAACGTGAGGCCGTCCACGGCGGTGGTCTCGCCGTACCGCTTGACGACGCCGTCGACGCTGACGGCCGGTCCGGACGAGGTGGTCACGACTCGGCCTCGCCCACGCTCGGTTTCGGCGAACCCGGTGATGCGGTGTAGATGGCTCCCTCGCCACGCTCGGTCACGATGTCACACCGTAGGAGGTCGGCGCCTGTGACGGAGCCGACACCCCCGTCTGCCCCCGCCAGGGCAGCGAGTTGCGCGTGATCACGATGAACAGCACCCCGACGATCACGGTGGCGATCGCGGCGCCCACGATCTGGAACACCTCCAGATTGGCGCCGCGCGGCATCAGGATGACGCTCACGATCGCCGAGAACGCCACCGCCGGAACGCGGAACACCGGCCGGGTCGCCCAAGCCGCCATCGGCACGATCGCCCACAGCAGATACCAGGGCTGCACCACCGGGAACAGCAGCACGATCGCGCCCAGCGCGACGCCCAGCGCACCGACCGGATGCAGCCGCCCGGTGCCGGTGGCCACCAGCATCCGGACGGTGAAGAAGCCCGCTACCACCGCCGCGATCGGCCGGGTGATGCTCAGCAGCGCGGTGGTGTGATCGCCCAGTCCGAGCAGCACACCGCCGAATCCGGTGATGATGCCGAGCGCGGTGGGCAGCGACATCCAGCTGCGCACCGCGTTCGCGGTGTTCAGCGTGTAGATCCAGCCGAAGCCGAGCCCGCTCACCGAACTGATGAAAAGCGTTGTGCCGATGGCGATCGCACCGAGCATGGCGGCCGCGACGGCGACCGTGCGCAGCGAAGCGCCCCAGCGCCGCGCCAGCGCCATCCCGACGAACCCGAGCACGATGATCGAGGTGAACTTGATCGACGACGACAGCGTGATGATGATCGCCCCGCTGATCAGCCACGCGTAGGCGCGGCCGTCGAACGGGTGGGTGTCCTCGATGGCGCGCAGGCAGAACTCCATGCCCGCCAGCATCAGGCCGAGCATCAGCGCGTCGTTGTGCACGCCGCCGACCAGGTGGAACAGCACCAGCGGATTGGCCGCGCCGAGCCACAGCGCGCTCACCGCCGCGACGCCGCAGCGCGCCGACAGCCGGGGCAGCGCCCACACGATCAGCGCGACGCCGCCGAGGGCGAGGATGCGGTGCACCCACACGCCCGCGATGATGTTGTCGCCGGTGATCTCGGCGATGCCGCGCCCGATCCAGAGGAACAGCGGACCGTAGGGCGCTGGCGTGTCGCGCCAGATGGTCGGAACGTTGTTGGTGAGAACGTTGTCGATCCCGAGGCCCGCGACGGGGCCTTCTTCGTAGGGGTCGATGCCGCGCGCGGCGATCTCGCTCTGCGCCAGATAGGAATAGACGTCGTTGCTGAACAGCGGGGGAGCGACGCTGAGCGGGATGATCCACAACAGCAGGGTGCGATCCAGCTGCGAGCGGGTCAGCCGGTGCACGGGGGAGCCGCCGATGCCGCCGACCGCGAACCGGCCCAGCAGCAGCCAGGCCAGCACCACCACCACGGTGCCGGTCATGCACATCGCCAGCGAGCCGGTGTGGGCGCGGGCGAAGATGCCGAGCACGCGGACGCCCGAGGTCGGGTTCTGGTGCACGGGCTGCGCGCCGATGCCGAGCGCGCTGATCGCCATCAGCACGGTGCCGGTGGCGCCCATCAGGCGGATCCGGTCCAGCTGCGCGAGTTCCTTGCGGTCGAGACCGGGCACCTCCGACTCGTCGCGGTGCAGCACCGCGATCGTGTGGTCGGCCGCGGGCACATCGAGTCCGAGTGCCCGGCGCCCGAACGCCAGTGTCCTGCGCCGCGCGCCCTCCAGTACCGCCACGCAACGAAGCCTAGTGGGTAGTACCAATGCTCGTCCGGGGCATCCTGTGGTGGTACGCGGGGTGTATATGGGTCGGGGGCGGCAACGTCGGTACTGGTGTTGGTCGAGGCCTCGCGGGTGAAGGCGCCAGTGGAGCGGCCGAGTCGGCGTTGTAGCGGTGCTGGAACCCGACCGCTAAATCGGATGGGTTGGCGAACCTGCTGCGGTTGTGGCAGTGCGCGGCATGGCCGACCTTGCTGGAATTCAGATCGTTCGCGGTGCTCGCGTTCCGGCCACCTGTCTCATTGGCAGCCCGAGAGTACGCCGCTGTTCTGGGGCCACGCCCTGACTTGGCAGAAGCCCCCACGCCGGAGCAGCAAGGATCGGCTGCCAGGGCTGGGCGATATGTCACGCCAGGTCTGCCTGCGCGAAGGCGCCACATCCCATCCGTCGATGAGCTAGCGCCCTGCTCCGACCGCGGGCCGCCGAACCAAATCGAAAGAGGTCACAGCGGCTCTAGCTGCGCCTAGTTGGGATCTGTCAGGTCCGTCCGGCCCGTAATTCGCTGAAGGCATTTTCGGAGGAATGAGGGCGGGCCATTCGGCCTGCCGTCACTGGTGACGTAGTCATCGGATGGATGTTTGTGGCGCATGGATGGCGGCGAGGTAGCGGCCGGCGAGTCTGCGTACTCGTGGCGACAGTCCCGATGCTGTTTGAGCTGGAGATGCCCCGTTCGACTGCGTTGCGGTCGCGACAGAGCACTGGTCGAACGCTGTCGGGCTGCCACCTGCGCCACAGCAATACCGGCAGTGTGCGGCATGGTCGGCCGCGACCGCAATCGAGGCTTTATCCTGCGCAGCCAGTCTCGGTTGGCACGGCTGGAGTCACCTTGTGGGGTAGTACCGGGGCCAGCCGCACCCGTGCCCGCCCGCCAACGGCCTTGGCCACCTCGATCGCGTAGAGCAGCGACGCAAATTTCGGGCGGTCACCTGCCTGACCAGCTGTGATGAGCATCGCCAAGATGCCAAATCACTGCTCGCACGCCAGATGCAGCTCGGGGGTCCCGCCACCGCGTGAGCAGTCCAGACCGAGATCGGCAGCTTCACAGCAACTCGCGCCACCCGGCTACTCGGCCTTACCGGCGCCATTGCGGACGACACCGGCGGCGTGTTGACGGCCCCTAGGCGTTCACGAGATCGGCTACGTCAACTTTGATCTTGGTCGAATCAGCTGACTGAGACCTTGCCGCTTCATACCAGCCCCGCAGATCAACCCCACATCTGCGACCCCAAGCCAATCGGCGTCCACACTTTTCGTTGCGAAAACGCATTGTGTATCGCTCACCTGACGCCCAGCACGTCGTAGCGCGGGTCGGCTGGCAGCCCGCCTCGGCCGGGCACTGTTGAGCGCGACAATGCCTTGGCCATTGCCCTCGACACCGAGGCCATGTCCCTAGGTTGCGCCACTGAGAACTCGGCTGAAAATCTGCTTACCGTCGTGTGTACCACCCAGACAATATCCAGGAGTGCCCACCGCTCCCGCTATAATATCGCCGCCCCCCGCGCGGCACATAGCAACAGTGACTCCCTTCTCGTCAGTGCCGACAGCCGACACGGATGCAAGCATGACGAGCCACGCTGACACGACTGCCAGCAGAGGCAGGTTCTTCATCACTATTCGCTCCTCGGTACTCTCGCAATTCTGCTCGATCTGACAGGACCATAAGGGGTACCGATACCCAACTTGCAACACTATGTCATTCTTTTGGCAGTCGGGTGACAGTCTGTCGGCTTCTCGAATCGACGCCGCACTCAAGTCGGTCGTATAGATGGCAGTTGAAGCAGATTGACAATCTGAGTCGGTAGGTGAAAATCTGATCACGCCGCAGTGAGAAGCCGTGGCATATGCTAGGGGGAGCCTTGAGGTTTGAACAGTACTGTATTCACGATCGTGAGTTCTTCACGAAGTCTGCGCCCCAAAGCTATTCGGAATCGGTGTCGTTGGCGGTCGAACTCCCGGAGTACTTCGTTGACAGTGATGGTTACTGGACCCATTTGATTCCGAAAGCCGGCTTCGAAGTAGATATTCAGGGTTGGAAGATCCACTTGAGTTCCGCGCTCGGAACTGAGCAGGAGGTAGTTCGAGAAGCAGCAAGGATATGTGGCGAACTTGCACTGCCTTTCAAACACGTCTCGTCTCTTGCTATGTATCGGATGGCCAATTCTAAGAATGCCGCCCGGACGTCCGCAGGTAAACTTGTTACTATCTATCCACCACCCGAGTTGCTCCAGCAGACGTTAGATCGACTTGAGGAAGCGCTGGAGAGATTCCCTGGTCCAAACATACTAACGGACGTACGGTGGAAGAACGGGCCGGTATTCGTTCGGTATGGAGCTTTCAAAGAAGTGAAGCACGGCGATACGTATTGCATTCGACGTCCGGACGGGACGTTGGAGGAGGACATCCGCGAGCCGTGGTTTACATGCCCGGAATGGGTCGATGTACCCGAGTTTCTGCGACCTGCTATCGAACGTAGACTAGTGCACGATGTTCCCTTCGCGATAAAATCTGCAAAGAAGCATTCAAACGCCGGTGGAATATATCTTGCCGAATGTCTCCAAACGGGCCGGGAGATATTGATAAAAGAGGGCCGCCGTTACGCGGGATATACGATCGACGGCGCCGACGGATACGATCGAGTTTCTGGCGAAGCACGAGTGTTACGCGAACTCGGCGGAGCGGGTGCCAGCCCTCTCCTGCTTTGGGAAGGAGATCTATCCGATCACTACTTCATGGCAGCCAGCAAGCATGCCGGTATTACGCTACAGCTGTGGATGGCTAGCAATATACCGGTATATGATGATAGTTGCCAAGCATGGGAAAGATATGCAGCGAGTTGTGCGCATATTGTCGGCAGACTAGTCGAAGCAGTGTCGGCTTTATCTGCGGCCGGTTTTGTCCACGGTGATATTCATCCGCAAAACATATTGATAGACCCGGACACGATGAAAATTGGGCTAGTCGATTTTGAAACCGCAATGCCACTATCGGGAAGTATGACCCGCGGCATCAATGCGCCTGGATACACGGCACCGACAGAAATAAGTCCGCGTGATTTAGACCGCTTCGCTATTGTGACTATAGTGACGGATCTACTAACCGGTCGTGTCGAGCACGAAGATATCACCGTGTCACGGTATAACTGGACTGTGCCGGCATTGCTTGAGCGACTGAAATTAAATGGGGGCTCTGTTCCGACGCCGGTGCTTAGGCTTGTCTCCCTTCAGCAGGAGATGCTGCGAGCTATGGAGCAGTACGGCGGCAACACCAACCAGCCTCCACCTAGCGATTTTCTTTTGAGAATAAAAAAGGATCTGCCGAAAATAACGGCTACTGCACGCAAGCGTTTCGGCCATCTGCCGGTGCACTACGAGGCGTTCGAGGACGACCTAAGCGGTCTCGGGCTGGGATTTGCGGGGCAAGTAATGGCCTATCCCGATTGCGCAGACGAAGAGGTAGTCATTCGATCACTGATCGAGGAAGCCAGCAAAACACATCGTACCGGACTGTTCGACGGGTTATGCGGGTCAGTTTATGCTTTGCTGACGGTAGGTGCTGCAAAAGAGGCTGGGGCACTGCTGAGAGACGGCGACATAGTCGGACGGACGAAGAGTCTGCGCATGTTTGATGGGCTTGCCGGCATTTTCCTAACTGCGCTGAAGATAGAATCGTACCCGAAGCTGGTCAAACATATCTCCGACAATATCGAGAACAATATCTCCGCCATTGCTCACAGATATCTGGCCTCGCGTAGACCGTTTAAAGCGAAGCTTGGTGTGAGAACCAACAGATTCGTACAACAGTCGTCGGGACTCATGTACGGTGATCTCGGTTTGGGTTGGCTATTTGCAGAGGCATACAAGAGGTACGGAAATAACCTGTACATGGATGCCTTGAATCGAGCGCTTCTGGCGGAACTAGATAACTACGAGGTCGACCCACGAGGAGGCCTGCAGTATAGGGATGATGGCCGCCTGCTTCCGTACTTGGCTACCGGATCCGCCGGCTTCGGTGTCGTACTGCACGATCTAGACAGCAGGATGATAGATCCGGCGATCGTCACAGTTGTCGATGATTTGATACGTGCCAGTTCGCCGTCTATGTCTACCGGTTGCGGCCTTTTCAACGGATATGCCGGATTGTTCTATGGCGCCAACGGATTGCGAAAATTCGCCGGTAAGGATTGCAAGCCATTATCCGATCTGGAAGGTACCGTACGAGGCTTTGCCGTTCCCACCTCCTTCGGTATGTGGGCCGTGCCGGGTGACGAAAATATTCGGATAACGACGGATCTAGCAACCGGTGTGAGTGGGATAGTTCATGCCACAAATATGGTTGCGCAGGGTCATTACGGGATGCTTCGCACGCTGTAGACGTGACGCCGAACGCGTCATGAGCCTCGCCCTGCGAGGTTTGGAAACCAACGAAATAGAAGGAATGGAAATGTCGCAACTCGATGTGCTTGCTCTGCAGAAAGTCACTGCTCAGACCGGTGGCGAGTATCAAACGATTACGAGCTCGATTAGCTGGTCTCGCTGTGGTGGTGTCAGTGCCCTGAGTCATAACAAGTGTGGATGGGACTGATCTGTAATCGATGAGCAGCTGTAGCAGTGCGCCGTTGTGATTCCAAGTCCCCCGGCGCCTGCTATGGCGCGTTCTCTCAAGCTAATAATCGCGCCGTGCAACTACAAAGATATCATTATGAAATTTGCTCAAGTGGCCAGTGAGGTGTCGAGCCGGAATGCTCGTTTACTGGTAGCACTCGATCACCTGGCCGAACCAGATTGGGTCAAAGAGCGACGTATGGTCGCCGACGCAGGTGCGATGGAGAACCTGCGGAAGCTGCCAAAATTGATCGGTGCGACGATCGCCGCAGGGTGGCGAAGCGCACGGTGGTTGATGGCAGCGGCTGCCGTGATCAGTGTTATTGGGGGGTGTCTTACGGCTTTAGGACTGCTGGCCACTGCCGATGCCCTGGGCGTCGTGATGACATCAGCTATCACACCAGACCGCTTGGTCGATTCGGCCGACGAAATCGCGATGGTAGTCGCGATCTATGCGGCCCGTGCCGCTGTCGAAAGCATGCATAAGGTAGTCGAGGCGTGTTTACGTCCGCACATAACCCATGCGGCGGAAAACCAGATTGCACGTACACTTTCCCGCATAGACCTTATTTCTTTCGAGGACGCGAGTTTTCGCGAACTTGCGACGCAAGGAGGTCAACTCGGGGTCCGGGCACTTGCAAATGGTGTGGCGCCACTGCTCGGCACAGTGTCGTCGTTGGTAACGGTGGGTGTATCGATCGCAACCTCCTCATTTTTTCACCCCACAATGGCGCTCGGAATCATTCTCGTGTGTATTCCTTCGGCATGGGCCGCAGCTAGAAGTAGTCGTGTGAGTAATTCGTACGTTCTCGAATCCGTCTCGGATCACCTGAAAAAGTCGATTCTCGGCGATATTTCCACTGACCGGGAATTCTCCCTTGAGAGGACTGTATTTACGCTGCGTTCGAGGTTGCTGGAAGAATTGCGTGTAGTGTCTACGCAGCTACGAAGGCGAGAAATCGAATCTATAGTTCGTCGCGCGCGGATCCAGATGCTTGGTCGAATCATGGCGGGCGTGTCGGCTGGGTGCGCCTTCGGCTTGATTTTTACACTCGTATATTTTTCGCGGATAGACATAGCCACGGCTGGAGCAGCGGCCGTCGCAATGCGTATGTCGATTAACTCCGTCACCGCGGCGGCCGGCACGGTATATCAGTTCCTTGAGTTAGGGTTGGGAATCGAACTCTATGGGGAATTGCTGAATACGGCAAAGCACCGTTGCCGCCCTGGGGCGACCGTTTCACTAGAGAGCGTAGGTCCAAAGGTCGTCGAGCTTCGTGGGGTCGGGTTCAGTTATCCGGGCGGCGAGAAGCAGTCGCTGTCGGAGATCGAGCTGAGGATTCATGAGGGTGAGGTGATTGCGGTCGTCGGTAGCAATGGATCTGGAAAATCCACATTGGTCAAGCTACTTGCAGGGTTGTACCCTCCATCGACGGGAACGGTGCTTTGGGACGGAATCGATATCTCGACCGTTCGCGAGCAAGACGTTCGGCAACAGGTTTCCTTTGTCGCCCAAAATCCAGTGCACTGGCCGACCACAGCTGGTAACAACATTTCTATTGGGCGAGACCCTGCGCTGTTGGTCGACACGATGGACTGGGATGAGGCTCTGTGGGTCTCAGGCGCCGATGCTGTGATCGATGAATTGCCCTCGAAATTGAACGCTTTGTTGTCCGCACGGTTCGTAGGTGGCCGGGATCTATCCGCGGGCCAGTGGCAACGACTGGCGATCGCCAGAGCGTTGCTGCGGTGTGGGTCTTTACTGATCGCTGATGAAGCGACGTCTGCCCTCGATCCGCGTACCGAAGATCGTGTGCTCGGATACTTGACTGATAAGAAGAATTCGCGTCTCATCACCACGGTAGTGTTCGTCACACATAGGATACTTAATGCACGCCGGGCGGACCGGATTGTGGTTATGGACAATGGGCGCATTGCGGAAATGGGTACTCATGACGAACTTATGCGATATACGGGTGGGATTTATCGAAAAATGTACGAGCTTCAAACCTCTACATTAACTACCGCCACTGTACTTGTATCCGACGAGAAGGGGGGTGACACGGAATTGATTAGCAAGCGCATATATTAACCGAATTTAGAATATTGTGAATACTCGTCTATGGCATGCGGATACGTCTTGCAAGCTGATGTTTTGGAGAAATGCAAGTGATTAAAAGCAAACTTATTCCTTCTGTAATCGCGATGCTGGCTGTATTGGGATCGATTGGAGTCGTGGGAGCCGCTACGGCGAATGCGGGTCCTGCGACTGCTGCGGTTACCCCCGACGTCTCAAGGCATTTGAGGAACCCGGGACCGCCGAAGACGCCCTGTAACCAGCGGAACGATGGTCAAACCACAGTGGGTTCTGATGGTACGATCTGGGAGTGTTCATTCGAGGGCGGGTACTTCCACTGGATTCAGCTAGACTGACTTCCGCGGTCCACTTGATTGTACAACAGAGACGGCGGGACCTACCGCATCAAGGATGATGATGTGGTAGGTCCCGCCGTCTGAGCGAACTCTCATGTGTAAGAGGCTCGCATCTGATCCAAGACCTTCTGGTCTAGGCTGTTCAGCTCCAACTGTTCGCTGAGCACTTGCACTGGTAGAGAATTTCCCTCACGGATGATCGCCAGGAAAAGATGTTCAACACCGAGATGATCGTGGCCCATATCGTTTGCGATCTTGGCTGCGGAGGAAATTACACGGTTGTACCGAGGTGTGGGTTCGAGTGTTGCCATCACGTGTTCCTTTCTGATTGAGGTAGAAGGATTCGGTAGGGTGAGTCTTTTGCCTCCTCCGATCACGTTGAGATAAAAGGAACGTCTCGTGAGATGTAGTATATGTCTCTGCGCCGGATGTGGCTACCGCATACTGCGAGTGTTGTAGCAATAGCCCTGGTTTCGAAGTCGACTCAACAGGTGCGTCTGTGGTGGGTCGGCGGTGTCATGGTTCACCACGTGCGCCCGCTATCTCTGATGGGCTGCGGCGTCTGGGTGGTATCCGCCGTGTTTGCAGCGTTGGAGCTTGCGCGAGCGGATCGGTCGCAACTGCCGGATGAAGAAGTTCTACGCGGCCCGCGATCCCGAGAATCTGGTAGATCTTGCGAATGCGTCGGTACATCGACCTTTCAGACATATAGTTCTGGCGAGCGATCTCGGCAATGGTCATCGGTGTCCGGAGCATGCTTATCAGTTCGAGCTCGGATCGTCCGAGTGCAGAAGTCTCGGTTCCTATAATGTGGGCGAAGTCTTCGGTTTCGCCGTTCGCTGTGCTTTTTTGTTGGGTGCTGGCTATGCAGGTGTGCAGGTTCACCACTTTGTGAGCGTCGTCACCAGTGGCTGTGCCTTTGGACTGAGCAGAGGTCTCGTGCGTGACCGCATCCCGGGTGTGGCTGTACAGCTGTGATTGGACGAGCGCTGACTGATACTCGTTGGGTATCGCGAGGTTGACCACAAAGGTGGCACCCGAACGTATCGCATAATACGTGGGGTGCCCCGTGACGTCATTGGTGATTGCGATCAGGAGTGCCATCGGATGCTGCGCTCGTACCGATTGCAGCTGGTCGGCTTGATGCTCAGTGTTGACAGGAAGCAGTACTGGGTAATTCCGGATTGCATCTGCGGTGGTGAGGCCGATATAGTCGATGTATTCAACGCGAAATGAATCGGTAAGATAGACGCGTAGTCCAGGCTCGGATCCATCGAGATATCTGCCCAGACTCGGGTGCGCTAACACTATCGTTTCAGCGGAATCTGTTTTACTCTTGATGGGCTTCATTGGTCCCCCCAGGATCGGCTTGCGTTGTTTCTTAGTTTCATGTCGTTTAGGGTTCGGGCTCAGTGTCTGCGTTGACCTCGTTGAGTCGGTAAGCCTTCTGTCGGCTGGTCAGCGGTCATGGACTCGAGTGGAAGTGGACTAAGCGCTGGATCAGCGGCTGTCGACTCCGCGCTGCGGTGTAAGCATTGATTTGGCGAGCGGAGCCTGTTCTCATGTATTTTTGCTCTGCTTTCCTCATTTGGGTCACTTGAGGCGAGGAGGATCAGAGCGTTATCACGTGCCGGACGGGCGCGATCCCGAGGTCGTGGTCGGTATCGACCTGCGGTGTTAGGCGGCGTGTCGCAGTCCGGCGTCGGCGGTTCGGAGGGCAAGGTAGGTGGCATCGGCCTGCCCTTCCCTCGCCAGAGCATCGATGTGGGCCTGCCGGGGTACCGGTCATCCGCCTATCTCCGATCCGAGACTTCGCTGTTCACTTATATCGACGCAGCGGGGCTGCGTTCGGTTCCATCACTTGCGGTGGCGCCATACTGAGGCGGCTGTGCGAGTCGTCGGGCTCTCGCGCGCGGAGGCGCGGGGGAGGCCAGCGGTCGCTCCATGGATGGCGTGTCCCTTAGAGAGGCCTGCAGTGACCATCTACCGCTCGTCACCGTCTGGACGCTGCAGTCCTGGCTGTTGCCACGCTCGGAAAGACGGGAGCGGCACGGGGAATCATCCGTCAGCGGATAGGCTTACCCGGTTGTTGTGCGGCTTGGCTGTGTCGCAAGACTGGTTCTCGGTGGCGCAGGTGGTTTCGACAAGTCCATCAGTAGAGGAAGTCGGTAGGCATCCGGTAAATATGATCGGACTGTGACAGATGAGAAGCCCGAGAAGCTTACAGTCAGTCGGCGTTCAGTCGTGATGGGATCCGCGGCGGCTGCCGCAGGCATCGGAATCGGGGTAGCCGCGGCGGCAGCAGTCGACACAGACGACGCCGCGTCGACCGCCGAAGGCTCGTTCACGGTGGTCGACAATCGCGGCAAGCAGCGATTTCTGATGGCGACGACCAAGCCCCCCATCATCCTCAGAGCGACGACATATCCCGCGCAGATGCGGCAAGGACCGGATGCTTCGTATCTGCTGTTCAACGACGAGAACGGCGACGAGAAGGGTGGGATCGCCGCCTCTAGCGTCGGTGCGCAGATCTCGTTGGACTATCCCAACGGGGATGCCATTCATCTGGGAGCCAATTGGGAAGCCGAGCCTGCCGGCGCTGCGCTGACCATGAAGCACATAGGAGATCCGAACACGCCGCTCGAAGAAGCACGTCACACCATGGGTCTGAGGTTGTTCGTCGACACCGAGAACGGAACGGGGCTTACATTGTGCGATCCGCAGGGGCGGCCGCGAATGCAACTGCGCGTGGCGATGGACGGCACACCATCGATTGCGATTCTCGATGAACATGGTGCAGTTGTAAGGCAGCTATAGGCCCCGCTCGCGGGGCACAATCGACAGATGGTTTCGGAGTCCAGGCGGCGGATCGAGGTGGCCGCGTCCGGGCTGCTGGCGCGGCACGGGTATCACGGGTTCGGTCTGAAGGCGTTGAGTGAGGCGGCCGAACTGCCGTACGGCTCGATCTATCACCACTTTCCGGGCGGCAAGGAGGAGATCGCCGTCGCGGCGATCACCGGCACCGGTGTGCTGACCGGCCGGATGATCCGGCAGGCGCCGACCGACGTGTTCGCCACCATGGCCACGCTGTTCGAATTCATGGTGGGCAAACTCGCGGACTCGCAGTGGACCGACGGATGCCCGATCGGGACACCCGCGCTGGACGGCGGCAGCGACGTCGAGGCGGTGCGCTCGGCCTGCGTGAGCGCCTTCGACACGATGGAGCAGGCGTTCGCCGGGCTGCTCGCCGAACTCGGGCTCGGCGGGGAGGACGCGGCCGAACTGGCCACCACCGTGGTCGCCGCCTACGAGGGCGCCACCATCCTGGCCAGGATCCGGCAGACGGACGCGCCGCTGCGCACCGTGGCGAAGTCCATGGAGCGGTTGATCCGGGCCACCTTCGCGGCGGCCGGCATCGGCGGCGATGAGTCAGCGGCGGGCAGCAGGGCTACGCCGGAGGCCGATCCCGCCGGAAGAATTCCGGAAATGTCTGCTGAACAGGACGATCCGAGGTGAAAGCCTTGACTAGAAAGAACGTTCTAGCGACACTCGGACGATGAAGCGTCTGATGCTGACCGGTCCCGGCGCGATGCGCTGGGAGGAACATCCCGACCCCGTCCTGAGCGGGCCGGGCCAGGCGCTCGTGCGGCCGGTCGCGCTGGCCACCTGCGACATCGACCCGGCCGTGCTGCGCGGCGCCTTCCCGCTGCCGGGGCCGTATCCGTTCGGGCACGAGGCAGTCGCGGAGGTGGTCGCGATCGGCCCGGAGGTCCGTGGCGTCGCCGTCGGCGACTCGGTCGTCGTGCCGTTCCAGATCTCCTGCGGTACGTGCCGGGCCTGCACCCGGGGGCGGACCGGAAACTGCACGAGCCATCCGCGGCTGTCCACGTTCGGCCTCGGCGCCATGGGCGGCCTCGACTGGGGCGGGTTGTGGGCCGACCTGGCCCTCGTGCCGCACGCCGACGCCATGCTGGTCCCGCTGCCGCCCGGCGTCGACCCGGCCGCGGTGGCCAGCGCCAGCGACAACATCCCGGACGCCTACCGCGCGGTCGGGCCGCGCCTGGCCGACGATCCCGGCGCCGAGACGCTGGTGCTCGGCGGGCCCTCGGCGCCGTCGATCGGGTTGTACGCCGCCGGGCTCGCGGTCGCCCTCGGCTCCGCTCGGGTGGTCTATCTCGACAATTCCGTCGAGCGCCTCGACATCGCGAAGTCGTTCGGCGCGGAGGCGATCGAAGGACCGCCGGACGCGCGGGTCGGCCGGTTCCCGATCGTCGTGGAGGCGGGCGGCGGCGCGAAGGCGTTGCGCGCGGCGATCGACGCGACCGCCTACGACGGGTGGTGCACCAGCGTCAGCGTCCAGTTGCGGGACGTCGCGGTGCCGATGTTGGACATGTACACCCGCTGTTGCACCTTGCACACCGGCCGCGCGCACGTCCGCCCGGTCATTTCGGAGGTCCTCGACCTCGTCGCGACCGGACGCTTCGACCCGTCGCTGGTCACCACCGCGACAGCCGCCTGGGACGAAGCGGTGGACGCGCTGCTGGAACTGCCGATGAAGCTGGTGGCGGTACGCGCGGACGCCCCTTCGGCGTGAGGCGCATCCGCGCGAAATGCTCCGGTGGGCATGGTGCCGATTTCGGTTTGTGACCAATCGCACTCTTGGTGATCGCGCTCGCTCGGTCCATCGGCTTGGAGCGCTTTCAACGGGGACGTGCCGGGCCGGATGCTCGCGCGGCGCCGTCCGTCTGCGCAGGTCAGCGGAACGGGCTGCGGAAATCGAGCGGCGGTGGCGGAATCAGTGGGTTCCCATGGGGTCGCCGCCGCGCGGGAGATGTCGCGCGAGTGGCACCGGTGGCGCGATCTCCGCAGGTCGGTCGGGTCCAGAACTCAGGGCACCCTTATTAGATTTCAGGAAGTAATTCCGCCACACTGATGTTGTGAAAACCGTGGGTTTGCGGAGAGGCGACGAAGGGGCTGGTCGCAGGACCGGCGCCGGGTCGGTCGCTGCGCCCGCGACGGTCGGCGGTGAAGGGCATACCCGAGCGGCCATCGTCCAGCTGCTGCTGGAAGAAGGACCGATCACCGCGACCGCCATCGGGAACAAGCTCGGCCTGGCCCCGGCGGGCGTGCGCAGGCATCTGGACGCCCTGATCGAATCCGGTCAGGCGCGCGCGAGCCGATCGGCGCCCTGGCAGCAGAAGGGCAGGGGCCGTCCGGCCAAGCAGTACCAGCTCACCGCGGCGGGGCGAGGCAAGCTCGGCCACGCCTACGACGATCTGGCCGGCGCCGCCATGCGGCAGCTCGGGGAGATCGGCGGGGAACAGGCCCTCACCGAGTTCGCTCGCAAACGGGCACGCACTATCGTGGCCGGGATCGAACCCGTCGCGCAGCACACCCCGCAGCAAACCGAGGCCAAGGCCGAGGAGATCGCGGAGGCGTTCACCGACGCCGGGTTCGCCGCCACCACCCGCAAGGTGGGCGCGGGCGTGCAGATCTGCCAGCACCACTGCCCGGTGGCGCACGTCGCCGAGGAGTTCCCGCAGTTGTGCGCGGCCGAACTCGAGGCGTTCCGCGAGCTGCTCGGCACGCATGTGCAGCGGCTGGCCACGATCGCCAACGGCGACTGCGCGTGCACCACGCACGTGCCGCTGCTGGTCCTGCCCCACCCGCAGACCGGAACTTCAGCACCAACCGCTGCACAGCCCGCAGCGGTACGAACGAACGACTCCGGAAGGAGTGCCGAATGACGACGACCACCGACCAGGTGCAACCGCTCACCCAGGAAGAGGCCATCGCCTCGCTGGGCAAATACGGTTACGGCTGGGCCGATTCGGATGTGGCCGGCGCCAGCGCGCAACGAGGTCTGTCCGAGGCGGTTGTCCGCGACATCTCGGCGAAGAAGAACGAGCCGGAATGGATGCTCGAACAGCGGCTCAAGGCCCTGCGGATCTTCGATCGCAAGCCCATGCCGCTGTGGGGCTCCAATCTGGACGGCATCGACTTCGACAACATCAAGTACTTCGTGCGCTCCACCGAGAAGCAGGCCGCGTCCTGGGACGAACTGCCGGAGGACATCAAGAACACCTACGACAAGCTGGGCATCCCCGAGGCGGAGAAGCAGCGGCTGGTCGCCGGTGTCGCCGCGCAGTACGAGTCCGAGGTCGTGTACCACCAGATCCGTGAGGACCTGGAGGCCCAAGGCGTGATCTTCCTGGACACCGACACCGGTCTCAAGGAGCACCCGGAGATCTTCCAGCAGTACTTCGGCTCGGTGATCCCCGCGGGCGACAACAAGTTCTCCGCGCTGAACACCGCCGTCTGGTCGGGCGGCTCGTTCATCTACGTGCCGCCGGGCGTGCACGTCGACATCCCGCTGCAGGCCTATTTCCGGATCAACACCGAGAACATGGGGCAGTTCGAGCGGACCCTGATCATCGTCGACGAGGGCGCGTACGTGCACTACGTCGAGGGCTGCACCGCCCCGATCTACAAGTCCGACTCGCTGCACTCCGCGGTGGTGGAGATCATCGTGAAGAAGGGCGGCCGCTGCCGCTACACCACCATCCAGAACTGGTCGAACAACGTCTACAACCTGGTCACCAAGCGGGCCAAGGCGGAGGCGGGCGCGACCATGGAGTGGATCGACGGCAACATCGGCTCCAAGGTCACCATGAAGTACCCGGCGGTCTGGATGACCGGCGAGTACGCCAAGGGCGAGGTGCTCTCGGTGGCGTTCGCCGGCGAGGGCCAGCACCAGGACACCGGGGCGAAGATGCTGCACCTCGCGCCGCACACCTCCTCGACCATCGTGTCGAAGTCGGTGGCGCGCGGCGGCGGTCGGGCCTCCTACCGCGGCCTGGTGCAGGTGAACAAGGGCGCGCACGGCTCGAAGTCGACGGTCAAGTGCGACGCCCTGCTGGTCGACACGATCAGCCGCTCCGACACCTACCCCTACGTCGACATCCGCGAGGACGACGTGACCATGGGGCACGAGGCGACCGTCTCGAAGGTCTCCGAGGACCAGCTGTTCTACCTGATGAGCCGCGGTCTCACCGAGGACGAGGCGATGGCGATGGTGGTGCGCGGCTTCGTGGAGCCGATCGCCAAGGAACTGCCGATGGAATACGCGCTCGAGCTGAACCGCCTGATCGAACTGCAGATGGAAGGAGCCGTCGGCTGATGGCAGTGGAGAACGTTGCCGAAGCGGCCGAGGCCCGTACCCCCGCGGTCAACAAGGGTGAGGTGTTCACCTCCTTCGACGTCGACGCCTTCGAGGTGCCGTCGGGGAAGGACGAGGCGTGGCGGTTCACACCGCTGCGCCGCCTGCGCGGCCTGCACGACGGCACCGCGGTCCGGGACGGCCACGCGGTCGTCGAGGTCGCCGCGGCCGAGGGCGTGACGGTCGAGACCGTCGACCGTGCCGACAGCAGGCTCGGCGCGGGCGGCGTGCCGTCCGATCGCGTCGCCGCGCAGGCCTACTCGGGCTTCGAGCGGGCCACCGTCGTGTCGGTCGGCAAGGAAGTCGAGGTCGCCGACCCGGTCACCGTCACGATCACCGGGCCCGGCGAGGGCAGGACCGCTTACGGCCACCTGCAGATTCGGCTGGAACCCTTCGCCAAGGCCACCGTGGTCATCGACCAGCGCGGTAGCGGAACCTACGCGGAGAACGTGGAATTCGTGCTGGACGATTCGTCCAAGCTCACCGTGGTCGCCGTGCAGGACTGGGCCGACGACGCCGTCCACACCACCGCGCACCACGCCAAGCTCGGCCGCGACGCCACTCTGCGGCACACCTCGGTCACCCTCGGCGGCGACCTGGTGCGTCTGACCGGCAACGTCCGCTACGACGGTCCCGGCGGCGACGCCGAACTGCTCGGTCTCTACTTCGCCGACGCGGGCCAGCACTTCGAGCAGCGCCTGCTGGTCGACCACGCGGTGCCGAACTGCAAGTCGAACGTGCTGTACAAGGGCGCGCTGCAAGGCGATCCGCACTCCCCGAAGGGCGACGCCCGCACCGTATGGGTCGGCGACGTGCTGATCCGCGCCGCCGCCGAGGGCACCGACACCTTCGAGGTGAACCGCAACCTGGTGCTCACCGACGGCGCGCGCGCCGACTCGGTGCCGAACCTGGAGATCGAGACCGGCGAGATCGTCGGCGCGGGGCACGCCTCCGCGACCGGCCGTTTCGACGACGAGCAGCTGTTCTACCTGCGCGCCCGCGGCATCCCGGAGGACGCCGCCCGCCGCCTGGTGGTGCGCGGATTCTTCCACGAGATCATCCAGAAGATCGCGGTGCCCGAGGTCCGGGAGCGGCTGGAGGCGGCCATCGAGGCCGAACTCGCCGCCATCGGCGCCTGATCAACGACGACCCCACATTCGGCAAAGGAATTCGAATTCGATGACCACCCTGGAAATCAAGGACCTGCACGTCGAGGTCGCCAACCCCGACGAGTCCGGCGAGCCCATCAAGATCCTCAAGGGCGTGAACCTCACGGTGCGATCCGGTGAGACGCACGCCATCATGGGGCCCAACGGCTCCGGCAAGTCGACGCTGTCCTACGCGATCGCCGGGCACCCGAAGTACACGGTGACCTCCGGCTCGATCACCCTCGACGGCGAGGACGTGCTCGCGATGTCGGTGGACGAGCGCGCGCGGGCCGGTCTGTTCCTGGCCATGCAGTACCCGGTCGAGGTTCCGGGCGTCTCGATGTCGAACTTCCTGCGCACCGCCGCCACCGCCGTGCGCGGTGAGGCCCCGAAGCTGCGGCACTGGGTCAAGGAGGTGAAGGAGTCGATGAGCGAACTGGAGATCGACGCCGCCTTCGCCGACCGCAGCGTGAACGAGGGCTTCTCCGGCGGCGAGAAGAAGCGCCACGAGATCCTCCAGCTGGGCCTGCTCAAGCCGAAGATCGCGATCCTGGACGAGACCGACTCCGGCCTGGACGTCGACGCGCTGCGCATCGTCTCCGAGGGTGTCAACCGGTACAAGGAGCGCGAGAACGGCGGCATCCTGCTGATCACGCACTACACCCGCATCCTGCGCTACATCCAGCCGGAGTTCGTGCACGTCTTCGTCGGCGGCCGCATCGTCGCCCAGGGCGGCGCGGAACTCGCCGAGGAGCTCGACGCCAACGGCTACGTCCGCTTCACCGCTAACGCCACTGCTGGAGCTTGATATGACCGCTACGGTCCGCACCCTCGACGTCGCCCGTATCCGGGCCGACTTCCCGATCCTGAACCGCACGGTCCGGGACGGGAAACCGTTGGTGTACCTGGACTCCGGCGCGACCGCGCAGCGGCCCATCGGCGTGCTCGAAGCCGAACGCGATTTCCTGATCACGAGCAACTCGGCAGTGCACCGCGGCGCGCACCAACTGGCCGAGGAGGCGACCGACGCCTACGAGGGCGCGCGGGCCGACATCGCGCGGTTCGTCGGCGTCGACGCGGGCGAGATCGTGTTCACCAAGAACGCCACCGAATCGCTGAACCTGGTGACCTACGCGTTCGCCGACGACCGGTTCCCCTACCACGTCGGCCCCGGCGACGAGATCGTCGTCACCGAGCTGGAACACCACGCGAATCTGGTGCCCTGGCAGGAGCTGGCCCGCCGCACCGGCGCCACGCTGAAGTGGTACGGCGTGACCGAGGACGGCCGGATCGATCTCGACTCGCTGGAATTGTCGCCCGCCACCAAGGTGGTCGCGTTCACCCACCAGTCCAACGTCACCGGCGCGGTGGCCCCCGTCGAGGAGCTGGTGCGCCGGGCGAAGGCGGTGGGCGCGCTGGTCGTGCTCGACGCCTGCCAGTCGGTGCCGCACATGCCGGTGGACTTCCGTGCGCTCGGCGTGGATTTCGCGGCGTTCTCCGGGCACAAGATGCTCGGCCCGTCCGGTGTCGGCGTGCTCTTCGGCCGCCGCTCGCTGCTCGAGGAGCTGCCGCCGTTCATCACCGGCGGGTCCATGATCGAGACGGTCTTCATGGACCACAGCACCTACGCGCCGCCGCCGCAGCGCTTCGAGGCCGGGGTGCCGATGACCTCCCAAGTGGTCGGATTGGGCGCAGCCGTGCGGTATCTCGAAGAGATCGGCATGGACGCCGTCGCGGCGCACGAGCACACGCTGGTCGGAGCGGCGCTGGACGGGCTGGCCGGAATCGACGGCGTGCGGATCATCGGCCCCACCGAGAACGTCGATCGCGGCGGGGCCGTGGCGTTCGTGGTCGAGGGCATCCACGCCCACGACGTCGGGCAGATCCTGGACGACGAGGGCGTCGCCATCCGGGTGGGCCACCACTGCGCGTGGCCGCTGCACCGGCGCTTCGGCGTCGCCGCCACCGCGCGCGCGTCCTTCGCGGTCTACAACACTGTCGCGGAGGTCGACGCGCTGGTCGCCGCCGTGCGGAAGGCTCAGAGCTTCTTCGGAGTTGCATAAGACATGCGCATGGAGCAGATGTACCAGGAAGTGATCCTGGACCACTACAAGCACCCGCACCGCCGGGGGCTGCGCGAGCCGTTCGGGGCCGAGGTGCACCACGTGAACCCGACCTGCGGCGACGAGGTGACCTTGCGCGTGCGGCTCGACGACAACGGTGACGTCGCCGACGTCTCCTACGACGGCCAGGGCTGCTCGATCAGCCAGGCCGCCACCTCGATCCTCACCGACCAGGTCATCGGGCTGCCGGTGCAGCAGGCGCTGAAGGTGGTCGACTCCTACAGCGAGATGATCTCCAGCCGCGGCACCATCGAGGGCGACGAGGACGTGATCGGCGACGGCATCGCCCTCGCGGGCGTGTCGAAGTACCCCGCGCGGGTGAAGTGCGCGCTGCTGGGGTGGTTGGCGTTCAAGGACGCCGTCCTCAGGATCGGGCCCGAGCAGCCCGCGAGCGCCGCGGAAGAATCGAAGCGTCCGAACGGAAACGGGGAAGCGTCATGAGCGACACACCGGCCACCGACACGACCGAGCAGACCGCCGAGCTGTCCGAGCTGTCCGAAGAGGACGTCAAACTGCTCGAGGACATCGAAGAGGCGATGCGCGACGTCGTCGACCCGGAACTGGGCATCAACGTCGTCGACCTCGGTCTGGTCTACGGCTTGCGCGTCGAGCAGGACAATGTCGCGGTCCTCGACATGACGCTGACCTCGGCGGCCTGCCCGCTGACCGACGTCATCGAAGACCAGTCCCGCAACGCGCTGGTGCGCAGCGGCCTGGTGGAGGATCTGAAGATCAACTGGGTCTGGATTCCGCCGTGGGGTCCGGACAAGATCACCGAGGACGGCCGCGAGCAGCTGCGTGCGCTCGGGTTCACGGTGTAGTTCGCCAGGCTGACAGCGGCCGCCGGCAGCGCCCGAACGGGTGCTCCGGCGGCCGAGTCGTATCGCTGGACCGGGAGTGGATGACGCGATCTGCCGCCTCGCCGGGAGTGGGAAGTCGGCGCTTTCGACAAAGCCGGCGGGCGGGACCATGATCTGAGCCCGGAGTCGTTCGCCACACGGGGAGGATCACATGTCGGTGCCGCACAAGGCTGCCCTCGGGCTCGCGGCGGTCTCGGCCGCCACCTGCGCGGTAGTCGGCGGTCCCGCGGGCACAGCGGGTGCGGCCGGGACCTACTACGGTGCGCTGGCGCTCTCGTCCAGCACCGGCGCGGTCGCTTCGGCGGTGGACTACGCGAGCGCCGCCGCCGCCGAGACCGCGGCCCGGACGCAATGCGGCGTCACCGATTGCCGTACGGTCGTGCAGTTCTGGAATGCCTGCGGCTCGGTCGTGCGCGGCGCCGACGGCAAGCACGGATGGGCGTGGGGGCCCACCCGCGCCGAGGCCGAGCGCCGGGCTATCGACGTTCTCGGCCCCAGCGCGCCGCCTTTCCCGAGCCTCGGCAGCGCCATTCCCCGGCCTGCGAGCGTTCGGCTGACAGCCTGCACTTCGACCGCCGGTTAGTTCGGCGGCGCGATAGTTCCGGGCGCGGCGGAAGTGTCCTTGCTCGACAGCGCCGCGGCTGGACTCATCGAGCCGGGCGTGCGCGTCCCGGCCGCGCGGCGGCGGACCCGGATTCGGAAGTAGGTCTGCGCGCTCGTGTTCATGAGCACTTGCCGTCGCGGACGCAGGCGAGCAGCAGCTGCGTGACATCTGCCCGTGGCGGCGTCGTCGAGCGCGGCTGGACGGCCAGCGGGATCGGCGCGAAATCGGTCGCGTGCGCCGTGCCGAGCTGGGTGGCGGAGCGGAAACCGTACCGCTTCCAAGCGATTCGCTGGAGCTTCTCGTCCTGCAGCGCCGTGATCAGCCGATGAGCGGGGGCGGTGAGGGTGAGGATCGGATTGCCGTTGAAGATGGTCGGATCCGGGTAGAGCATTCGGGCGTTCGCCAGAAGCGCCTCGGTGGCCGGTCGGTTGTCGCGGTAGTCGACCAGTTGGCGCAGGATCTGGCTCTCGTATCCGGCGTACAGCGTGGCCGCTCCCTGGATGAGCCATTCCCGGAAACCGCCGTCGGAACTGTCGGACTGCAAGCCCTGCGCGTCGTAGAGGTCGCGCACGGCGGCCAGCCCGGATCTGGCCTCGGCGACCGTCGGCGGCTGGAAGACGTCGTTGGAGGCGATGACCGTCAACTCCAGTGGCAGCAAGGTGAATCCGGAGTTCGAGGACTTCGGTCCGTGCTGGTGATGCGAATGGGGCCGGCCAGGTCGCGCGCGCCCAGCGATTCCCACCGCAGACAGAATCCGTCGTAGGGCGCGTCGCCCCCGTCCAGCAGCCGAGCCTGGTCCACCGACCCGAGTTCGGTCATGGTGCAGGTCAGCTTCTGCTCCCGGCACCACGGCTGCACCACCTGCTGGAACACCGCGTCGTGCTCGGAGCCCGCCACGATGTTCAGCACATTCGCGGCCGGGGCCGGACCCGCGATCCTCCCCGCAGGCCGACAGCAGGCCGCACACTGTGGTGAACGCTGCGACAAGCAATTTCGTTGCGGCGATACGGCAATTCGCCACCTTCCCCTCGATGACGCGATCGTAAGCGGCGGTGGCGGGGGAGTGGTGAATAGCCGGTGACGTCCTAGCGAATCCTCATCGCCACGGCTCAGTGGGCTTTCCGCAGCCAGTCGCGGTAGTGGGTGGGGGCGAGGTGGGCGTCCGGTCCGGCGATCAGCACATCGCCGGTGACCGCCGCGAACATGCCCGCGTTGTCGTCGGTGACGACGGTCCGGCTGTCCCGGCGCGCGGCAAGGGTGATCCTGCCGAGTTCGTCCAGCGCGAAGACGTCCGGGCCCGCGACATTGCGGATGCCCTCCAGTGGTGTGCCGGTGGCGACCTGCACCACCGCGTCGACGACGTCCGCGGCGGCGATCGGCTGGAGCCGGGTGGCGGGCAGGCGGACGGTGTCGCCGTCGGCGTTCCAGGACAGGACCGCGTCCATGAACTCGAAGAACTGGGTGACGCGCACGATCGAGTACGGCGTCGGGCCCTGCCGCAGCAGATCCTCCTGCAGCGCCTTGGCCCGGTAGTAGTCCAGTTGAGGCACCTGGTCCACGCCCAGGATCGAAAGGACGACCTGGTGCCGCACACCGGCAGCCTCGCCCGCGGCGAGCAGATTGCGCATGGAGGTGCGGAAGAACTCGAGCGACGCTTCGTCGAAGGTCGGCGAGTTCGCCAGGCCGATCACGACGTCCGCACCGTCGAGCGCGCGGTCGAGGCCCGCGCCCGTGAGCAGATCGACACCGGTGGACGGCGCCGCCGGGACGGCCTCGTGTCCGGCCGCGGTCAGCTTCCCGACGACCTGCGAGCCGATTCGCCCGGTACCGCCGATGACTGTGAGCTTCATGGTCTTCCCCTTTCGCGCTGTGCCACCGGAATGTGGTTCTTGCACGCGTCGTGCAGGGTGAGTCTCGGTGAGCAAGTAAACCAAGATCGTCACGAGTACGGGGCGGATTCCCGGCAACCATCGCCCGGGCGAGACGGGCCCGGTTGCCGGTTTCGACGCCGCCGGGGCGGGAATGCGTCGAGGAGTCGACGTGAAGGAGTCCTCCGTGCCGGATGAGAACATCACGGGCCCGCAGCGGGTCGTCATCGTCGGTAGCGGGTTCGCCGGGTTCACCTGCGCCCAGAAGCTTTGCCGCATCGCGGCGCGAGCCGGCCGGGACATCGAGGTCGTGCTCGTCACCCCCAACGACTACATGCTCTATACGCCGCTGCTGCCGGACGTGGCGGGTGGACTGATCGACCCTCGCTTCGTCGCGATCTCCCTGGCCGACGCACTGCCGCGGGTACGGTTGGTGGTAGCCACGGCGCGCTCGGTCGACCTGCGGAACAAGACCATCACGGTGGCCGGGGACCACCAGCCGCCGCGAGAGCTTTCCTGGGATCGGCTGGTGCTCACGCCGGGGTCGGTCACCCGGCTGTTCGACATACCGGGATTGGCGGAACACGCGCGGGGGCTCAAGACTGTCGCGGAGGCGCTGTACTTGCGCGAGCAGTTGTTGCGCCAGCTCGAACTCGCCGACGACGAAGAGGACCCCGAGGTGCGGCGGGCTCGCCGCACCGTGGTCGTCGTCGGGGCGTCCTACGCGGGCACCGAGCTCGTCGCGCAGCTGCGCGCCCTCGCCGACGCCTACGCCGCCCGCCGCGGCTTCGACCCCGCCGAGGTGCGATTCCTCCTGCTCGACATGGCGCCCAGGGTGATGCCCGAGGTCGGCGAGCGGCTCAGCGACAAGGTGCTGAAGGTTTTGCGGCGACGCGGCATCGACATCCGGTTGGAGACCTCGCTGACGAAATTGACCGACAACCAGGTCGAACTGACCGACGGCACGGTCGTCCCGACGTACACGGTCGCCTGGGTCACCGGGGTGACGGGAGCCCCGGTGCTGGGCACGCTCGGCCTGCCGCTGGAGAAGGGCCGGGTGATCGTGGACGCCGAGCTGGGCGTTCCCGGACATCCGGACGTCTTCGCGGGCGGCGACGCGGCAGCGGTGCCGGACCTCACCGAGCCGGGCCGGATCACCCCGCCCACCGCGCAGCACGCGTCCCGGCAGGGCAAGACGCTGGCCAGGAACGTCGCCGCCAGCCTCGGCATCGGCACGGCCGCCCGGTACAAGCACCGCGACCTGGGCTTGGTGGTCGACCTCGGACCCGGCTTCGCGGTCGCGAACCCGATGGGCATCCGCCTGTCCGGCCTGCCCGCCAAGGCGGTGACCCGCGCCTATCACACCTTCGCCGTGCCGCGAGCGGTCAACCGCTGGGCGATAACGGTCTCCTACCTGACCATCGCGGTCACTCCCCGGCCCCTGGCCCTGCTCGGACTCGTCAGCCACGAGGAAGCCAGCTTCGGCGCCAGCGAGGGCATTCCGACGCCGGAGTGAGTCCGCGTCCGGAGCGCAAAGCGCGGAGCCGAGGCGCACACGCCGCGCTCGGCACCGCCGAGCCGGGTTCTCCGGCGAAACGCGTGCGCGAGGCCGACGGCAGCGGAGATGATGCGGGGGTGGACGAGGTGACGTACCGGCAGTCGCGTGAAGGGCTGCACGCGGTGGCGGAAATGTTGATCGCCGGGCCGCAGTACCGAGAGTTCGGCACCATCCGGCTACGGGCAGTGCAGGGGGGTTTCGGGGGTGTGCCGTGGCCGGTGTCGGTGGTCGGCGAGGAATTGGTGTGGCCGGAGGGGCGCATTCGGCTGGAGGGCACGTATCGAGAGGTCGCCCGGGCCGCCGGTTTCGAGCCGGGGCCGCCGGAAGGAGCGTACGCGGACACGACGGGAGTCGACCTCGACGAGGCGATCGCGGTGGACCCCTCGGCGGCCGGGCTGATCGAGCACTGGTTCGCGGTGGGGGACAAGGCATTGCGCTGTCTGGCGCCCAGCCTGACGCCGGTGCTGTGGCCCGAGCATTTCGATCTGGCCGCGACGATCGATGAGGTGAACTATGGGGTGTCGCCGGGCGACGCCGCGCATCCCGGCCCGTACGCGTATGTCGGCCCGTGGACCCCGCGCACCGGCGATTTCTGGAATGCGCCGTTCGGCGCGCTGCGGCGCCGCGACGCGGTGAACACCGTGGCGGCGCTGCTCGGGTTCTTCGAAGCGGGCCGCGAACACGCGGCGCAAGTCTGACCTGCGCGCACACGCCTACGGTGTCCGACGGAACCTAGGCGCCCTTGCGGGCCGCGGTCTTCTTGGCCGCTTTCTTGGCAGGCGCCTTCTTCGCCGCGCTCTTCGAAGCGGTGCTCTTGGCCGTGCTCTTGGCCGCGGCGCTCTTGGCAGCGCCGCTCTTGGACGCGGTGCTCTTGGCCGTGGCCTTCTTCGCCGTCTTCTTCGGTTCGCCGCCGTCACCGCCCGCGCTCCGGCGACCGCTGGCCTCCAGGCTGCGCTGTAGCGCGGCGACCAGATCGACCACTTCGGCATCCATCCCGCTCGGCACCGCCTCCGGCTGCTCGGGCACCTTGCCGGTGCCGCTGGCGATCGCCTCGTCGAGCAGTCGTTTGAGCTCGATCTGGTACTCGTCGGTGAACTGGTCGGGATCGAAGTCGTCGGACATGGCGTCGACGAGCGTCTCCGCCATTTTGATCTCCTGCGGCCGGGGTTCGGCGACACCGTCCAGGGATTCGAAATCGACGGAACGGACCTCGTCGGGCCACAGCAGCGTCTGCAACACCAGAATGCCCTCCCGCACGCGCAGCGCCGCCAGCCTGGTCTTCTGGCGGAGCGTGAAATACACCAAGGCGGTGCGTTCGATCTCCTCCAGCGTCCGCGCGAGCAGGACGTAGGCCTTGGGCGTACTGGAATCCGGTTCCAGGTAGTAGCTCTTCTCGAACAGGACCGGGTCGATCTGATCGGACGGCACGAACTGCAGCACCGGGATCTCGTGCTTCTCCGCCACGGGCAGTTTCGCGAAGTCCTCGTCACTGAGCACGACCTTGTCCCCGTCGGGGGACTCGTAGGCCTTGTCGATGTCGGTGTACTGGACGGATTGACCGCACACGGTGCAGACACGGTCGTATTTGATCCGTCCTCCATCCTTGGCGTGCACCTGATGGAACCGGATGTCGTGGTCCTCGGTGGCGGTGTAGACCTTCACCGGGACGTTCACCAGCCCGAATGCGATCGAGCCCTTCCAGATCGATCTCATGGAACCATCATGGCCGAAGCCCCTCGACCTCGCGAGCGAACCGGAATCCCGAGTGTCGCGGCCGCGACACGCCGACGCAGCGGACCCGGCAGAGCTCCGAAGAGCGATCGCATGGCCGCGATCGTGCCGCCGAGGTCGGCGCGGCCCGACAGGTACGCCCGCTGCGCCGCCGGAGACAGCGTGAAGAACGTGTCGAAGAACACCGGGATGTCCTCGGGCGGCAAAGCCAGCAGGGCGCGCAGCCCGGCGCTGCGCAAACGGTGGACGGCGCGCGCCGCGGCGGGCCAGACGTCCTGTCCCGCCGCCATGGCGTCGGCCGAGGCCAGCGCCGCGCCGACGCTGTATCCGGTCGCCGGGTGCAGGAACCCGCCCGCCGCGCCGAACCTGCGCGGCCCCGGGCGGCCACCCTGCACCGGGAATCGGACGTGCTCGACGGGTTCGGCTCCGGTGAGCTCGACGCCCCTGGCGCGGAGCCGGTGGCGCAAGCGCGTCCGCAGTTCGGCGCCCGTGAGTGCGGGACGACCGGCCAGGCAGGTCTCCTCGAGCAGCATCCGCTGGTCGTCGAGCGGGACGGCGTAGAGGAACGAACGCGGCGCGCCGGACGGGGCCCCGTTGTCGGAACGCCAGTCCATGAACAGCGGGTCCAGGCCCGCGCAGCGGCTCGCATCGGTGATCACGCCGTAGGCGGTCTGCTCGGCGCGTGCCGGGGACCGGGTGAGTCCGCGTGCGTCGACTACTCGCCCGCCGGCGATCGTCGCGCCGGACGCCAACCGCACCCGCTGGGCAGCGACGTCGACCGCGCGATCCACGACGACCCGCGCATCGGGAAGCCGCAGTGCGATCTGCAGTCGCGCGTTGTCGAGCACGATGTAGGGACGGTCCAACCGGTGAGCGCGAGTTCCCCAGGCCAACGGCCGGGGGACCGTCGCCGCGACGACCTCCGGCGTCAGCCAATCCGGCAGCTCGTCGGCCCATGCCGCGTAGGTGGCCGTCCACGCGCGCTCCGGAGCGGGATCCACCACGGTCACCGCGAGCCCGCGAACCGCCGCGCGGTGCGCGAGAGCGCGACCGGCCGGGCCGAGACCGCAGACGACGAGGTCCGGCTTCACGCTGCGCCCCTTCGGGACGAGTGGAGTGCGATACGCATGCTTCGAGCCTCCCATTCGCCCGCACGAGGCGAGCGCACCGACGTGTCCGGCGAGGGCCGAGATGAACTTCCCGCGAACATTCCCGCGGCGGTTCTTGCCGCGGGTGGGAGTGTGCGCTGGTCCCGATCACGCTGCTGGTGATCGGGGGCCGCAGCAGCACTGCGGCCCGGGGCCGCGACTCGGCCCGGTGGACGGAATGTGTTCGCGCTCACCGTAGTTTCTCGCACGTTGCTAGGATGCCGGGGCGCTGGCGCACGCATCCGGCCCGGTGCCGAGTGTGCGGTGTCGGCGTACCGGCGTGCCGTGGATGGCGCGCCGGGCACGGTGCCGACCGGAGCCCGCTGGAGTCGGGCGAAAGCGGCGCGACCGGAACGAGTTAGGGGTAGACGCAGTGTTCGAACTGACCAGGCGGCGCAGCCGATGGATCCTGGCCGTGTTCGTGGTCCTCGCACTGGCGATGGGCACGCTGAGCGCGACGCTGTTCGACAAAGTGCAGGGCGGCGGGTACATCGACCCCGACAGCGAATCGAGCCGGGCGACCGCCGTGCTGCGGGACACCTTCGGTCAGGCCACCCCGAACCTGGTGCTGCTGGTGCAGACTCGCCGGTCGGTGGATGACGACGCGGCGGCCACCGCGGCGACGAACCTGGTCACCGAACTGAAGTCGGTGTCCGGCGTCGCGGGCGTCACCTCGTACTGGACCGACAAATCGCCCGCGCTGCGCAGCACCGACGGCACCAAGGGGCTGATCGTGGCCAGCGTCCTCGGTGCGGAAGCCGAGGTCGACAAACGGGTGGGTGATCTGGCCGACCGGTTCGGCGGCACCCAGGGCCCGCTCGAGGTGCGGGTGGGCGGCTACGCGATGCTGCTGCACGAGACGGTGCAGCAGAGCGAGAAAGACGTCGTGCTGGGCGAATCCATCGCTTTCCCGATCACGCTGATCGCGCTGCTGCTGGTGTTCGGCGGCCTGGTCGCGGCCAGCCTGCCGCTGGTGGTCGCGATGATCACGGTGATGATGACGATGGGCGCGCTGTGGCTGATCGCGAGCGTCACCGATCTCGCCGCGACCGCGACCAACGTCGCCACCTTGCTCGGGCTCGGCCTGGCGATCGACTACAGCTTGCTGATCATCAGCCGCTACCGCGACGAACTGGTCGCCGGGCAGCAACCCGGGGCCGCGGTGGCCGCCACCATGCGCTCGGCGGGCCGGACCGTCGTGTTCTCGGCCGTCACCGTCGCGGTCGCCCTGTCGGGGCTGCTGTTCTTCCCGCTGCTGGCCGTGCGGTCGATGGGATACGCCGGTCTGGCCGTCGCCGTGATCGCCGCGACGGTTTCGCTGACCGTGCTGCCCGCGATCCTGTTCCTGCTCGGCACCAAGATCGACAACGGACAGCTGTGGTGGTTCCTGCGCGCCGCCCGTCCCGCGCCCGGCGAGGGCGCCTGGCATCGCCTGGCCCGATTCGTGATGATGCGGCCGGTGCCGATCGGGCTGGCGGTGACCGCCCTGCTGCTCGTGCTGGGCGCACCCTTCCTCGGCGTGAAACTCGGCTTCCCCGACGAACGTTCGCTGCCGGAGTCGATGAACAACCGCCAGGTCACCGAAACCATCCAGCGGGACTTCGCCGCCACCGAACAGAACGGGCTTTTCGCGGTGCTGCCCGAAAGCGCTTACAGCGCGGCGGGACTGGACGCCTATGCCCGGGAGCTGTCGGAAATCGAGGACGTCCGCCGGGTCGACACCGCCACCGGCAGCTACAGCCACGGCGGTCTGCTCGCCCCGCCCACCGCGGCCAGCGAGCGCTTCCGCGCCGAGAACGCCGCCTATCTCGCGGTGGTCCCGGACACCACCGATCCCGGCGCGCTGGACCGGATCGCGCGCGACGTGCGCGCCACGCCCGCCGCGTCACCGGTGCTGGTCGGCGGCGTGGCCGCGGCCAACGCGGACGCGATCGGCGCGGTGGTCGCGGCTCTGCCCTACGCGCTGGCGTTCGTCGTCCTGATCATGATCGTGGTGCTGTTCCTGCTCACCGGTAGCGTCGTGCTGCCGTTGCTCGCGGTCGTGCTCAGCTTCCTGAGCCTCACCGCGACCTTCGGCGCGCTGGTCTGGATCTTCCAGGACGGTCACCTGTCCGGCCTGCTCGGCTTCACCGTCACCGGCGACCTGCCGCCGACGGTTCCGGTGATGCTGTTCGGCGTCGCGTTCGGCCTCGCCATGGACTATCAGGTCTTCCTGTTGGCGCGGATCAGGGAGGAATACCAGCGCACCAGGTCCAACGCGCTGGCGGTCACCTCCGGGCTGGAACGGATCGGCCGGATCGTCACCGCGGCGGCGGTCCTGATCTCGCTGGTCTTCCTGGGCTTCCTCGCCTCCGACATCACCTTCATGAAGGCGTTCGGGATCGGGCTCCCGCTCGCGGTCCTGGTGGACGCCACCCTGGTGCGCGGCTTCCTGCTGCCCGCGGCGATGGAACTGCTCGGCCATTGGAACTGGTACGCGCCCGGTCCGCTGCGCAAGCTGCACCAGCGGTTCGGCATCGAGGAGGAGCCTGCCGCCCCGGCTGTCGCGGGCCGGGAGGACTGGCTGCAGCCCGCGCGGCTGTGACGGGCGTCCCGGCCGACTCGATCCGGTAGGGTCGGCCGGGCAGTCCGGGGAGGCCCACACGGGGTGGGACGGCTGCTGGGAGATGTGGAGGGCGACCGGGATGACCTATCCATCCGGTTCCGGATTCGATGGCGGCCACCAGGAGCACGGGAAAGCGGACGAGGCGCGGTACCAGTCCGACTGGGGGCGGATGGAGCCGCCGAGCGCGTACCCGATGACGGCGTGGGAGGCGCCGCCGCTGCCGCCGCCGCCCGAATCGAAGACCGGCGTCGTCGTCGCCGGACTGGTCGCCGTGATCGTCGCCGTGGTGGCGGCGGTCGCCATCGGTGTGGCGGTGTTCCCGCGCGAGCACGGGCACGCGCGAACCGCGGCCGGCTCCGCCGAAACGACCACCTCCGCGAGCGGCGTCACCAGCACCCAGCCGGTGCGCCCTTCGTCGGCCAGGCTGAGCTACACCGAATACGCCAAGGACTGGAACTTCCGGTTCGATCGAGTGCAGCTGCACGCCGACTGGGTCGACGGGCGTGATCACCTCGGGTGCGGCCCCATCGAGGCCGCGGGCAAGCTCACCGCCCTCGGCTGCGTCTACGCGGCGGAACTGGTGTACCGGGCCGAAGGCGGCGCGCTGATGCTCACCCAGTTCGTCCTCGGCATGGCCGACGAGGGCCGGGCGGCGGCGGCGAAGGACCGGTTCACCGACGCCGACCTCACCCTGCGTCCCGGCAGCTACGTCAAGGGCTACGCCAACGGCAAGTGGAAGGACGGCAGCGAGAAGGAATTCGTGGTGATCACCTTCGCGACGGCCACCGACGTGGTCGACGCGCCCACGGTCGAGAAATACCTGCGCTACCGGCACGCCGACATCCTCGGCGCCCTGGCGTTCCGGTAGCGCTGGCCGCTCGCGCCGGAGCGAACGGCCGTCGGGCGCGGGTCAGATCCCGCCGGTGGACAGCAGGCCGCCGTCCACCCGCACCGTCTCGCCGGTGATCCACGCCGCCTCGTCGGAGACCAGGAAGCCGATCAGGCGCGCCACGTCCTCCGGCGTGCCCAGCCGCTTCATCGGGTACACGCTCGCGGCGCGCTCCTCGTCGGCCGAGTACAGCGCGTCGGCGAACTTGGTCTTGATCACGCCCGGCGCGACCGCGTTCACCCGGATCTTCGGCCCGAGCTGCCAGGCGAGCTCACCGGTGAGGTGGATCAGCGCGGACTTGGACGCACCGTAGGCGGCGATCACGCCGGTCGAGCGGATGCCCGCCACACTGGCCACGTTGACCACGGCGCCGCCGTTGTCGCGCATCCACGCCCGGTAGGCCTGCTGGATGTAGCCGAGCGCCGCGACCACGTTCACGTCGAAGATCTTGCGCACCGCGTCCAGGTCGGCGTCCATCAACGATCCGTAGACCGGGTTGATGCCGGTGTTGTTGATCAGCACGTCCAGCGAGCCGAACTCGGCGACCGCGCGCTCGACCGCGGCCGCTCGATCCTCGGCGACACCGGAGTTGCCCGCCAGGGCGACGACCTGGCCCTGGTGCCCCAGCGCGCGCAGCTCGGCGGCGGCTTCCTCCAGCGGATCCTTCTTCCGCGCGGTGATCAGCACGTTCGCGCCGCGGCCGAGCAGCTCCGCCGCGACCGCCTTGCCGATGCCCCGGCTGGCCCCCGTGACCAGAGCGCTTTTGCCCAATAGATCGGTACTCATGGCATCGCACGGTAGCGCAGCTGTTCGCCCGAGCCGTTACCGCCGTCACATGCGGGGTGCTGGAATGGGGGAGGACCGTTCGTCCCGGTAAAATCGGTGGTTCTTGTGCGCGTCGGGTCGCACAATCGAGCACGCGTCCAGCACCACGATCCGCGAGGAGAAATTTGTGATCACCGCGACCGACCTGGAGGTCCGGGCCGGAGTCCGCACCCTGCTGTCCGCTCCCGGACCGGCGCTGCGGGTGCAAGCGGGGGACCGGATCGGGCTGGTCGGGCGCAACGGCGCGGGCAAGACCACCACGCTGCGCATCCTCGCCGGGGAGGGCGAGCCGTACGCGGGAAAGATTCTCCGTTCCAGCGATATCGGCTACCTGCCCCAGGACCCGCGCGAGGGCAACCTGGACGTGCTGGCCCGGGACCGGGTGCTGTCCGCGCGCGGCCTGGACACGCTGATCCGGGAGATGGAGAAGCAGCAGGCGTTGATGGCCGAAGTCGCCGACGACTCCGAGCGCGAGAAGGCGGTCCGCAAGTACGGCAGGCTCGAGGAACGGTTCTCGGCGCTCGGCGGCTATGTCGCCGAGAGCGAGGCGGCGCGTATCTGCCACAGCCTCGGTCTGCCCGACCGGGTGCTGGGCCAGCCGCTGCGCACCCTGTCCGGCGGTCAGCGCCGCCGAATCGAACTGGCGCGCATCCTGTTCGCGGCTTCCGACGGCAGCGGGGGGCGCTCGGACACGATCCTGCTGCTGGACGAGCCGACCAACCATCTCGACGCCGACTCGATCACCTGGCTGCGCGGATTCCTGCAGAATCACGACGGCGGCCTAATCGTGATCAGTCACGACGTGGAGCTGCTCGCCGACGTGGTGAACAAGGTGTGGTTCCTGGACGCCGTGCGCGGCGAGGCCGACGTCTACAACATGGGCTGGAAGAAGTACCTCGACGCGCGCGCCACCGACGAGCAGCGCAGGCGCCGCGAACGCGCGAACGCCGAGAAGAAGGCGAGCGCGCTGCGTGCCCAGGCGGCCAAGCTCGGCGCCAAGGCCACGAAAGCCACTGCGGCGCAGAATATGGCCAAGCGCGCCGATCGCCTGCTGGCCGAGCTCGACGACGTTCGCGTGGCCGACAAGGTCGCCCGGATCAAGTTCCCCGAGCCCGCGGCCTGCGGTAAGACGCCGCTGATGGCCGAGAACCTGACCAAGGTCTACGGTTCCCTGGAGATCTTCACCGGTGTCGACCTGGCGAT
>NZ_BAFS01000171.1 GCF_000308415.1 Nocardia asiatica NBRC 100129 | reverse complement strand
AGCGATTTTCCGTGGGACTACATTCGGGGCGTGTCGTTTCCGGATCGAAAGTCCTGGGCGCGTCTGGAACTGGTCGACGACGACTACGTCCCGATGCTGGCGATCCGCTCCAACGACAAGGAGCACGCGGCGCGGGCGATGACCCGGCTGCGTGAACTCGGCGCGAAGTACTCCGGGAGCGAGTGAGCGGGCAGGCCGGTTCGCGCCCTCCCCGGTGGACCAAGCGATCGCGGGCCGCGCGGGCGGGTTCTTCGCCTCGGACGGTTCGCTTCGCACCGGTCCGGAGGCTGGTCTAGCCTCGCCGATATGGAGCCAGGTGCGTTCGTCCTCGCGGCGGCTTTCGCCGACGATCCGCTGATGACCTACTTCTGGCCGGGTTCGTCGCGGCGGCGAAAAGCGTTGCCGCTGTTCTGGAATTCGCGCATCGCCTCGCGCCGGAAGAACGGGCTGGTGGACTCGGCGCAGGACGCGGCGGGCAACCTCGCTTGTGTGGCGCTGTGGGAGCCCGCGAGCGCGATCTCGCCTATGGCGAAGCCGCTGACCTTGCTGCGTGCTTTGGGGCCGGGCGCGGCGCGTGCACTGGCGGCGGGGCGGCAGATGGAGCACGCGCGACCGACGGCGCCACATCTGTACCTGGCCGCAATCGGGACGCTGCCCGGCGCGCGGGGGCGTGGGCTGGCGACGGCGCTGCTCGAGCGGCGGCTGTCGGCGGCCGAGCAGGACTGCTTCCTGATCTCGAACACCAGCGGCACCGTACCCTTCTACCAGCGGTTCGGGTTCGAGCCGCAGGGCGAGCTGGCGATCGGCCGCGGGCCGGTCGTGTATCCGATGCTGCGAACGACCTGACGGCTCCGCCCGCCGAGTGCACCCGATTCGCGACGGTGCAGGGGCCGACGTGGCCGGAACCGCTGCTCGTCAGTGGGCGTCGCCGAGAACCGCGCCTTCGCGCCGCGGGTCCGCGCCGCCGATCCAGCCGTCCGTGCCGGTGCGTTTCAGGGCGCTGAGGCCGCTGACCTGTGGGGCGACCGAGACCTGATGGCCGAGCTGACGCAGCCGGAGCACCAGCGGGTCGTGGTCGCCGTTGTCGGCGGCGTCGATCGCGGGGTGCTCGCCGCCGATGCCCGTGGACGGGCTGTTCGCTGCCCCGAACGCGACCGCGGAGACCGCCTGCTGCGGGTCCAGCCCCCAATCGAACATATTGACCAGCGTCTTCACCACGAACTGGATGATCACCGAGCCGCCGGGCGAACCCGCGACGTGGGTGAGTTCGCCACGCGACCCGTCGGGCGCCTTGCCGAACACCAGCGTCGGGCTCATCGAACTGCGCGGGCGCTTACCCGGCTGGATGCGGTTGGCCATCGGCACGCCGTCGGCGCCCACTGGGTCGGCGTTGAAGTCGGTGAGCTGGTTGTTCAGCACGAATCCGTCGACCAGGTGGAACGAACCGAACGCCGCCTCGACGGTGGTGGTCATCGCCGCGGCGTTGCCGTACCGGTCGACCACCGAGATGTGGCTGGTGCCGTGCTCGGGCGGCTGCGGGCCGACGCCCAGCGGCACGGGGCCGAAATCACCCGGCTGGGCGGTGCCCATGCTGCGGTTGGGATCGATCAGCCCCGCACGCTGCCGCAGGTAATCCCGGTTCAGCAGGGTCTGGGCCGAATTGCCCGGCAGCGGGACGAAATCCGTATCGGCCACGTACTTGTTGCGGTCGGCGTAGGCGAGGCGTTCGGCCTCCGAGATGAGGTGCACGGCCTGCGCGCTGGGCTTGCCGCCGTTGCGGTCGATGTCGTCCGGACGCATGGTGGCCAGGTCGAAGTTCTCCAGGATGCCCAAGGTGGCGGCGACGGTGATGCCGCCCGACGAGGGGCTTGGCATGCCGCAGATCTCGTGCTCCCGGTAGCCCGTGCACAAGGCGGTGCGCTTCTTCGCCTGATAGCCGGCCAGGTCCTCGATCGTGATCAGGCCCGGGGTGCGCCCGCCGGAGGACCGGCCCGCCGCCGCGACGATGTCCCGGGCGATGGCGCCGGTATAGAAGGCCTGGGCGCCCTCCGCGGCTATGGCGCTCAGCGTCTTGGCCATGGCGGGGTTGGTGAGCACGGTCTCGGCGGCCTTCGGTTTGCCGTCCGGCTCGAGGAAATACGCCTTGGCGTCCTCGTCGGCGGCGAGGTCCACGGCGGAGTCGGCGATCTGGCCCGCGAGGCGGGGACTGATCGGGAAGCCCTGATCGGCCAGTCCGATGGCGGGGTCGAACAGCTCGCGCCACGCCGTCTTGCCGTGGTCGCGGTGTGCCAGCTCCAGCATCCGCAGCACGCCGGGGACGCCGATGGAGCGGCCGCTGGCCCGGGTGTTCGGCTTGGGCTCGGTGCGGTCGGTGTCGCTGATCCAGCGCAGATAGTTCTCGGTGGCGGCCGCGGGGGCCACCTCGCGGCCGTCGTAGGCGTCGACGGTCTTGGTGTTCGCGTCGTAGTAGAGCAGGAACGCGCCGCCGCCGATACCGGAGGCCTGCGGTTCGACCAGACCGAGTACCGTCTGCGCCGCGATCAGCGCGTCCGCCGCGGTGCCGCCGTCGCGCAGGACCTCACAGGCGGCCTTGGTCGACACCGGGTTGGCGGTCGACACCGCGAAGGTGTGCGTGCGCACCGGCGTCATGTTCGCGCGATAGCCGGTCGCTATCTCGGGGTTGGTGCTGATGTCCTTGCTGCCGCCGGCCGGGCTCGTCTCGGCGGCGACCGGGGTGCCGTTCGGAACCGTCTCGCAGACGCCACCCGCCCGGCTCTCATCGGACGAACAGGCGGTGGCCATCCCGACGGTGAGTGCGAACGCCGCCGCGGCGGCGGCCCAACTTCCTCGCTTGCGCCCCATGCCCGGACTTTAACCTTCGGTACCGACAGCCGCGCCGGTTTCCTTCCCACCGGCGAAATCGACCTGGCCGCAGCGTGTGTCGCGCCGAGGACGGGTGGGATCGTCCGGCGCGCGGCGGTGGCGCCGGGCGGTCCGTCGGTAGGCTGGCCGGGTGGCGATCGAGGCGGTGCTGTTCGACTTCTCCGGAACCCTGTTCCGGCTGGAGGACGACGAATCGTGGTACGCGGATCTGACCTGGCCGGACGGGCGGGCGTTCGACGTGGGCGAGAAGGCCGAGATCATGCGGCGGATGACGGCGCCGGTGGACCACACCGCCGAATTCGACGCCGAGACGCAGTACGCCTGGGACCACCGCGACTTGGACCCGGCGCTGCACCGCAAGGTGATGATGCACGTGCTGCGCAGTTCGGGCGTGCCGACCGACGAGGATGCCGAACGGCTGTACGCCCGCTTGCTCGACCCGCTGGAGTGGACGCCGTACCCCGACAGCGAGGCGGTGCTGAACCAGCTGGCCGCGCAGGGCGTTCCGGTCGCGGTGGTGAGCAACATCCCGTTCGACATCCGTCCGTCGTTCGCGGCGCGCGGCTGGGATCGGCTGGTCGGCGCGTTCACCCTCTCCTACGAGGTCGGCGCGATGAAACCCGATCCGGAGATCTTCCGGTCCGCGCTGGGTGAACTGGGCGTGCCCGCCGAGGCGGCGCTGATGATCGGCGACAGCGCCGAGGCCGACGGCGGCGCCGAGGCGCTGGGCAGCCGCTTCGCTCTGGTGGAGGCCCGGCCCACCGCCGAGCGTCCGGACGCCCTGCTGACCGCCCTGCGTCGGCACGGACTCGCGGACTAGTCTCCCGGCCGGTCGATCCGCGCGGCGCACACCTCGTCGCAACCCTCGGTTCATTTGGCGAACTCCGAGTTGGGCGCGCGGTCACCGTGTTACGGTGCGATTTCGGCGTATTCGCGAGATTCGCCGGAAGGTTCGGTACCAACGGAGGTACGGCTGTGAGCTTGGCGTTCTCCGGTGACGAGTCGTCCATCGGCGTGGAAACGGCCATGCCGGAAGCGGTTCGGGACGTGCGGGAAGCCGTCGCTGGGATGGCGGGTTTCGGACTCGTCTATCCCGTGCTGATGAATCTGACCCGGGGCGGCGACGCGGCCGCCACGGCCTCCACGCAGTTCTGCGTGGCCTGGGCGCTGGGTCTTCTCGTGTTCGGA
>NZ_BAFS01000172.1 GCF_000308415.1 Nocardia asiatica NBRC 100129 | reverse complement strand
CCTCGGCGCCGGCGTCCAGCAACGGTTCCAGTCGCGTGCGCGCCGGGCGATCGGTGCGCTGCACGGACTCGGCGAAGAACGGTCGAACTCCGCGACCCGAACCGGTTGGTCGGTGGGGGGCAGGGTGCACGAGTCCGGCACCGAGTCTTCGGAGAGGGCGTCAGCATCGCATGACGCCCACGGTAAGCCTGTACTTGGGTACAGCATGCAACCCAACCAGCGAATTCTGCGACACAAGACCCTTGCGCCAAGTCGTCGTCCAGCGCGGTCCGCTGCCCATGCGTAGCTAGGGCGTCCGCACTGTCGAGAGTGGCGGGTTGCAGCGAGCCTGCTAGCGCTTTGGGCGAGGCGGCCGGACATCGGCCACCGCCAGCCGCGGGCTGAGGCGCGGAATCTCCGCGCGAACTGCTACGTACGGCAGGGAGGGAGGGAAGGTTCCGACTCTGCATCGACGATCGTCTGCGGGCGGCGGGTTTCGGCGCACCGACGCGGCCGGTTCAGTGCGGACCGGTGGCTGCGATGCGCATGGGCACCTGGTTGCTGGGGGTGGTGACGCCGTCACCACTTCGCTGGTGACGCCGTCATCACCGCGGCAGTCGAAACTGCTCTGACCTGCGGTGTTGACGCCGTCACCAACATTCCGTCACGTTCGGTGCTGAAACGCACCGACGTGTTGTGAACCTGCAGGTGAGAAGCAGGTCAGGTGTCATCGACAGGTCGCTGA
This sequence comes from Nocardia asiatica NBRC 100129, assembly GCF_000308415.1. GTDB lineage: Bacteria > Actinomycetota > Actinomycetes > Mycobacteriales > Mycobacteriaceae > Nocardia > Nocardia asiatica. The sequence continues at coordinate 10,086 of NZ_BAFS01000172.1, read as the reverse complement.
CCAGGGGTTTTCCGGGCGGCCGGGCGGAGGGATCGACACCCCGCCCGGACCGCATAGGAGTTCTACCAGCTTCTGCCTGGTGAATCGGGGATTTCCGGTGGTCTCACTAGAATGAGGCGACCGTACTCGTCCGCTTCCGGGAGCCAGCCGTGACCATCCAGCCCGTTCGCCTGTTCGGCGATCCCATTCTGCGTGCCCGCGCCGCGGAGGTCACCGCGTTCGACCGCGATCTGCGGCAACTGGTGACCGACCTGACCGAGACCATGCACGACGACGGCGGGGTCGGGATGGCGGCGCCGCAGATCGGGGTCGGACTGCGGGTGTTCGTCTACGACACCGGTGACGCCGCGGGGCATCTGGTGAACCCGCGGTGGGAGGTCCTCGGCGACGAGGAACAGGTCGGTCCGGAAGGGTGCCTGTCCATTCCCGGGGTGCGCTACGACACGCGCAGGGCGCTGCGGGTGCGGGCCTCGGGTGTGGACGCCGATGGCGCGCCGGTCTCGTTCGAGGCGGAGGGCTTGCTGGCGCGGTGCGTACAACACGAGACCGATCATCTCGACGGTGTGCTGTTCATCGATCGTCTGGACCCGGCCCAGCGCAAGGAGGCGATGCGGGTGATTCGCGAATCCGATTGGTTTGCCGCGGGAATCACCGTGCGCCCGGCGCGCTCGATGAGCGGCGTCGGCCGGCCCAACCCGTTCGGGGTGGGCCGCTGATGCGCGTCGTCTTCGCGGGGACCCCGGAACCGGCGGTTCCGTCGCTGCGGCGTCTGCTGGAATCGGCGCGGCACGACGTGATCGCCGTGGTGACCCGGCCGGACGCGGTGGCCGGTCGCGGCCGGAAAGTGACCAGGTCGCCGGTCGGTCAGCTGGCCGACGAGCACGGCATCCCGGTGCTCACCCCGCGGCGGCCGTCGGAGCCGGAATTCGTCGCGCAGCTCAGCGAGTTGGCGCCGGACTGCTGCCCGGTCGTCGCCTACGGCGCGCTGCTGCCCCAGCAGTTGCTCGACATCCCGCGTTTCGGCTGGATCAACCTGCATTTCTCGCTCCTGCCCGCCTGGCGTGGCGCGGCGCCGGTGCAGGCGGCGATCGATGCCGGTGACGAGATCACCGGCGCTTCGACCTTCCAGATCGAGGCCGGGCTGGACACGGGCCCGGTCTTCGGCATGGTCACCGAGAAGATCGCGGTCACCGACACCGCGGGCGCCCTTTTGCAGCGGTTGGCCGACAGCGGTTCCCGTCTGCTGGAAGCGACGCTCGACGGGGTGGAGGACGGGACGCTGCAGGCGGTCCCGCAGTCGACGGACGGCGTCTCGTACGCGCCCAAGGTCGGCGTCGAGGCCGGGCACGTGCGCTGGGATCAACCGGCGCTGGCCATCAGCAGGCGGATTCGCGCCGTCACGCCGGCTCCGGGAGCGTGGACGGAGGTCGGCGGCACCCGGCTGAAACTCGGACCGGTCGAGCTGGTCGAGGAGGAGTTGCCGGAGCGCGTGATCGAGGTCCGCAAGTCCGGCGTCTTCGTCGGCACCGCCACCACCGCCGTTCGGCTCGAACAGGTTCAGCCGCAAGGCAAGCGCATGATGCCCGCGCTCGACTGGGCTCGCGGCGCCCGCCTGCAGCCCGGCGCGGTGGTCGAATGACGCCGCGTGGCGACCGGCCCGGCGACGAGGGCGCACGCGACCGGCGGCGCGGAGAGCGCTCGGCCGCGCCGCATCGTTCCGGCGATTCCGGCCGGGCTCGTGCGCAGGGCGGCCCGCGGCGGGACCGCGACGGTGCGGGTCGGCCACGGGCGTCCGATCAGCGCACCGGCAGCGGGCGAGCCGAGGGGGACGACCGCGAGGAACGGCGCCGCTCGACAGGACAACGCGCGGGGACGGGCCGAGCGGACCGTTCCTCTGCTGGGCGCTCGGCTTCCAGTTCCAAAGCCACCGCACGTCAGGGGGCCGAGGTCGGGCGATCGCATCGTCGCGCGCCCGCCGATCCGCCGCGTTCCGTCGCGAGGGACGTGCTGCGTGCGGTCCGGGAGCGCGACGCCTACGCCAACCTCGTGCTGCCCGCACTGCTGCGCGAGCGGGGATTGTCGGGGCGCGACGCCGCATTGGCCACCGAACTCGCCTACGGCGCGTGCCGGTCGCTCGGCCTGCTCGACGCGGTGATCGCCGAAGGCGCGGGCCGGTCGATCGAGGAGATCGACGGTCCGTTGCTGGACGTGCTCCGGCTCGGGGTCTACCAGTTGCTGCGCACCAGGATCGGCGCGCACGCCGCCGTGGACACCTCCGTGGCGCTGACGCGCGCCGAAGCCGGCGCGGGCAAGGCCGGTTTCGTCAACGCCGTGCTCCGGCGGGCGGGGGAGAAGACCCCTGAACAGTGGGTCGAGGCGCTCGCACCCGCCGACCCTGTCGGGCGGCTGGCGTTCGAGTACGCGCATCCGGTGTGGATCGCGCAGGCGTTCGCCGACGCGCTGGGAGCGCGAGCGGCGGAGCTGGGCGCGGTGCTCGCCGCCGACGACGCGCGCCCGCTGGTGCACCTGGTGGCCCGGCCGGGCGACATCACCGCGGAGGAACTCGCGCTGGTGACCGGCGGTGAGGAAGGGCGCTGGTCGCCGTACGCGGTCTACCTCGACGGCGGCGACCCGGGCAAGCTCGAGCCGGTGCGCGAGGGCATGGCGGCCGTCCAGGACGAAGGCAGTCAGCTGGTGGCGCTGGCGCTGACCAGGGCGGAGCTCCACGGCCCGGACGGCGGCCGCTGGCTCGATCTGTGCGCGGGACCGGGTGGCAAGGCCGCGCTGCTCGGGGCGATCGCCTCGATCGACGGCTTCCGTGTGGACGCGGTCGAGCCCGCCGCGCATCGCGCCGAGCTGGTGCGCAAGGCCGTGCGCGACCTGCCGGTCGACGTGCACGTCGCCGACGGTCGCGCCAGCGGACTGACTCCGGGGTACGACCGCATCCTGGTGGACGCTCCGTGCACCGGGCTCGGCGCGCTGCGCCGCAGGCCCGAGGCGCGCTGGCGGCGCACCCCGGCCGACGTGCGGGAACTGGTCGTCCTGCAACGCGAATTGCTCACCGCCGCGTGGGATCTGCTGCGCCCGGGTGGGGTCGTGGTGTACTCGACCTGCTCGCCGCACCTGCCGGAGACCGTGTCGATCGTCGCCGACGCCGCGCGCCGCCTGGGCGCCGAGCAACTCGACACCCGCGAGCTGCTACCCGGTGTCACCGACGTCGGTGACGGCCCAGGGGCGCAGCTGTGGCCGCACCGGCACGGCACCGACGCCATGTTCCTGGCCGCGCTGCGCAAGCCGCGCTGAGCGGCATTCCATTCGTCCAAGCCGTGCGGCGCGTGGTGCCGCACACTCGGCACATGACGATGACCTGGCAGGACGTGGTGGCAATGGCGACCGAACTTCCGGAGGTGGCGGAATCGACCTGGTGGCGCAGCCCGGCGCTGAAGGTCGGCGGGAAGGGATTCGCCCGGCTGCGCAGCGAGGCCGAAGGCGGTCTCGTCCTGGCCTGCGACCTCGCCGAGAAGGAGGCGCTGCTCGCCTCCGGCGATCCGGCCTTCTACACCACGCCGCATTACGACGGCTACGCCTACATCCTGATCGACCTGGATCGCGTCGCGCCCGGCCACCTGCGGGAACTGCTCGACGACGCGTGGTGGATCACCGCCCCGGCGAAGGTGCGCAAGCTGCGAGAGCGCGAGGCCCGCTGAGTCCGCTCACTCCCGGCTGGACTGTTCGCGCAGCCGGGCAAGGGTTTTCGCGAGGATGCGCGAGACGTGCATCTGCGAGATGCCCATCTGCTGCGCGATCTGGGTCTGGGTCATCGATTCGAAGAACCGCATGGTGAGGATGCGCCGTTCCCGCTCGGGCAACCCGTCCAGTAGCGGCCGGATCGCCACGTACTCCTCGACGCGGTCGAACTGGGACTCCTCCTCGCCGAGGGTGTCCAGCAGCGAGGCGTCGGTGTCCCGGCCGAGGGTGGCCGCGTCGATCGAGCTCGGCTGGTAGGCGTTGCCCGCGATGACCGCCTGGGTCACCTCGTCCGGGTCGACGTCCAGCTCCGCGGCGATCTCCTTCGCCGTCGGCGAGCGGCCGAGGGTCTGGGAGAGGCTGTCGATCGCCGCCCCGATGCGTAGGTGAGTCTCCTTGACCCGGCGCGGCACCCGCATCGCCCACGTGTGGTCGCGGAAGTATCTGCGGACCTCGCCCATGATGGTCGGCACCGCGAACGACAGGAAGTTCGAGCCTCGTTCCACGTCGAAACGATCCACCGCGTGCACCAGGCCGACCCGCGCCACCTGCGTCAGGTCGTCGAACGGCTCACCGCGCCCACTGAACTTTCGGGCGATGTGGTCGGCGAGCGGAATGCAGCGGCTGATCAGCTCGGCGCGCAACGCGGTGTGCCGCGCCGTCCCGGGCTCGCTGCCCGCCAGTTGCTCGAAGAGCAATCCGACGTCGTCGTAGCCGGGGACCGCGCCCGCCGCTTCCAGGGTTTCGCTGTCGTCGGCGGCGTCCTCCGCGGTCAAGGTGTCGGAGTCCTCGTCGCGCTGTGCGTCGAACACGGTGTCTTCGTCCGCCACTACGCCTTCCCCCGGACCCGACGAAACTGGACCGTCGTCGGGTATCCGGAGATCGCCGCGTCGAACGAATCCTGTGTCGCCTCCACCGCGTCGGTGAGTGTGCGCAGCACGTGCCAGCCGAAGCTGCGCTGGTCGGGCAGCCCGGGCTTCTCCGCGATGCCCTCGACCCGGACGAGCAGTTCGGTGTCACCGACGGTGAACCGGCAGTTCAGGCTCGTTTCCGGGGCGGCGACCGCGATCAGCGTCGAGCAGACCTCGTCGACGGCCAGCCGGATGTCGGCCACCTCGTCCAGCGTGAATTCGCTGAGTAGGACGAGAGTTTCGGCGAGCCCACGCACGATGGGCAGTTGAGTCACCGATGCCGCCACCCGAATCTCCACCGGGGTGCTGTAGAGCCCCTGTTCCGCCGATATATTGATCACCCTATGCAGGCTACCCACTCCTGCCCTGGACAATCCTGGGTACCGTTAGACTCCGGCGTTGTGTCCAACCCGACTTACCCGCGTCCGGCCGTTCCGATGATCGCCCCGTCCATCCTCTCCGCCGACTTCGCGCACCTCGCGCGGGAGGCGGGCGCCGTAGCAGGCGCGGACTGGCTGCACGTGGACGTGATGGACGCGCACTTCGTGCCCAACCTCACAATCGGGCTTCCCGTGGTCGAGAGTTTGCTGAAGGCGACCGAGATCCCGCTGGACTGCCATCTGATGATCGAGGATCCGGGCCGCTGGGCGCCGCCGTACGCCGAGGCGGGCGCGCACAATGTGACCTTCCACGCGGAGGCGACGGACGATCCGATCGCGGTCGCGCGCGATATCCGCGCCGCGGGCGGCAAGGCGGGGCTCTCGGTGAAGCCCGGTACGCCGATCGAGCCGTATCTGGAGATCCTGCGGGAATTCGACACTCTGCTGGTGATGAGCGTGGAACCGGGTTTCGGCGGGCAGTCGTTCATTCCCGAGGTGCTGGCGAAGGCGCGCATCGTGCGCAACCTCGTCGACTCCGGTGAGCTGCGGCTGCTGGTCGAGATCGACGGCGGCATCAACGCCGACACCATCGAGGCGGCCGCGGAGGCCGGCGTGGACTGCTTCGTCGCCGGATCCGCGGTCTACAGCACCGCTGATCCCGGGGCCACCGTGGAGAAGTTGCGCGGGCAGGCGGCCTCGGCGTGGGCGCGCTGAAAAGCGTTATCGGGACGGAGTTTTGCGCCCGGCGACCGCGCGGATCGTCTCCAGCACCGCGCTGAGCGCCGGGCGGCGGGCCCCGGCTTCCGGCGACCGGATCCAGACGCGGTATCCGGTGCGCTCGTCGTCCGGTGAGGGCAGCACCACTTGGCTGCCCGCGCAGGCCACCGCCGCGTACAGCCGGAACAACTCGGCGGAGACCGCCGGGCTGAACGCGTCGGGTCCGGCCGGGCCGGTGAGGAAAGTCCAGTGCCTGGCCCGCGGGTGGTCGACGACCGGCCCGGCTGTTCCCGCCTGGACCAGTCGGCGCAGCACCTGCTCGCCGAGTTCGGCGGGCATGGTGACCGCGCCGTAGTCGACGCCGATGTGCAGGAGAATGCGGTGTGAACCGGGATCCATCGATGCGGGCAACTGGAATTCGCGGCGATACCGTAGGCAGCGAACTTCCGGCGTCGAATCGAGAAAAGTGGTCACACCGCGCCTCCAACTGTGTCCGACCAGATTTGTCCCACTGTCGTCTCCGATTTTCTCGAGTAGTGAAGTCGCGTGGCTGTCTGCGCGGCCGTAGCCGTGCGTCCCAGGTAGAGCGGCACATCGAACAAACTCTGCTGAAATAGTTGAACACGAGAAGGCAGCCGCATAACGATATCGCTCTCCGTGTCGTGGATGCGCGAAAACTGCGTTATAACCGGGTTTCTTTCGGGTATCGGCAAAGAATCGGGACCATCCGGGATAATTGATTCACGCGGTACTCCTAAAGTTGTGGTAGGAATATTCGGCCCCGTATCGCCGCGAAAATCCGGCGCGCTCGGGCGTATATCGTTCCACTTTCGATGGGACCGGCCGGTTCCGGCCCGTTCTGCCCGCCGGGCGGTCTGCTTACAGCCCGGAGGGGTTCCGGCTCTGCGGGAAATGGGAACGCCGCTATCTCCCCTCACCGGGCGTCGTTAGGCTGAGGGCGCGGGAATAGCGGCCGGGCCGCGCGCTGTTCCGGAATCGGAAGACAACGACGCGACAGGGAGTCGAAGCACATGTTCACAGGCATCGTCGAGGAGCTCGGCGAGATCGTCGCCAGCGAGCGGCTGACCGACGCCGCGCGGTTGACGATCAAGGGCAAGCTGGTGACCTCCGATGCCGGACACGGTGATTCGATCGCCGTGAACGGGGTGTGCCTGACCGTCGTGGATGTGGTCGGCGGCGACTCGTTCACCGTCGACGTCATGGCCGAGACGCTCAACCGCTCCGGCATCGGCAAGCTGGACGTCGGTTCGAAGGTGAATCTCGAGCGTGCCGCGGCGCTGAACAGCAGACTCGGCGGCCACCTGGTTCAGGGCCACGTCGACGGCACCGGCACTGTCCTTTCGCGCACCCCGTCGGAGAACTGGGACGTGGTCCGGATCTCGCTGCCGGAGAATATCGCCCGTTACGTCGTGGAGAAGGGCTCGATCACCGTCGACGGCATCTCGCTCACCGTCTCCGGACTCGGCGTCTCCGACGAGCCCGGCGAGCCCGGCAGCCGGGACTGGTTCGAGGTCTCCCTCATCCCCACCACCCTGTCACTGACCAACCTCGGTTTCGCGACCGTCGGCACCACCGTCAACCTGGAAGTCGACGTGATCGCCAAGTACGTCGAACGCCTCCAGCAGCGCGGCTAGCCGTGACCGGCCCGCCCGTGCCGGACGAAGGTGCCTGGCGGGGACGCGTGCGAAGCGCTCACGGCCCCGCATGGACGGCGACCGCTCGGCGGAGGACACGCCCGGCCATCCACCCCGCCTGCCGCCACACATCGGCCTACGCGCCGGTTCCCCGCCGGTCGAGGTCGAGCGCGCGATGGTCACGAGCCGCCCCCATTCGCACCGGCTACCTTCGCGTCACCGTCGCCGCGGTCACCACCGGCCGTACCACCGCGCAGAGTGCCGCGAATCGGCGCATACAAAGGTCCTCCCACCTGCCACCGGCAGCCGCGAGTGGTCGCCCACCCGCCGAGCACCGAAAAGCGCCGAACATACGGTTCCGGCACGCACCACCCCACGCGCCCAGCACACCGCAACCACGTCTTTCGAGCGAAGCGAGACCGAGCATGCGCCGTTCGCGGCCCGGCTCGCGTCCGAGCGGCCGCCGCGTCCGCGACGCAGTCGCCAGCGGCGGTCGCTCGGACGCGAGCCACCAGGGGGCCGCGAACACGCAGCGCCGCAGGCGCTGCAAATTAGACACAGTACTGTGGTGAGGCACCTATTTCGAGATGGAGCACAGCAGACGTGACCAGGTTCGACAGCATCGAGCGCGCAGTCGCCGATATCGCCGCGGGTAAGGCGGTCGTCGTCGTCGACGACGAGGACCGCGAGAACGAGGGCGACCTCATCTTCGCGGCGGAGAAGGCCACCCCTGAGCTGGTCGCCTTCATGATCCGCTACACCTCCGGTTACATCTGTGTGCCGCTCACGGGTGACGATTGCGACCGGCTCGGCCTGCCGCCGATGTACGCGATGAATCAGGACAAGCACGGCACCGCGTACACCGTCTCGGTGGACGCGCGCGAGGGCGTCACGACCGGTATCTCCGGCGCCGACCGCGCCACCACCATGCGGCTGCTGGCCGACGCCGACGCGAAGGCCGACGATTTCACCCGTCCCGGCCACGTGGTGCCGTTGCGCGCCAAAGACGGTGGCGTGCTGCGCCGCCCTGGCCACACCGAGGCGGCCGTGGACCTGGCCCGGATGGCCGGGTTGCGGCCTGCGGGCGTGATCTGCGAGATCGTCAGTCAGAAGGACGAGGGCCACATGGCCCGCACCGAGGAGTTGCGCGTCTTCGCCGACGAGCACGAACTCGCGCTGATCTCGATCGCCGACATGATCGCGTGGCGGCGCAGGCACGAGAAGCACGTGGTGCGCGTCGCCGAGGCCCGCATCCCCACCGCGCACGGCGAGTTCATGGCGGTCGGCTATCAGAGCATCTACGACGAGGTGGAGCACGTCGCGCTGGTGCGCGGCGACATCAGCGACGGCGAGGACGTGCTGGTGCGCGTGCACTCGGAGTGCCTGACCGGCGACGTGTTCGGGTCGCTGCGCTGCGACTGCGGCCCACAGCTGGACGCGGCGCTGGAGATGGTGGCGGCCGAGGGGCGCGGCGTGGTGCTGTACATGCGCGGTCACGAGGGGCGCGGCATCGGCCTGATGCACAAGCTGCAGGCCTACCAGCTGCAGGATTCCGGTCACGACACGGTCGACGCGAATCTGGAGCTCGGACTGCCCGCCGATGCCCGCGATTACGGCACCGGCGCTCAGATCCTCGTGGATCTGGGTCTGCGGTCGATGCGCTTGCTCACCAACAACCCGGCCAAGCGGGTCGGCCTGGACGGCTACGGCCTGCGGATCACCGAGCGGGTGCCGATGCCGTTGCGGGCGAACGCGGAGAACCTGCACTACCTGCGCACCAAGCGGGACCGGATGGGGCACGACCTGATCGGGCTCGACGAGCTCGATCTCGGCGAGACGGCGCACTGAATTCCCTGACACACCGGAAAGGCGGACATCGATGAGCGGTACCGGGGTACCGACTTTCGCGCTGGCCGACGCCAAGGACCTCTCCTTGGGCATCGTCGCCTCGCGCTGGCACACCCAGATCTGCGACACCCTGGTGGCGAACGCCGAGCGGGTGGCCAAGGAGGCGGGCGTCCAGCAGGTCACCGTGGTGCGCTGCGCCGGCGCGATGGAGCTGCCGGTGGTGGCTCAGGAGCTGGCCAAGTCGCACGACGCGGTGGTGGCGCTCGGCGTGGTGATCCGCGGTGACACGCCGCACTTCGAGTACGTCTGCGACGCGGTGACCGCGGGGCTCACCCGGGTTTCGCTGGACGAGGGCACGCCGGTCGCGAACGGTGTGCTCACCACCAACACCGAGCGGCAGGCGCTGGATCGCGCCGGGCTGCCGGAATCACCCGAGAACAAGGGCGAGCAGGCGGCCGCGGCGGCGTTGGACGCCGCGCTGACGCTGCGCGCCCTGCGACAGTCCGCGTAGCGATGCCGGTCGTCCGTATCTTCCGCAGGAACGTGGGATCGGCCGCGACGGCAGGCGACGCCCCCGAGTGGGAGTTCGAAGTGCGGCCCCGGCGCGCCGTGCGGACGGCCTGGATCGTGGCGGTGCTGGTGGCGGCCGTGTTCATCGTCGGCGGTATCTGGTTGCGCAGCGGATCGACCGGCGTCAATTTCCGGGTGCTCGATCAGATCGCGATGATGGGGATCGGCGTGCTCGGCGGCGCCGCGGTGCTGTTGCTGACCAGGCCGCGCGTGCGAGCGGGTGCGCGGGGCGTGTCGGTGCGAAACATCTTGGGCGAC
>NZ_BAFS01000173.1 GCF_000308415.1 Nocardia asiatica NBRC 100129 | reverse complement strand
CGCGGTGCGCGATCCCGCGCGGCGGGCGTCCAACTGGCGCGCCACCACCACGCTGCCGGACGAATTGGAGCGTCAGCGGATCGTCGGCATCGCGGGCATCGACACCCGCGCGCTGGTGCGCCACCTGCGCACCCGCGGTTCGATGAAGGCGGGCATCTTCTCCGGCGCCGCGCTGGCCGATACCGAAGAACTGGTGGCCAGGGTGAACGGCCAGCCGTCCATGCTGGGCGCCGACCTCGCGGGCGAGGTGAGCACCGACGCGCTCTACACCATCGAGCCGGACGGTGACCACCGGTGCACCGTCGTCGCGGTGGACCTCGGCATCAAGACCAACACCCCGCGCATGTTCGCCCAGCGTGGCATGCGGGTACACGTCGTGTCGTCGGCCACGTCGCTGGCGCAGATCCTCGAACTGAAGCCGGACGGCGTCTTCCTGTCCAACGGCCCCGGCGATCCGGCCACCGCCGACACGGCGGTCGAGCTGACCCGCGGCGTGCTCGGGGAAGGGCTGCCGCTGTTCGGCATCTGCTTCGGCAACCAGATCCTCGGCCGCGCGCTCGGCCGCGACACCTACAAGATGAAGTTCGGCCACCGCGGCATCAACATCCCGGTGGTGGAGCACGAGACCGGCCGGATCTCGATCACGGCGCAGAACCACGGGTTCGCGCTGGAAGGCGAGCGGGGCGAGCGGTTCGAGACTCCCTTCGGCACGGCCGAGGTGAGTCACGTCTGCGCCAACGACGGCACCGTCGAGGGCGTCCGGCTGGTCGACGGCCGCGCCTTCTCCGTGCAGTACCACCCGGAGGCCGCCGCCGGACCCCACGACGCCGCGTATCTGTTCGACCGTTTCGCCGGTCTCATGGAAGGAGCCTGATGCCTCGCCGCGAGGATCTGAAGCACATCCTGGTGATCGGTTCTGGCCCGATCGTCATCGGCCAGGCGTGCGAATTCGACTACTCCGGCACGCAGGCGTGCCGGGTGCTGCGGGCCGAGGGCCTGCGGGTGTCGCTGGTCAACTCGAACCCGGCGACGATCATGACCGACCCGGAGTTCGCCGACGCCACGTACGTGGAGCCGATCACGCCGGAGTTCGTGGAGAAGGTCATCGCGCAGGAGCGTCCCGACGCCATCCTGGCCACCCTGGGTGGCCAGACCGCGCTGAACACCGCGGTCGCGCTGCACGAGCGCGGTGTGCTGGAGAAGTACGGCGTGGAGCTGATCGGCGCCGACTTCGACGCCATCCAGCGCGGTGAGGACCGGCAGAAGTTCAAGGACATCGTCGCCAAGGTGGGCGGGGAGAGCGCCCGCTCGCGGGTCTGCTTCACCATGGACGAGGTGCGCGAGACGGTCGGTGAGCTCGGCTTTCCCGTGGTGGTGCGCCCGTCGTTCACCATGGGCGGCCTCGGTTCCGGCATGGCCTACAACGACGAGGACCTCGACCGCATCGCCGGCGGCGGCCTGGCCGCCTCGCCCACCGCGAACGTCCTCATCGAGGAGTCCATTCTCGGCTGGAAGGAATACGAACTCGAGCTGATGCGCGACGGCCGCGACAACGTCGTGGTGGTGTGCTCGATCGAGAACGTCGACCCGATGGGCGTGCACACCGGCGACTCGATGACCGTCGCCCCCGCGATGACGCTCACCGACCGCGAGTACCAGAAGCTGCGCGACCTGGGCATCGCCATCCTGCGCGAGGTCGGCGTCGACACCGGCGGTTGCAACATCCAGTTCGCGGTCAACCCGCTCGACGGCCGCCTGATCGTCATCGAGATGAACCCGCGCGTTTCGCGCTCGTCCGCGCTGGCCTCCAAGGCGACCGGCTTCCCGATCGCGAAGATCGCGGCCAAGCTGGCCATCGGCTACACGCTCGACGAGATCGTCAACGACATCACCAAGGAAACCCCGGCCTGTTTCGAGCCGACCCTGGACTACGTGGTCGTCAAGGCGCCGCGATTCGCGTTCGAGAAGTTCCCGGGCGCCGACGGCACGCTGACCACCACCATGAAGTCCGTCGGCGAGGCGATGTCGCTCGGCCGCAACTTCGCCGAGGCGCTGGGCAAGGTGCTGCGTTCCCTGGAGACCAAGGCCGCGGGCTTCTGGACCCAGGACGACGGGGCATGGACCGACGCCGAAGCGATCCTGGCGGACCTGCGCACTCCCACCGAGGGGCGCATCTACCAGGTGGAGCGGGCGCTGCGCCACGGCGCGAGCATCGAGGACGTCGCCGCCGCCTCGGGTATCGACCCGTGGTTCGTCGCGGAATTGGCCGGCTTGGTCGAACTGCGCCAGGAAATCCTCGACGCGCCCGTGCTGGACGAGCAGCTGTTGCGCCGGGCCAAGCACTACGGTCTGTCCGACCGTCAGCTGGCCGCGCTGCGGCCGGAGCTGGCGGGGGAGACCGGCGTGCGCGCCCTGCGGCACCGGCTCGGTATCCGCCCGGTCTTCAAGACCGTCGACACCTGCGCCGCCGAGTTCGAGGCCAAGACCCCGTACCACTACTCGGCCTACGAGCTCGATCCCGCCGCCGAGTCCGAGGTGGCGCCGCAGCGCGAACGCGCGAAGGTGATCATTCTCGGGTCCGGTCCGAACCGCATCGGCCAGGGCATCGAGTTCGACTACTCGTGTGTGCACGCGGCGCAGACCCTGTCGCAGGCCGGGTACGAGACCGTGATGGTCAACTGCAACCCGGAGACCGTCTCCACCGATTACGACACCGCCGATCGCCTCTACTTCGAGCCGCTGACCTTCGAGGACGTGCTCGAGGTCTACCACGCCGAATGCGAGTCCGGCACCGTCGCGGGCGTCATCGTGCAGCTGGGCGGGCAGACCCCGCTCGGTCTCGCGCAGCGGCTCACCGACGCGGGGGTGCCGGTGGTCGGCACCAGCGCGGCCGCCATCGACCTGGCCGAGGACCGCGGCGAGTTCGGCGAGGTGCTGGTCGCGGCCGGACTGCCCGCGCCGAAGTACGGCACCGCGACCACGTTCGCGCAGGCGCGCAAGATCGCGGGCGACATCGGCTACCCGGTGCTGGTGCGCCCGTCCTACGTGCTCGGCGGCCGCGGTATGGAGATCGTCTACGACGAGAACTCGCTGGAGGGCTACATCTCCCGCGCGACCGAGCTGAGCCCGGAGCATCCGGTGCTGGTCGACCGGTTCCTGGAGGACGCGATCGAGATCGACGTCGACGCGCTGTGCGACGGCGAGGAGGTCTACCTCGGCGGCGTGATGGAGCACATCGAGGAGGCGGGCATCCACTCCGGCGACTCGGCCTGCGCCCTGCCGCCGATCACGCTGGGCCGCAGCGACATCGAGGCGGTACGCCGCTCGACCGTCGCGCTGGCCAAGGGCATCGGCGTCCGCGGCCTGCTCAACGTGCAGTACGCGCTCAAGGACGACGTGCTCTACGTGCTGGAGGCCAATCCGCGCGCGAGCCGGACGGTCCCGTTCGTGTCCAAGGCGACCGCGGTGCCGCTGGCCAAGGCCGCGGCGCGGATCATGCTCGGCGCCACCATCGCCGAGCTGCGCAAGGAGGGCATGCTGCCCAGCGAGGGCGACGGCGGGCACGTCGCGCTGGACGCTCCGGTGGCGGTCAAGGAGGCCGTGCTGCCGTTCCACCGCTTCCGGCGCGCCGACGGCAGCGGCGTGGATTCGCTGCTGTCGCCGGAGATGAAGTCCACCGGCGAGGTGATGGGCATCGACGCCGATTTCGGCACCGCCTTCGCCAAGAGCCAGACCGCCGCCTACGGCTCGCTGCCCACCGAGGGCACCGTGTTCGTCTCGATCGCCAACCGGGACAAGCGCGCCATGGTCTTCCCGGTGAAGCGCCTGCACGACCTCGGCTTCCGCATCCTCGCCACCGAAGGCACGGCGGAAATGCTGCGCCGCAACGGTATTCCGTGCGAGCAGGTGCGCAAGCACTCCGAGATCGGCCCGGGCGACGAGCCGACGATCGTGGAGCAGATCCGCGACGGCGAGGTCGACATGGTGTTCAACACGCCCTACGGCAACTCCGGCCCGCGGGTGGACGGCTACGAGATCCGCAGCGCGGCGGTCGGGGTGAACATCCCGTGCATCACCACCGTGCAGGGCGCGGCGGCCGCCGTGCAAGGCATCGAGGCCAGCATCAACGGCGGAATCGGTGTGCGGTCGCTGCAAGAACTGCACTCGGTGCTGCGTGGGTGAGCCGCGGGAGGACGGAGCGGGCGAGATGAAGACCTTCGGCGACCGGTTGCGGCACGCTATGGGGCAGTTCGGGCCGGTGTGCGTCGGCATCGACCCGCATCCGGAACTGCTGCGGTCCTGGGGTCTCACCGAGAACGTCGAGGGGCTGGAGCGGTTCGCCGAGATCTGCGTGGAGGCGTTCGACGGCTTGGTCGCGCTGGTCAAGCCGCAGGTCGCGTTCTTCGAGGCCTACGGCTCCGGCGGTATCGCGGTCCTGGAGCGCACCATCGAGGTGTTGCGCGCCTCGGGGACCTTGGTGCTCGCCGACGCCAAGCGCGGCGACATCGGGTCGACCATGGACGCCTACGCCCGGACCTGGCTGGCCGACGGTCCGCTCGGGTCCGACGCGGTGACCGTCTCGCCGTATCTGGGATTCGGGTCGCTGTCGCCCGCGCTCACGCTGGCGCGGGCCAACCAGCGCGGCGTCTTCGTGCTCGCGGCGACGTCGAATCCCGAAGGAGCGCAGGTGCAGGGGGCGGTGGCCGCGGACGGCCGCGCCGTGGCGCAGACGATGGTCGACGAGGCCGCGGCCCGCAACGCGGGCGAAGCGTTCGGTTCGGTGGGCGTGGTGGTCGGGGCCACCTTGCCCGCGGCTCCGGACCTGTCCGCGCTGAACGGGCCGATCCTCATGCCCGGGGTCGGCGCCCAGGGCGGCGGTCCGGAGACGATCCGGAACCTGGTCCCCGAGCCGATGCTCGGCGCCGTCGTCCCGAACGTCTCGCGGGAAGTGCTCCGGGACGGCCCCGCCGTCCCGGCACTGCGTGCCAGTGTGCACGCCCGCCAGGACGCGTTCGCGTTTCTGCGGAAATGACCACGAAGGCCGGCGCACCCGCGCCGGCCTTCGGTCGTTTCGTGGCCTGTGCGTGCAGGTGCACGCCCACACGCGGTCGTTGCCGGTACCTGTGCGCGCTCCTGGGCCGATTTCGGGAACCGCGGGTGCACGGAGCGGCACATCGCTCCTGGACCGGCGTACAGGGCCAGGATCGGCATCGGATGCCGCTCATGGCGGCCGTGACGACCGGATGTGACGCCCGACACGCGGTGCGAACTCGCGACACGCGGAAATTTTCGAAGAAGTTCCTGGTAGGGCGGTCGAGGGGTTGCTGGAGAGATGCGCCGCCGTGCCGCAACCCTTCCGCAAACCACTCGGTCTGTCGAAAACTGCCTGCTGGCGGCATATTTCGCGACGTCGGCAGCGCGAGCCGCGCGGTGGCGCGGGCGGGCCGCCACCGGCGCCGCCCCGGTCCGCTCGCCGCTCGGAATCATGCGCTGACCTGGGGGGTGGGTTCGCAATCGGCGGACGTCGTGGGTACGGTCGCTGAGACTGCCGGGTTACCGGCAGGAGTTGATGCAATGAACGATGAGACGGAGGAACCGTGGCCCTTCCCCAGCTGACTGACGAGCAGCGCGCCGCTGCTTTGGAGAAGGCGGCTGCCGCTCGCCGCGCTCGGGCGGAGCTCAAGGAGCGCTTGAAGCGTGGCGGCACCAACCTGAAGCAGGTCCTCACCGACGCCGAGACCGACGAGATCCTCGGCAAGATGAAGGTGTCGGCGCTGCTGGAGGCTTTGCCGAAGGTGGGCAAGGTCAAGGCGGCGGAAATCATGAGCGAGCTGGAGATCGCCCCCACCCGGCGGCTGCGCGGACTCGGCGATCGGCAGCGCAAGGCGCTGCTGGCCCGGTTCGACTTCGACGCCTGACGACGAGGGTGATCGAACACACGCGGAAGGGTCGACTGGTAGTACTGGTCGGCCCCTCGGCCGTGGGCAAGTCCACCGTGGTCCGCTGTGTCCGCGAACGGCTGCCCGACCTGGTCTTCAGCGTGTCGGCAACGACCCGGGCCCCCAGGCCCGGGGAGGTCGACGGCCTCGACTATCGCTTCGTCTCCCGTGCGGAGTTCGACGCGATGATCGAGGCGGGTGAACTGCTCGAATGGGCGGACATCCACGGCGGGTTGCAGCGTTCGGGCACGCCCGCCGGGCCGGTGCGCGCCGCGCTGGCGGAAGGCCTTCCGGTGCTGGTCGAAGTGGACCTGGAGGGCGCGCGGTCGGTGCGCAGGGCGATGCCGGAGGCGATCCTGGTCTTCCTCGCCCCGCCGAGCTGGGAGGAGTTGGTGGCGCGCCTGACCTCGCGCGGCACCGAGTCGCCCGAGGTGATCGAGCGCCGGCTGGAAACGGCCAGGATCGAGCTGGCGGCCTGTGACGAGTTCGACATGGTTATCGTGAACGACGAGGTGACCAGCGCCTGTGAGCAGTTGGTATCGTTGTTCGTTAGCACAAATTCGAGTTCGTGACCTCCCCAACACCAGGAGTCCCCCTAGTGAGCAGTACGGACACCAAGACCGCGCCCGCCTACGACACGCCGGTCGGCCTCACCAACCCGCCGATCGACGAGTTGCTCGAGCGCACGTCGTCCAAGTACGCCCTGGTCATCTACGCGGCCAAGCGGGCCCGCCAGATCAACGACTACTACAACCAGCTCGGCGACGGCATCCTCGAGTACGTCGGCCCGCTGGTCGAGCCGGGTCTGCAGGAGAAGCCGCTGTCGGTCGCCCTGCGTGAGATCCACTCCGACCTGCTCGAGCACTCCGAAGGCGAGTGAGGCGAACCGCGTTCGTCGTGACCACGACTAGGCCGGAGGCGTAGTGACCACAAGGATCGTCGTCGGCGTAGCCGGAGGGATCGCCGCCTACAAGGCGTGCTCTCTGGTCCGGCGGTTCACCGAGACCGGACACGACGTCCGGGTGATCCCCACCCACTCGGCGCTGGAGTTCGTCGGCAAGGCGACCTTCGAAGCACTGTCCGGGAACCCGGTGCACACCGGCGTCTTCTCCGACGTGCCGGAGGTCCCGCACGTTCGGCTGGGCCAGGAGGCGGACCTGGTGGTCATCGCCCCGGCGACCGCCGACCTGATGGCGCGCGCCGCGTCCGGCCGCGCCGACGACTTGCTCACCGCCACGCTGCTGACGGCCCGATGTCCGATCTTGTTCGCGCCCGCGATGCACACCGAGATGTGGGAGCATCCGGCGACCGTCGCCAACGTCGCGACGCTGCGCGCTCGCGGTGCCGTCGTCATGGAACCCGCGGCGGGCCGGCTCACCGGCGCCGACACCGGTCCCGGACGACTGCCCGAGCCCGAGGAGATCTTCGGTCTCGCGTCGCTGCTCATGGAGCGCGCCGACGCGATCCCGCGCGATCTGGCGGGCCGCCGGGTCGTCATCACCGCGGGCGGCACGAGGGAACCGCTGGATCCGGTGCGTTTCCTCGGTAACCGCAGCTCCGGCAAGCAGGGCTACGCGCTCGCGCGGGTCGCCGCCCAGCGCGGCGCCCACGTCACGCTCATCGCGGGCAACACGATCGAGATGGCGGCGCCCGCCGCCGTCGACCTGGTGCACATCACCACCGCCGAACAGCTGAAGACAGCGGTCGACAAGCACGCCGTCGGCGCGGACGCGGTGATCATGGCCGCGGCCGTCGCCGATTTCCGGCCGACCAACGTCGCCGCCGCCAAGATCAAGAAGGGCGCGGGCGAGCCGGACGTCATTCCGCTGACCAAGACCGACGACATCCTCGCCGGGCTCGTACAGGCGCGACGTGACGGACAACTGCCCGGCACCGCGATCGTCGGCTTCGCCGCCGAGACCGGTGACGAGCACGGCGACGTCCTCACGCACGCGCGGGCGAAGCTCGCCCGCAAGGGCTGCGATCTTCTGGTGGTCAACGCCGTCGGCGAGGGCAAGGCGTTCGAGGTGGACACCAACGACGGCTGGCTGCTGGGTGCGGACGGCACCGAGCAGGCGCTCGATCACGGGTCGAAGGCGTTACTGGCCAGCCGGGTGCTCGACGCGCTGAGTGTGTTGCTGCGCTGAGCCGGGCCGCGTGCCTGCCAGGATCGATATTCGGTCGTTCGTTCGCGCCGCCGTCACCATTTCGGTGCCGCCGGGACACCGCCGGTTCAGCTGTCTGGGATGGCTGTACGGTAGGTCCCCGCCGGGTCGGTGTTTTGGAATAGTCTGGAATCCAAGGGTTGCCCAGTCGCGACTTCGCGTTACTGTCGCAACCCGATACGAGTAACCCGTTGAGGGAGAGGGAAGAACTGTGCGCACGTCCGGGAGCCGGCTTTTCACCAGTGAGTCCGTGACCGAAGGTCATCCGGATAAAATCTGTGATGCCATCAGCGATTCCATTCTCGACGCGTTGCTCGCGGAGGATCCGCGCAGCCGGGTCGCGGTGGAAACCCTCGTGACGACCGGCCAGGTTCATGTCGCCGGCGAGGTCACCACGTCGGCGTACGCCGATATTCCGCGAATTGTCCGGGAGAAGGTCCTGGAAATCGGATATGACTCTTCGGCAAAGGGATTCGACGGAAATTCCTGCGGTGTGAATATCGCGATCGGAGCGCAGTCGCCGGATATCGCGCAGGGTGTGGACACCTCGCACGAGGCGCGGGTCGGCGGCTCCGACGACGAGATCGAGCGCCAGGGCGCGGGCGACCAGGGTCTGATGTTCGGCTACGCCACCAAGGACACCCCCGAGCTGATGCCGCTGCCGATCGCGCTCGCGCACCGGCTGTCGCGCCGCCTGACCGAGGTGCGCAAGTCCGGTGTGCTGCCCTACCTGCGCCCGGACGGCAAGACCCAGGTCACCATCGAGTACGACGGCGACCGCCCGGTCCGCCTCGACACGGTCGTCATCTCCACCCAGCACGCCGCCGACATCGATCTGGACAACCTGCTCGCCCCCGACATCCGCGAGAAGGTGCTCGACGCGGTGCTCGCCGACCTGGAGGTGCCCACGCTGGACACCTCGGACATCCGTCTGCTGGTCAACCCGACCGGCAAGTTCGTGCTCGGCGGTCCGATGGGCGACGCGGGCCTGACCGGCCGCAAGATCATCGTCGACACCTACGGCGGCATGGCCCGCCACGGCGGCGGCGCCTTCTCCGGCAAGGACCCGTCGAAGGTCGACCGTTCGGCCGCCTACGCCATGCGCTGGGTCGCGAAGAACGTGGTCGCGGCCGACCTGGCCGACCGGGTGGAGGTCCAGGTGGCCTACGCGATCGGCAAGGCCGCCCCGGTCGGCTTGTTCGTCGAGACCTTCGGCACCGAGAAGGTCGACCCGGCGCGCATCTCCACCGCGATCGCGGAGGTGTTCGACCTGCGTCCCGGCGCGATCATCCGCGACTTGGACCTGCTGCGCCCGATCTACGCGCCGACCGCCGCGTACGGCCACTTCGGCCGCACCGACGTCGACCTGCCCTGGGAGCACACCGATCGCGCGGACAAGCTGCGCGCGGCCGTCGGGCTCTGATCCCGATCAGGCCCGAGTGAACGAACCCGCGGCGGACAACCCCGCCATCGAGGCGGACCGTCCGTCCGCGGGTCCCGCGGCTGTGCGGCTGCCGATCGCCCGGGTGCTCCCGCTGCTGTCGCCTGCGCACCTGGATCGCGACTTCGACTACCTGGTTCCCCCCGAGCTGGACGAAATCGCCCAGCCCGGGGTCCGGGTGCGTGTCCGTTTCGCGGGCCGCCTGGTGGACGGTTATCTGCTCGCTCGATCGGCGCACACCGACCACGGCGGCAAGCTGGTCAAGCTCGAACGGGTCGTCTCCGGCGAGCGCGTGCTGACGCCGGAGATCCTCGAGCTGGCCGGCGCGGTGGCTGCCCGGTACGCGGGCACGCGCGCCGACGTCCTGCGGCTGGCGATCCCCCCGCGTCATGCCCGCACCGAAGCCGGTGGCCGCAAGACATCCTCGGCCGCCCACGCTGTTTCCCCTGAATCCGTGGTGCCCGATCCTGCTTCCTCGCTGAACCCCGAACGCGCGGACGGAGTCTCCATCGAAAGCATCGGAGACCAAACGTCTTTCGATTCGCGATCCGCGTATTCCGATGTGGCGGAAATCGAGACGGCGAACCTCGGCGATGGCTCGGCGCCAGCGGACGGCGATGCCGTCGTGGCGAGGGAACGGAGTGCCGCGATTTCGGCGAGCGGGCAACCACTTACGGCTGATGGTAGTGCCGATGGGGCCGATGAACCCGGTGCTGTGGGGGCCGCGAGTGGGCAACCGCATACGGCGGATGATGATGCCGCCGGAGCGGGGGAACCAAGTGCTGGGAGCTCCGCGAGTGGGCAGCCGCGCAGGCCGGAGACGGACAACGACGAGCCTCCTGCGGGGATGACCTCGGGCCAGCGGGAAGAACTCTCGGTCGACGC
This sequence comes from Nocardia asiatica NBRC 100129, assembly GCF_000308415.1. Lineage (GTDB taxonomy): Bacteria > Actinomycetota > Actinomycetes > Mycobacteriales > Mycobacteriaceae > Nocardia > Nocardia asiatica. Next base: position 27,196 of record NZ_BAFS01000173.1, on the reverse strand, counting down.
GCGAATCGACGCCGAGCAGGACGCCGCCTCCGCGGACCGGGCTGGCCGCGGCGACTCGCGGGTTTTGCTGGAACACATGGATGTCGCTTCCTGGGGGCGCTACGTGCACGGTGCGGCGTTCGTCGATGCGCTCGCACAGGGGAAAGGGGCTCGCGCGGCCTGGCAGGCGCTACCCGGCGAGGACTGGCCACGGCGGCTGGCCGAGCTCGCGGCGGTGGTGGCCGCGCAAGGGCGCAGCGCCATCCTCATGGTGCCCGACCAGCGCGATCTCGACCGGGTGCTGGCGGAATGTGTGCGCTTGGTGGGGGATTCGGCGGTCGGACTCGCCGCCGGACTCGGCCCCGCCGCGAGGTACCGGCGCTGGCTCGCGGTGCTGCGTGGTTCGGCGCGGGTGGTGGTCGGCACGCGCAGCGCGGTGTTCGCCCCGGCGGTGGACCTCGGGCTGATCGCGGTGTGGGACGACGGCGACGACACCTACGCCGAACCGCGCGCGCCGTATCCGCACGCCCGTGAGGTCGCGATGTTGCGCGCCCACGAGACCGGCGCGGCCTTCGTCGCGGCCGGGTTCGCGCGGACCGCCGAGATCCAGGCCGTGGTCGATTCCGGCTGGGCGCACGATCTGGTCGCCGACCGCGCCGTACTGCGCAAGGCCGCCCCCCGGATCAGCGCTCCCGGCGACAGTGACATCGCTCTGGAACGAGATCCGGTCGCCCGGGCCGTGCGGATCCCCGGCGTCGCCTTCGCCGCCGCTCGTGCTGCCCTGAAGGAGGGTGCGCCGGTGCTGGTGCAGGTGCCACGCCGTGGTTACATTCCCGCGCTGGCCTGTGGGAAATGCCGCACTCCGGCCCGATGCAGGCACTGCAACGGGCCGCTCGCGCTGCCGGAGGCCCGCGCGTCGCGGGGGTCGGCTGCTGAAGCCGGCGCAGCCGCGCAGAGCCCCGCTTGTCGCTGGTGCGGTATCACCGAGGCCGCGTTCCGATGCACGACCTGCGGGTCGCGCGCGCTGCGCGCCGTCGTGATCGGTGCGGCGCGCACGGCGGAGGAATTGGGACGCGCTTTCCCGGGCGTGCCGATCCGGGGTTCCGGGGGCGGCACGGTGCTCGACGCCGTGGAGCCGGGCCCCCAAGTGGTCGTCTCGACGGTCGGCGCCGAACCGGTGGTTCCCGGCGGCTACGGCGTCGCGCTCCTGCTCGACGGCTGGGCGCTGCTCGGCCGTGCCGACCTGCGGGCCGCCGAAGACGCGCTGCGCCGCTGGATGGCGGCGGCCGCGCTGGTCCGTGCGCACGGCCAGGTCATCGTGGTGGCCGAGCCCGCCATCCCCACCGTGCAGGCGCTGGTCCGATGGGACCCGGTGGGCGCGGCACGCGCCGAGGTGGCGGCGCGTGCCGAGGTCGGCTTCCCGCCCGCGGTACGCCTCGCCGCGATCGACGGCACCGCCGACACCATCGCCGAACTGCTCGCGGCGGCGGATCTGCCCGGTGCGGTCGACCGTCTCGGACCGGTGCCGCTGCCGGACGGCGCCCGCACGCCCTTCTCCTCCGGCGACTCGCCCGCCGCAGTCGAACGCCTGCTGCTGCGGGTCGAACGCCGCCACGGAGCGGCGCTGGCGCGGGCCCTGCGCGCGGCCCAAGCGGTCCGCAGTACGCACCGCTCGGACGCACCGCTGCGCGTCCAGATAGATCCCGTCGACATCGGCTGACAGCTGCTACCGGGACGCGCGAACTCTCGGATGCTTCCGCAACCGTCCTGCGCTGACGATGTGATGCGCGTCCCGGTGGATCGGGCCGAACGGCAGTTCGCCGCGATGAGCCGCGCCGACGCCCGGAGCTCGCGGTCGCCCATGTTGTGGCGTATTGAGGAATATCTCTAACCCGCAACGCTTTTCGTGATCCAGAACGCATGCTCGCCGAGGGTGTGAGGCCGGCGCGCTGGAACGACTCGTGGACGAGCTGATCCGTTCGCCGGGGCCGGGGAGAGACCAACCCCTTGCGCTCGATGTATTGTCGATATATCGTCGATAACATGAATCGAACACAAGAGCCTTGGGAGGCTGACATGGAACACCGAGAAGATCGAGAATTCGGCAGGCGTGGTCGCGCAGCGTGGCCCGGTGACGAGGGCTTCGAACGCGGGCGGCGGTTTCGCCGGGGCGGACGGCACGGATTCGGTCCCGAATTCGGGCCGGGCTTCGGTCCCGGTTTCGGACCCGGCTTCGGCCCGCACTTCGGTCGCGGCCGTGGCCGCGGCGGCCGTGGCAGGCGCGGCGACGTACGGGCTGCGGTCCTGCTGCTGCTGACCGAGCGGCCCATGCACGGATACGAACTGATCCAGCAGATCCGGGAACGCAGCGACGATCTCTGGCGGCCGAGCCCGGGATCGATCTACCCGGCGCTGGCGCAGTTGGAGGACGAGGGCTTGGTCCTCATCGAGAAGGTGGCCGGACGCAAAACCGCGAAGCTCACCGACAGCGGCGCCGAGTACGTCGCGGCGCACCGGGACGAGCTGGGCGATCCGTGGGCGGACGTGCAGCAGGATGTCGGGGCGCAGGCGATCGATCTGCGTGGACTCGTCGGACAGCTGATGGGCGCGGTGGCGCAGGTCGCGGCCGCGGGCACCCCGCAGCAGGCGGCGCGCGCGGCGGAGCTGCTCACCGAGACCCGCAAGTCTCTTTACCGCATTCTCGCCGAGGATGAGACCCCCGATAAGTAGGGGAGGCGAAACACCCCGATAGCGCGGGCTTTTCGAGCCGATCGGAGCGATCATTGTGATATGCGACAGCGTGATGGGTCGGGAGCCTGGGGTATTTCACACTTGCGTGGCGTTGTGCTGGCCTTCGTGGTCGCCGGCGCCACCGCGCTGGGCTCGGGCGTGGTCTCGGCCGAGCCCGTCGGCTTCCGGCCGCCCGACGTGCCGACGTACGCCGGGCCGCCGCAACCCGATCACCTAGCCGCCGCGTGGTATCAGAAGAGTCACCCGAACGCGGCCCCGATCGGCACCAATGATTTCGGCTGCGTGCCCAGCGCCGCGCATCCCCACCCGGTGGTGCTCGCGCACGGGACCGACTCCTCCGCCTATTCCGACTGGTCCGGGATCGCGCCGCGGCTGACCGCCGCCGGATTCTGCGTCTTCGCGCTGAACTACGGCGGCAAGCCCGGCGCGGAGAGTTACGGTACCGAGGATCTGGTGCTCAGCGCCTACCAGATCGGCGCGTTCGTCGATCAGGTGCTCGCGGCGACCGGGGCGGGCAAGGTCGACCTGGTCGGGTTCTCGCAGGGCGCCAACGTGACCCGGTACTACGTCAACAAGCTGGGCGGTGCGCCCAAGGTCGACCAGTGGGTCGGTCTGGCCTCGCCGAGCTATGGCGGCGTGATGTACGGGCTGGTGCCGGTGGCCCAGGCGATTCCCGGCGCCTTACAGGCGTTCGCCGCGGTGACGTCGCTCGCCGCGGTGCAGCAGGCCGAGGGGTCGCCGACCATGCTCGACCTCAACGCGGGCGGCGACACGGTGCCCGGCGTACGTTACGTGACCGTCGGCAGCCGGGTCGACGAGATGATCCAGCCGTTCGAGAACATCGCGCTGCGGGGGCCGGGCGCGCGCAACATCGCCCTGCAGGATCTGTGTCCCACCGATCTCACCGGGCACTTCCACATGGTGTACGACCCGTTCGTGCAGGAGTTGCTGCTCACCGTGCTCGATCCGGGCAGTCCGGCTCCGGTGTGCCGGGTGGTCCCGCTGGGCACCGGCATTCCCGAGGTGATCATCGCGGGCAACTCCTGAACCGCGACCGCTCGGGCGTCGCGAGATCGGCACGTCCCATCAAGGTTCAATCAATGATTGAACCGTTGATGGGAACGTGATTGACTGAGCGTGTGCCGAAACAGGTCTCCGACTCCACGAACACCCGTGATCGTCTGCTGACAGCCGCCGAGCGGCTGCTGCTCGAGGGGCGCTACGACGCGGTGTCGGTGCGCGGGATCTGCGCCGAAGCCGGTGCGAATCCGGCGGCGGTGCACTACCACTTCGGATCGAAGGACGCCCTCGTCGCCGCGCTGCTCGAGGAGCGCTTGGGGCCCGTCTGGGAGAGCCGGCTTTCCGCTGTCGCCGACGGGCACGGTTCGATCGCCGAAGTGGTCGACGCGGTGATCGAGCCCTTCGTCGCGTTGTCCGCCGATCCGGTGGGCCGGTTGCACTTGCGACTGCTGGCGCAATTCGTACTCGGCAGGCACGTGACCGAATGGCGTCAGCCCTGGTTCCTGATCGATTCGTGGGTTCGCCTGTTGCCGGGTGTGAGCGAACGCGAGAGCCGCCGTCGCTGGATGTTGGCGTTCGACCTCGTCATCATGCGATTCGGCAGTGCGGAGCAACGAGAGATGTCGCAGGAGGCGGTGGCCACCCTCCGGGACTTCGTGGTGGCCGGTTTGACCGCGCCGACAGGAGAGAAACGATGAACGACGTATTCGCACCGGCTCGACTCGGGCCGCTCACCCTCCGCAATCGGGTGATCAAGGCCGCCACGTTCGAAGGCCGCACGCCGGACGCCCTGGTCACCGACGAGTTGATCGAGTTCCACCGCGAGGTCGCCGCCGGTGGCGTCGGGATGACGACCGTGGCGTACTGCGCGGTCGCTCCTGGCGGCCGGACCGACCGGCACCAGATCTGGATGCGCCCTGATGCCGTGCCCGGACTGCGGCGGCTCACCGACGCGGTCCACGAGGCGGGCGCAGCGGCGAGTGCGCAGATCGGTCACGCGGGCCCGGTGGCCAACGCGGCCTCCAACCGGGCACCGGCGCTCGCGCCCAGCCGGATGCTCAGCCCTCTCTCGATGCGCATGATGCGAACTCCCGACGAGCACGGTATCCGCGACCTCGTGGCCGCTCATGCCGACGCGGCGAAGCTGGCCGACCAAGCGGGCTTCGACGCGGTGGAGATCCACTTCGGGCACAACTACCTGGTGAGTTCTTTCCTGAGCCCCGCCCTGAACCGCCGCAAGGACCGGTACGGCGGCGCCTTGGCCAACCGCGCCCGGTTGGCGCGAGAGATCGCCGCGGCCGTCCGGCGAGCCGTGGGTGGCCGTCTGGCGGTGACCGCCAAGCTGAACATGGAAGACGGCGTGCGCGGCGGGCTCACCGTGCCCGAGTCGCTGCAGGTCGCCGCCTGGCTGGAGGCCGACGGCACGCTGGACGCGCTGGAGCTGACGGCGGGCAGTTCACTGCTCAACCCGATGCTGCTGTTCCACGGCGACGCGCCGCGACGGTCGTTCGCCGACGTGCTCCCGATCCCGGCGCGATGGGGATTCCGCCTGGTGGGCAAGGCGTTCCTGAAGGAATATCCGTACCGGGAGGCGTATCTGCTCGAGCGGGCGCGGCACTTCCGGCGGGAACTGTCGATGCCGCTGATCCTGCTCGGCGGCATCACCGAGCTGGACACCATGCGGCTGGCGATGGCGGAAGGTTTCGAGTTCGTCGCCATGGGCCGTGCGCTGCTGCGGGAACCGGATCTGCTGCATCGCATCCGATCCGACGCCTCCACCCGATCGGCCTGCGTGCACTGCAACGAGTGCATGCCCACGATCTACACCTGTACCCGCTGCGTATTCCGCCCCGATCAGCCGCGCGAACCCGTGGAGCTGACGTTGTCGGCGCCGACGGACAGGTCCGACCGGCCTGTCGGCCGGTAAGGCAGGCGAGCATCCGAGGCGTCTCCCGCTCAGGCCGCGATCAGTGGTGGACCGCGCGGAGTATCGCGCCGTCCCAGGCGAGGATTCGGTGGATCGCCTCGTGGTCCTCGAGGGTCAGAGCGGCGCGGCGCTTCTTCCAGAAATCCAGGCTCGCTGTCAAACCGGGGTCGGCGGTGGCGTGAACTCGGCAGTGCTCGGCCAAGGCCACACGCAGGCGCGGGGAGCTCGCCGGGTGTCCGGCGAGATCGATCAGGCTGGTCAGCGTCCGGCAGGCGGACACGAAGTCGCGCGCCGCGGCGGTCGGGCTTTTCGTAAGTCGGCTCATCGTCCTCTCGCGGTCGTCGTGTGCGGCCGAGCGTTGCTGCCGAACATGCCTGCGGCACAGCTTGTTCGAGCGGCGGTGCCGCGCCGCTCACGCTGACACGCGCCCGGCTCCGGTGCCAGAAGAGGAGAGTCGGATCGAGCGCGCGATCGGACTTTCCTATCGGCGATCCCGCGACGCCCGAGGTTCACGACGACGTCAGACCGGCGACGAGCATCGTCGTCATCGCGATGTCCATGGCCAGGTGCGGGAACACCGTGACGATGCGACAGCGGGCCGATTCGGCGCCGCGGGGCGGGCGGACCACGGCGGCCGCCGCCACCACCGCGTCGAGGAGGAACACGCCGGCGAGAAACCAGCCGAGTAGCGGGTAGGGCGGATCCGCCGGGTGGCCGGCGGGAGACCCGAGCGTCGTGTAGACCATCGCGAGTGCGGCGACACAGTGATACCCGGCGGCGCCGATCCGGTCATTGCGATTCCCCGAACGGTCGCGTGTTTCCGCGATCAGCCACACGACCGACGCGAGCGCGAGGGCTCCGAAGAGTTGGCGCCACCAGATGGCCGAAAGCGATCGGCTCCATTCGCTTCCCATCACCGCCATGGCGACGAGCATGATCAAGTGGAAGAGTTCCGTGCCCCGCCCGCCATAACGGTCGGGTCGTCCGGTCGCGGGGCGCGTCTGGAGCAGGCCGACGGCCGCTGCCGCCGCTCCACCGACGCACAGGACGATAAGCGCCCAGTTCGCCGCGGGCGACAGGCCGGCGTGGTGCACGCGCGGCCTATGCGGGGGTGACGAGCACGTCGCGCCGCCCACCCAGATCCACCTCGATGACCGCCTCGCCGCTTTCGTCGGCGACAAGCATCGATTCGGTCGCGCCGGTGACGCGATAGCCGCGGTGCGGGACCAGCCGCCGCAGCCCCAGTCGCACCCGTTTGGCTCCGCTGCCCGGTCGCAGCACCAGGTCGAGTGTGCTGCCGTCGGTCACCGCCTTGGCGACCAGGACATCCGGGTAGGGCGCTTCGCCGAGGATCGGACCGGTGCGCCACTCCCGCGGCACCGTGCCGAGAACGAGATCCCGCAGTCCGTCGGGGCGGTTGAACCGGGCGAGCGCGTGGTGGGCATTGGTCACCGTCGAGACTCCGGCGAAGCGCCGGGCGCCGTTGCGTTCCTCGACCCGGTACCGGTCGTGCATGGAGCGGACCAGAGCCGCGGCGAGGCCGATCTCGCCCATTTCCGCGGCGGCGGTGGCCACGAAGATCCGCGTCATCCCGTCACCGTTGACCACGTTGTAGTTGCCGAGGTCGACGCGGGTGCGTGCACTGCCGCGCAGTCGCACATTTTGCCCGTCGAAGTCGATGAAACGATCCCGCAGAGTGGTCCACGTGCCGCGCGCGAGGTCGGGCATCATCGCGTTGAGCCAGGCGACCATGCCTGCGTCGTAGCCGAGCACCGGTCTGCTGATGGTGATCGACGGGCCGAGCCTGCCCGGGATGAAGCGGCCGTTGCGCAGCCGCCACCCGTCGTGCAGATAGCTGTGCCGGATCCGGTCGACCAGGTCGCCGGTGAGCGCGGTGCCGTGCAAGCGGTCGTGCATGACCAAGGTGTTGTAGGCGAAGACGTTGCAGATCGGATAGATCAGGTGAGGTTCGCACGCGTATTGCGGACAGTCCGCGCGGGCGAGCATGTTTCGGCGGATCGCGCGGCTCAGGCGGGCGAAGTCGTACTCGTGCACTCGGGTCGGGCTCCACCGCAGCGTCAGCGAGCCCGGCCGGTCGAAGCTCGGATCGGCGTTGAGCGTTTCGTAGAGACCGATCATGACGCCGAAATAGCCGGTGTACATGACATTCGCGTGCCGCATGGGATCGGTTTCCCTGCGGGCGTAGCCGATCAGGCTCTCGGTGGCCCAGTATCCCCACACTCGCTTGTCACACATCTTGCGGATGGCGTTGCGCTGGGCTTCGGCGAGGTAACCGGTGAAGGCGGGCGTCCTCGTGTACTGCGCCATCGCGAGGGCGTAGGCGATGAAATTGAGCTGGTATCGCAGTGCGCTGCCCCCGATCTGCTCGATGCGGTCGAAGCCGTCGAACCGGTCGAGAGGTTGCAAGGCGAGGTCGAGGACGAACCGTTGCGCCGCCAGATCGTCCTCGTTCGATTCGGTGACGGGAGGCTGGATACGGGCTGCCGCCGCACTGGTCATGCCGCGACCTCGTGCCGTGCCGCGCGGGAAGCCGGAACGGCCGACGGCCCGGCGCGGTATGCGGTGGGCGGGAAGTCGACGGTGGGCTCGGGCCGGCCCCGCAGCCGATGCCTCAGCCTGCGCACACCAGCGACGAGGTAACCGGCAAGGAGGCAGCACGGCATCGGACTACTCGCTTCCGCAAGCCACGGACGTTGTGGCAATGAGATGGATTGAGATTTATCTTATCAACTTCGCTGCCCGCAGGGAAGGCGCGTGGCGGTATGCGTCGCGAAACAAGCTGCGAGACAACGGGATCGGACTCTAAACCGCCCAGGGGCGTGAGGAGGACGACAGCACGACACGATGAAATGTTGATAAAGTTTCGATCGCAACATCTCATCTACTCAGAGCGGGAGAAGATCAGTGAGCAATGCATACGGCCGGAGGACGGTTCGGACGGCGGTGGGGGTGACCAGCGCGGTTGTCTGCACGGTGCTGGCGACGGTGGGGGCCGCGGCCGATCCGAACATCCAGGTTCCGGGCGCCGACGACGGGTTACCCAACTGCGCGGTGCTGAACATCAACGCGTTCGCCGGATACATCGGCACCGGCGAGCCGCGCCCGACCAAGGCGATGGACGAGAATTTCACGACCGCGCCCGTGGGGGACTGGTGCAATACGAATGTCGGTTATTCGTCCACCAGCTACGGCCCGGAGGGCGTGACCTTCGCCAACCCGCCGACGCGGGACGGCCTGTTTCCGTACAACAATTCCGAGGTCCTCGCCAAGCCGGTGTTCGAGCCCGGTCAGACGATGACCATCGACATCAAGGGCGCGCCCGACCTGACGGGCCACAACGGCACCGCGGGCTGGGGCGTGTCGAACCGTTCCATCGATCCGCTCGGACTCGAGATCGCCTGGTTCATGTACAACGGCTCGCACGGATTCCTCGGCGACGCAAGCGAACTCACCCGGCCGATCTTCAACGTCCTCGGTCAGGACCTGCCTCGCGGCTTCTTCTTGATGGTCAAGCGAGGAGGCGAAGTGGTCCCGCAGATCACGCCGCTCGACCCGGCGCTGCTGTCACAGGATCACGCTTACGCCGTGCGTCTCACCGAGCAGCGCGTCGAATTCTTCATCGATGGCGCGCCGGTCGGAACGTTCGGCAGCCCGCCGCACGGCAAGGGCGTCAACATCCTGCAGAAACCGGTCCCGCTGCTCGGCCAGGCATGGCTCGACGGCAGCTACTGGTTCCCGCTGCCGATTCCGGAGTACAACGACCGCGAGCAGCGACTCACGATGACCCGGTACCGGCAGGGGCCGAGCGAGAGCACCCCGCTGCGCTGAGCCCCCTCGATCTTTCTGGCCGCGGGCGGTTCGAGGCCGGTCTCCCGGGTATGCGCGAGTTGTCAGCTTGTTCCGAAATTCCAGGAGGTTGTTGTGGCTGAACATGGAAGCGGTGCCCGGGAAGGCGTCGAAGGCGTCGTCGAAGATGCCAAGGGCAAGGTGAAGGAAGCGGCCGGTACCCTCACCGGTCACGAGGACCTGAAGGACGAAGGCCGCGCGCAGCAGGACAAGGCGGAATCGCAGCGCGAAGCGGCCGGTAAGGAAGCCGCGGCCGAGAAGGCCAGGGCCGAGGCGGACGTCGACGAGGCTCGCCAGTCCGCGCATCAGCACGGACGGTAATTCTCCGCCCGGTCCGCCGGACCAGCGACACCGCCGCCGTCAGCCGAAGCTGACGGCGGCGGATCGTCGTTTCCGAGCGGTCACCACCGCCCGGTCTGCCCTGCTAGGCATACGGCTCGACGGTGCGCACGTACGCGAGGCTCCTGAGCCGTTCGGCTACCTCGGGTGCCGCGGCGATGACCAGGCGATTGGCGCCGCCGTCTTCGACGACGCCGGCGTCGGTCGTCCGCAGCCGGTCGAAGAACTCGGCCCGAACGGCGGCGACACCGAGGTCTCCAGGGTCCAGAAGGATGAGGTATCGGCGATCTTGCGCTGGCATACGACTCTCCTTTCCGTTGTCACCATCCTGGACCGACCGGCCCTGCGCGGACGAAGTGAGCCACTCGAAGTCGCGTCGCGCGCAAAATCGAGGGACGAGCGAGTGCCGTCAGTCCTGGGCCGCCCGGCGGGCGGCGCTCACCGCACGCTTGGCGATGGCCCACCGGTGCACCTCGGAAGGGCCGTCGTAGATCCGGAACGGCCGCACTTCCCGGGAAAGGCGCGCCAGCGGGAGATCGTCGGAGACGCCGAGCCCGCCGCACAACTGCATACTGCGGTCGACAATGCGGAAAATCGCCTCGGCGGCGAATGTCTTCGCGATGGACGTGGCGTTGCTCGCGTGCTCCCCGGTGTCCAGTTCCCAGCAGGCGCGCACCAGCAGCGCCCGGGTGGCGGCGATGTCGATCTCGTTGTCGGCGATCATCTGCTGCGCCATACCGAGATCGCCGATCCGTGCGCCGAAGCCCTCGCGCTCAGCGACTCGCTCGACCGCGATGTCGTGCCCGCGCCGCGCGGCGCCCAGCCACCGCATCACGTGCGTCATCCGGGCGGGGCCCAGCCGGACCTGGGCGTATTCGAAGCCGCGATCGACGGCCCCGAGCACCGCTTCGTCGGGGACGAACATGTCCTCGAAGAAGACCTCGCAGTGGCCGCCGATCATGGCCCGGTCCAACGTGGTGATGTGCCTGCCCACGCGCAGGCCAGGGGTGCCGGCCGGCGCCAGGAACATGGTCGCGCCGCCGCGCTGCCCCGGTTCGCCGGAGGTGCGGGCCATCACGATGAAGAAGCCGGCGCCGTCGGCGCCGGTGATGAAGTGCTTGTGACCGTTGATCCGCCAGCCGCCGTCGACCTTGGCGGCGCGGGTGGTCAGCGCCGCGGGATCGGAGCCCGCCCCGGGCGCGGGCTCGGTCATCGCGAAGGCCGAACGCACTTCGCCGCGGGCCAGCGGCTCCAGATAGCGGGACTTCTGCTCGGGGTCGGCGATGTGGGCGAGCATGTGGACATTGCCCTCGTCCGGCGCCGCGATATTGAGCGCCGTCGGTCCGAACAGCGAGTAGCCCGCCTCCTCGAACACCGGCGCGCGATCCGACATCGACAGTCCGTGACCGCCGTACTCCACCGGCGCGTGCGGCGCGAAGACCCCGGCGTCGCGCGCCTGCTTGTTCAGCGCCATGCGCAATCGGTCGCCGCCCGCGGCGGCGATGTCGCCGTGGTGTTCGTCCTCGATCGGCAGCACCGTCTCCCGCACGAACGCACGGGTGCGGTCGATCAGCGCCCGGACTTCCTCGGAATAGGTCAGATCGATCGGCATCGCGTATTCCTCCTCGACGTTCGGAGCCCGGTCAGATGACCGAACGATCGCTCCATCTGACACTGTCCCATTGCGCGGAGATGGTGTCAAAACCCAGGCTGACGACGATGTACTTCACTCTCCTTGGCGCATAGTGTTCAGCTATCCTGAACACTATGCGAAAAGAGGCGGAGCACGCCGCACCTCACGCGGCGATTCGCCGCGCGCGCCGCGAGACGGGCTTGTCGCTGCGCGAAGTGGCTCGCAGGCTGGGAGTGAGCCCTGCGACGCTGAGCGCCGTGGAGACCGGAAAGACCGGGATCTCGATCGCCCGGCTCACCCGCCTGTCCGATGTGCTCGGCGTGCCCGTCACCCAATTGCTCGGCGCTGGTCCTGCCACGGCCGGCCCGATCGCCGAACCGGCCGAACCCGTTCCCGCCGCGCACGGCCCCTGGCGGGAATTCGCGCCGCTGGAACTCGACCCGGTGCTGGCCGCCGCCCTCGCCTCGTTCGTCGAGATCGGCTACCACGGGACGACCGTGCGGGCCCTCGCCCGGCGGGCGGGCACCAGCGTGCCTGGCCTCTACCACCACTACCGGGACAAGCACGAGTTGCTGGTCCGCATCCTCGACCTGACCATGGACGAACTGCACTGGCGCGTACGGGCCGCACGCGCCGAGGGCCGCGACAGCGTCCACCGGGTGCGCCTGATCGTCGAAGCCCTGGCCCTGTTCCACACCCATCGCCGCGAGCTCGGCTTCATCGGCGCCAGCGAGATGCGCAGCCTCTCGCCGGGTGAACGCGCCCGGATCGCTCGCTCTCGGCGCGACATCCAGGCCGTCCTCGACGACGCGATCGCGCGGGCCCGTGCCGAGGGCCGCATCGCCACCCGCAACACCCGCGCCGCGGGGCGTGCCATCGCCACCATGTGCACCGGCATCCCGCAATGGTTCCGCGAGACCGGGCCGGCGACACCGGAGGAAGTGGCTGCGCAGTACGGCGATTTCGCGCTGGGCGTGCTCGGGGTGGATCCGGCGCAGGAGCGTGCTGCCACCTAGGTGGTGATCGGCTCCACCTTGGGGAACCGACCCCCACTCTCGGGGGCCTGCTGCCGGCGGCGAACAAGGCGGAAAGTTGAACACGTCACCGCCAGCGAACCGGAGGCGCTCATGTCGATCCGCACCACCGTCCCCACCCTGGCGGAACGACGCGTCACGGTCGCGACCGCCGACGGCGTCGCTCTCGCGGTTCGCGAGTACGGTCCGCGCGACGCCGACCGCACCGTCGTCCTCTTGCACGGCCATTGTCTGCGCACCGAGTCCTGGACCTACGTTCGCGACGAGCTGCTGCGCCGATACCCGGGCGCCCGGGTGGTCTGCTACGACCACCGCGGCCACGGCGACTCCGCCGCGGCGTCCCGGATGACCTACAACCTCGACCAGCTCGGCCGCGACCTGCGAGATGTGCTCGACGTGGTCGTCCCCACCGGGCCGGTCGTCCTCGTCGGCCACTCGATGGGCGGCATGACCGTGCTGACCTACGCCGCCCGGTACCCGCACGAGATCGGCACTCGCGTCACCGGTGTCGCGCTCCTGGCGACCGCCGCGAGCGGGCTCGCCGACGCGGGCTTCGGGCGGCTCCTGCGCAACCCGGTCGTCTCCGCGTTCCAGGCGGCCGTCCGCCGCGCCCCGGGGCTGATGCACCACGCGAAAGTCCTGGCCTGCAAACTCTTCGCCCCCGTCATCCGCACCGCCGAGTTCGGCGATCGCGCGGTCAGCCCGCGGGTGCTGGCACTGGCCAACGCGATGCGCAACGAGACGCCGATCGTCACCATGGCGAGCTTCCTGAGCGATTTCATGGTCTACGACCGGACCGACGCGCTCGCGGTCCTCTCGCGGATCCCCACGCTGGTGCTGTGCGGATCCGGCGACCTGATGACGCCGCCGTCGCATTCGGTGGCGATGGCCGCGGCCGTCGAGTACTCCGACTTCGTGATGGTCGAGGGCGCCGGACACTCGGTGATTCTCGAGCAGCCCGGCCGGGTGGCCGACGCCATCGCCCGTCTGATGACGCGAGCGGCCGATCCCGGCCAGGTCACGGCCGGTCACCTCGCTCTCGTCGCCTAGCTGGCCGCGGCCGGTCACACGTAGCGTTGGCGGAGTTTGCCCTTGACCAGCTTGCCGGTGGGGGTTCGCGGCAGGTCGTCGGCGAAGTCGAAACTCCGGGGCACTTTGTAGTGCGCGATGCGGTCGCGCAGATAGTCACGCAGTTCCGCGGCGAGTGCGGAGCCGGGTTCGGCGCCCGGCGCCGCCTGGACGACGGCCATGACGGATTCACCCATCTCCGCGTCGGGCACGCCGATCACAGCCACGTCCAGCACCTTCGGATGCAGGGCGAGCGCGTCCTCCACCTCTTGCGGATAGATGTTCACGCCACCGGAGATGATCATGAAGGCTTTGCGGTCGGTGAGGAACAGATAGCCTTCCTCGTCGACGTAGCCGATGTCGCCGGTGGTGGTCCAGGTCGGATGGCCGGGGTGGACCGCTTCGGCTGTCTTCGCGGGATCGTTGTGATAGGCGAAGGGAACCTCGTCGCGTTCGAAATAGACGGTGCCGATCTCGCCGACCGGAAGTTCCGCACCGTCGTCGCCGCACACTCGGATAGTCCCCAGACCGGCCTTACCGACCGAGCCCGGCTTACGCAGCCACTGATCGCTGTCGATGAAGGTCGCGCCGTTGGCCTCCGTCGAGGCGTAGTACTCGTGCAGGATCGGGCCCCACCAGTCGATCATCGCCCGTTTCACGTCGACCGGGCACGGGGCGGCGGCGTGCACGGCGACCCGCAGGCTGGATACGTCGTAGCGGGCGCGGACGGCCTCGTCCAGTTTCAGCATCCGGACGAACATGGTCGGCACCCACTGGCTGTGGGTCACCCGGTAGCGCTCGATCGCGGCCAATGCCTGCTCGGCGTCGAATTTCTCCATCACCACGAGCGTGCCGCCGAGCGCGTGGACCACGCCGCCGAAGCGCAGCGGTGCGGCGTGATAGAGCGGGGCGGGAGACAGGTAGACGGTCTCGGAGTCGAATCCGTAGAGCGGGCCGAAGATCGCGGTGTAGGTGTCGCCGGGCGCGTCGCCCACCTGCCGGTCCGGCAGCGGCTGCTTGATGCCCTTGGGACGTCCGGTGGTGCCGGAGGAGTAGAGCATGTCCGCGCCGCGCGGCTGGTCCGGCAGCGGCTCGGGGGAGGCGGCCGCCCGGGCGTCCTCGTAGGACTTGTATCCCGGTACGTGGCCGCCGAAGGCCAGCCGGATCTCGACCGCCGGGGTCTGCGCGACGATCTGCTCGGCCGCCTCGGCGAGACCGGCCGACATGATCAGCGCCCGTGCTCCGCAATCGTTCACGATGTAGCTGATCTCGCTCGGCGACAGGTGCCGGTTGACCGCGGTGATGTAAAGCCCGGTTCGCAACGCTGCCCAGTAGGCCTCGTAGACCTTCGGATCGTTCCCGGACAGCAGGGCGACGTGATCGCCCTTGCGCAATCCCGCGTCGTGCAGGTGCCGGGCGAGCCGAACCGAGTTGTCCTCCAGTTCCCGGTAGGTCAGCACTTCGCCGCTCTCGGCGAGCACAACCGCTGGCTTCTCGGGAAATCGGTCGACGTGTGCGCCGGGGTACATGCGGCTCCTCGGTGGAACGGAGCGGTCGATGGTCGACCGCCCGGACTGCACGGGCTCCGGAACCACGGCCGTGCCGACATCCCTGGTCTCCCGTCGAGCGGTTGCTCTGCCACCGTACGATAACTGAAAGTAAACGGCGGTTCTGGTCTATTCGAGAGATTTCGGGATGCGTCCGGACCGCATGGCCGACATCGTCCGCACGGCGGCCCGCGCAGTTGTCTTCCGGGATTGAGACAGGTCCGCGCGGGTAGTTCGATCCGACAACCAAGGAGGACTGCCATGTCACACGGACGAGACAGCGACGAAGACGAGAAGGACAGGAAGCGGCCGAAGGGCGTCGCACCGGGCCCGACCGATCAGGGGCGCGACGGTGGAATGGCGACTCGGGAGGTCGCGCCGGACGTCGCCTCCCCGGATGACGAGCCGCGGCAATCGCCGGACTGAACCTGCTCACAGCGGCTGACCTCGTAATGGAGATCCACGCCGGATATCCGCCCGCACCGATGAGTTCGCCCGCCGTGTGTCGTCTTATTCGATATGACTACACCCACAATCGGCAGCCTGTTGTTGTCCAGCACCGACCCCGCCCGCCTGCGTGATTGGTACGCGGCGGTCTTCGCGCCGAAGGTCGACCGCACGCCCGGCGAGCCCGGCTACGACATCCTGGATTTCGGCGGTTTCTACGTGATGATCGATAGCCGTGACGATGTCGGGGCAGCGAATCCCGAGCCGGGCCGGGTGATCCTGAACGTCGAGGTGGACGACGCCCGGGCGGTGGCGGGCCGCATCGATGACCTCGGCGGGAGATGGCTGGCCGAGCTCGACGATCGCGACGGAAGTCTGTTCGCCACCGCGATCGACCCGGACGGAAATTACGTTCAACTCGTTCAGCTGAGCCCGCAGCACCGCGCCGAGATGAGCGACGGAGGCCGGTGATGCTCACCGACAGCAGCGCGTTCAGTGGATTCTCGGTGGACGACATCGGGGCGGCCGAGAAGTTCTACGCCGAGACGCTGAAGTTGCGGGTCGCCGAGGAGAACGGGATGCTGCAACTCCACCTCGGCGGCGGAGGCACGGTCCTGGTGTACCCGAAACCGGACCACACGCCCGCAACCTTCACCGTCCTGAATTTTCCGGTCTCCGATATCGAGGCGGCCGTGGACGAACTCACCCGCCGCGGCGTGCGCTTCGAACGCTACGAATTCGCCGAGCAGGACGAGAAAGGCATTCACCGCGGTGGTGGCCCCCTGATCGCGTGGTTCACCGACCCCGCGGGCAACGTGCTGTCCGTCCTGCAGCAGTAGCGCCGAGATCCGAGGTACCTCGGATCGTCGGCGGGCGGTCCGGCCGGTCGGCGTCGGTTCCGTGACGCTGCCCGGCCGGGGCCGATCAGGCGCCGCGGCCGGTGCGCTGCTGGAGCTCGTCGATCAACTGCGACGCCTCCGCCTTGGTCAGCTTCTCCGGCACCTCCGCACCCGCCTCCTGGGCCAGGGTATGTAGATACGACTCCTGTGGGCCGGTCATCGGCTCGTCGCCGGTGGTCCACTGATCCGGATCCTTCTCCGGTTTCGGCTGCGCCATCGCCGCTCCTCCCGCTCGACAGAACAAGTGTTCGACTCTCGCCTACCCGGAAAGTGGCCGTTCAATCCCGGGTGAACTGTCGGCGGTCGCGGATCTGTCGGTTCTCGCACCGAGGCCGCTGACGTCGGCTCGGCCGAGCTGTCGAGTCGGGCGAGGCAGCGTCAGGGCGCATCCAGCACACTCGCCGGAACCCCGTAGGGCAGGAAGCGCACCCGACGGCGGGCGTCG
Organism: Nocardia asiatica NBRC 100129; assembly: GCF_000308415.1. Classification (GTDB taxonomy): domain Bacteria; phylum Actinomycetota; class Actinomycetes; order Mycobacteriales; family Mycobacteriaceae; genus Nocardia; species Nocardia asiatica. The sequence goes on along the minus strand of NZ_BAFS01000173.1, from coordinate 10,240 downwards.
GTGTTGTCGCGATGCGCGCGCAAGGCCTCGAGCTCGCTGGGGAAGACCTGGTCGACCCTGGCCTCGCCGGTGTCATCGATGCTGTAGATCGCCCACACCCCGCTGCCGGTCTCGCCGGTCGTCTCGCCCTCGGGTTCCGGTGGACGTGGCCGCTGCGGCTGCGGTTGGACGAACTGGCCGAGCAGCGACGCCAGTGAACCGACGCCGGCGTGATCTATGCGATCCAGGTATACGCCCGCTTTCCCGAGCAGGTCGCGGAGTTCGGTCCCCGCCCCACGCAGTGCGCGTTCGAATTCTTCCGGATCGATGCCGAAAGGCCCGTTGGTTGCCATCGCGTGTGCTCCTGGGGACGAGTTGGGCGCTACGTCCTCAGTGTCCTCGCGAAACGCCGGCTTCGCCACGCCGGCCTCGCCCGTCCTCGAAGCCTGTCACGCATGTCCGACGCGCCGACCTCGCCGGTGGTCGCCGCCCGCGGTGACCTCTCGGCGCTTCTCACCCGAACGCAGGCTCCGTCGTCCGGGTCTACGGGCACGGCCGGGTGAGCCGATCCACGCCGCCGGGTGTCTCCACGCATGAGGTCGACGATGGATTCGATCGGGTTGGTGGCGCGCACCCAGGAGCGGCGCCACGGCAACGGTCTGCGGTCGCGCGCCGTCTTGCTCCGCGAATGAAGCGGCAGTGCAAATTGATTGGCGGTGAGCAGCGCGGGTATGTCGAGCCCGAACGCACGCTCCATCGTGAGCGTCGGATCGCATGAAAGGAAGAACACAATGCTCGGACTCGGAATTCTCGGCTGGATCATCATCGGCGGACTCGCGGGCTGGATCGCCAGCAAGATCATGAAAACCGACGCTCAGCAGGGCATCTTGCTCAATGTCGTCGTCGGCGTCATCGGTGGCCTGCTGGGCGGGTTCCTGCTGAAGCTGCTGGGTGTGGATGTCGAAGGCGGCGGGCTGTGGTTCAGCTTCTTCACCTGCCTGGGCGGCGCGGTTGTCCTCCTGTTCCTGGTCGGGCTGGTGACCGGGCGGCGCGGTGCATTGCGCTGATCTCCCGTGCGTCCGGGGTAGCCGCACCAGGTGACGGCTACCCCGGACGAGTGCACTCCCGATCGCTGCCGACCTGAAAACATCAACGCCGGAGAAAGTCTCGGTCGGCTGGATACGCCGTCGGTAGGTCATCCTGGACACCATGACGATCTCGCTCGAGCAGGCCGATTCCGTGGTCGCCGCCGCCCGCCGGGCCGCCGCCGACCGCGGGGAAACCGTCACGATTGCAGTGGTCGACGCCGACGGCGATCCGATCGCGTTCGCACGCATGCCCGGCGCCCCGCTGCGCGCCATCGACTCCGCTCAACGCAAGGCTGCCGCCGCGATCGCGCTCGGCTTCGACACCATTCAAATGGCCCCGCTCAACGACCCCGGGCATCTGTTGCCCGGGGCCGTGTCGTCTGGAGATCCGGTCGTGCCACACGGTGGGGGTGTGCTCATCCGCACGGGCGGGCTCGTTATCGGTGCGCTCGGAGTATCCGGCGCGGCAACCCCGATCATCGATCACAAGATCGCGGCGGCGGCCGCCCTGTCGGGCTGAGCGTTCAGGCAAGGTCGTCCGGCATCCCTCGTTGTGGTGGCGTTCAGGCACCGATGCATCTTTTCGTGGCATGGAGCCCCTCGCTGGGCCAACGGACGGCGGAGATCAGCCGGTTCTCCCGCTACCGCGCGGCAGGGACCTCTTCGTGCGATATCGCCAGAATTGGGGATCGGCAGGCTCTTTCAGCGCACTAACGTTGACCCACCTGACGTACGCCTGAGACATTCTGTTCGCGAACAGGAGCCCCGCATGCCGATTCCCGGTTTGACGCGCAGATCCTTTCTGCGTGCTGCGGGTTCCGGCGCGGCGGCCCTGTCCGCCGCGGCCTGCACCGGATTCGCTACCAGCGGCAACGGCGGCATGATCTTCCTGTCCACGCAGTTCCGTCCCGCCGACGAGGCCGAGCGGTTCCGCGAACTGCTCGCCGATGCCGTCCCCGGCGTCGGTTACGTGACCATCGAAGAGAGCCCGTTCGCGAGCCAGGTGCGTAGCCAGGTCCATGCGGGCGCGACGCAGATCGGCCTGCTGGGCGGCCTGCACGGCGACATCGCGCCGCTCGCCGACGGCTATCTGGAAGACCTGACCGGCTTGCTCGCCGACCTCGGCGCCCGCGGCTGGCCCGCCGACTACCTGGAACTGGCCAAGCTGGGCACCGACCGCACCTGGTACATCCCCTGGGCGACAGCGAGTTACGTCCTCGCCGCACACGCGGACGCGCTCGAGCACTTGCCGTCCGGCGCAGATGCCGCGTCGCTGACCTATGACCAGTTCCTCGACTGGGCGATCGCCGCGCGCCGCGCCAACGGCAATCGTCCCGTGCTGGGCCTGCCCGCGGGCCCCAAGGGACTGCTGCACCGGTTCGTCCAAGGCTTCTTGCTGCCTTCCTTCACCGGCGGCCAGATCACCACCTTCCGCTCGGACGAAGCTGTCGCGGCATGGCGGTATCTGCGTGAGCTGTGGGCGAATTGCGTTCCGGCCAGCACGAATTTCGACTTCATGCAGGAGCCGCTCGACAGCGGCGAAGTGCGTCTGGCCTGGGATCACGTCGTGCGCCTCGTGCACGCCCCCGAGCGCGATCCGCACAATTGGCGGATGCTTCCCGCGCCCCGTTCGGCGCACGGCCTCGGCTATATGGCCGTGATCGCCGGACTCGCGATTCCCAAGGGCAGCTCGGACCTCGAACTGGCGCAGCGGACGATCGACACGCTCACCCGCCCCGAAACACAACTGCGGTTGCTCCGTTCCAACGGCTTCTTCCCGGCGGTCGACACGGCGATCCCGGCCGACCTGCCGCCTGCCATCCAGCTCGAGGCCGACGCGGTGCGCCGACAGCAGGAGGCGCCGGGCGGCATCCTGTCCTTGCCGCCGGTGGGCCTGGGCCAGCGTGAAGGCGAGGTCAGCAAGGTCTTCAAGGACAGCTTCCGCTCGATCGTGCTCGACGGGGCCGATATCCGTTCCACGCTGGATCAGCAGGCACGGGTCCTGCAGAGCATTCTCGACGATGTGCGGGCGCCGTGCTGGGCTCCCGACCCCGCCGACGACCTGTGCCGGGTGGGCTGGCCATGACGTCCCGACCGCGCTCGCCATGGATGCTGCTGCTGCCCTCGATCGTTCTGCTGACGGCGCTGTTCGGCTGGCCGCTCGTGCAGGGTGTGCTGGAGGCGTTCCGTGACGACCACGGCTTCACCCTCGCCCACTGGAAGCGATTGTCCGACGATCCCTACGTTCGCACCGCACTGCGCAACACCCTGCTGCTGATCGTCATCGTGGTGCCGGTCCAGCTCGCGCTCGCCGTCGGCATGGCGCTGCTCATGCAGGCGCGGCCGCGGTTCGCCGGCGGTCACTTCTACCTGTGGTGCCTTCCGCTGGCGATCTCCGAGCTGGCCGCGGGCCTGGTATGGCTGTCCATCTTCGACAACCGCGGCTACCTGAACTCACTGCTGGTCGGCATCGGGGTCGCGGACGAGGGAGTCCAGTGGCTCAGCTACCAGAACACGGGCACCATGCTGTTCGCCGTGGTGGTCGCCGAGATCTGGCGCGCGACGTCACTGGTGTTCGTGATCGTGGTGGCGGGCGTGCAGATGATCCCGCGGGACTACGACGAGGCCGCGCAGGTGTTCGGCGCGAATCTGTGGCAGCGGCTGCGGCATGTGACGCTGCCGCTGCTCGGGCCGAGCCTTCAGGTGGCGCTGATCCTGCGAACCATCCTCGCGCTGCAGGCTTTCGCCGTGGCGCAGGCGCTGACCGGGCGGGACTTTCCCCTGCTGGTGGGGGAGACCTACGAGTGGTACGCGAATCTGCAGAATCCCGCGGTCGCCAGCGCTGTCTCGCTGATCGTGCTGGCGATCTCGCTCGCCACCGCGGTGTTCTACCTGCGGGCGGTCCGGCAGCCGGAGCAAGCGCGATGAGGCGCGGTCGCGTCCCGCTGATGGAGGCGGCCGTGTGCGAGTACGCCCGCCGAGGATCACGATGAACCGAACGGAGGCGCCCCCGCGGCGCGCACTGCCGCCCATCGATCGCGCACCCTTGCGCAGGCGCCGCAGACGCGCGGTGGGCGTGCAGGTGGCCTGCTGGGCCGTGAGCTCGTTCATGGCGTTGCCGATCGTGCTCATCGGCCTGGCCGCGGTGTCCTCCCGCGAGGCGCTCAACGAGTTCCCGAAGCCGCTGATCCCGAGCGACTTCTCCACCAAGACTCTGGTTTCCTTCTTCCGCGCCACGGGAACGATCGAGGCACTGGGCAATTCGGTGCTGGTCGGCCTCTACACGGTCTTCTGGTCCCTGGTGATCGGCGCGCCCGCGGGGTACGCGCTCGCGCGCCACGCGTTTCGCGGCAAAGACACCTACCAGGTCTTCATCCTGTTCGTGCGCGCGTTGCCGATCGTGGTGCTCTCGGTGCCGCTGGCCACGATGTTCCTGCGCATCGAGGTGTACGACACGGTGCTGGCCGTGACGCTGGTGCACACCACCCTCGCGTTGCCGACCACCGTGCTCATCACGGCGAGCATCTTCGTCGCCGTGCCGCCGGATCTGGAGGAGGCGGCCCAGGTCTTCGGATGCAGCCGCTGGCAGGCCGCGCGCCGGATCGTGGTTCCGCTCGCGCTGCCGGGGCTGGCCGCGTCGTCGATCTTCACGTTCGTCCTGTCGTGGAACGAGATCCTCGGCGCGACGATCGTGACCCTCGGGCACCGCACGCTGCCCGCACAAGTGCTCACGGCACTGGACGAAGCATCGACCGCGTACCGATTCGCGGGCGGTTTCGCGTTGATCATCCCGGCGCTGGCGTTCATCTTCGTCATGCGGCGCTACCTGGTGAACATGTGGGGGACGACGCTGCGATGAAGGGGTTCGCTGATGGCTGAAGTGATCGTCCGGGATCTGGCCAAGACCTACCCCGGCGGCACGGCGCGTGCCACCGCCGAGGTCTCGCTGGAGATCTCCGACGGCGAGTTCATGGTGCTGCTCGGGCCGTCCGGCTGCGGCAAGACCACTTTGCTGCGCATGATCGCCGGACTGGAGCTGCCGGACTCGGGACAGATCGTGATCGGCGGCAAGGACGTCACCTATCTCGAACCTCGGCGGCGCAATCTGTCGATGGTGTTCCAGTCCTACGCCGTGTTCCCCAACAAGAAGGTCGCCGACAACATCGGCTTCGGTCTGCGCGTGCACGGCGTGCCGGCCGACGAGATCCGCCGCAAGGTCGCCTGGGCCGCGGAGCTGTTGCAGCTGACCCCGTACCTGGACCGGTATCCGGCGCGGCTGTCCGGCGGGCAACGCCAGCGTGTCGCGGTGGCGCGGGCGATCGTGATGGACGCCGACGTGCTGCTCATGGACGAGCCACTGTCCAACCTGGACGCGTTGCTGCGGCTGTCGTTCCGGGCCGAACTCAAAAGACTCGTCGCGGAACTCGGCACCACCACGATCTACGTGACCCACGATCAAGTCGAGGCGTTGTCGCTGGGCAATCGCGTCGCCGTGATGCGTGCCGGGACGATCGTCCAGTGCGGCCCGCCCACCGAGGTCTACGACGACCCGGCGACGGAATTCGTCGGCGGCTTCCTCGGCAGCCCGCCGATGAATTTCCTCACCGGCACGATCCGCGCGGCGGAGGCGGGGTCGCGCATCGACCTGGGTGGGCAATCGCTCGCCGTTCCCGCCGCGCTGTCGTCGTTCGAAGGCTCGACGCTGCGGCTCGGTATCCGCCCCGAGGCCGTCGTGGTGGACGACGGACCGGCGGCCGCGACGGTGCGGGGCGAACTCGAAGTGCTCGAGCCACTCGGCTCCTCGACTCTGCTCACCACCCGCGTGAGCGGGCAGACGGTGAAAGTGCAAGCGCCGCCCGGCTTCCGCGCCGAGGAGGGCGGCGCCACGAGCCTGTACCTGCCGCCCGAGGCGTGCCGCTGGTACGACCCGGAGACCGGAATGCTCTTGCCGGTCCGGTGATCACCGGGCTTGCGCGGTCCGGCGGTGGCCTGGTTCGGGCCCCCGGCACCGGAGGCCGACCCTCGAGCGGTCAGGCCGGAACCCGGTCGGCGGCGAGGAAGTCGTCGACGAAGCGCAGCGCCCGGTCTTGCAGGCCCGCATAGTGGGCTTCGCGGATCGCGCCGGTGAGGGCTTCGTCGAGCAGTAGATTACCCGCGGCATCCAGGCGCTGCTTCTTCTCCTCCGCGCCGGGCAGCAACCCCACCGACGACTGGGTGAGGCCGCAGTAGTAGGCGATACCGTCGTTGAGTTGCGTGCTCAGCGCATCCTGCATGAGTTCGACGACCGCGTCGTCGTCTGCCGCGCCCGCCAGGCCCAGCCACAGCATCCGCTTGCCCGCCAGCCGGGGTTTGCTGCGGCCGTAGGCGAATCCGTAATTCCACACCCGATCGATCCAGCCTTTCAGAATCGCCGGGACCTGCATCCAGTACACCGGGAACACCGCGACGATCACGTCGGCGGCGAGGATGCGCCGCATATGGCTCTCGACTTCGGGGGAGTAGGCCTTGTCCCGGTTGCCCCATTCGGGCAGGTCGGCGGCGGTCATCCGGGGATCGAAGTTCTCGGCGTGCAGGTCCAGCAGGTCGATCCGGTAGCCGGCCGCGGTGAGCCGCCGGGTGGCCAGTTCGGCGATATGGGCGGTCAGCGAATCAGGCCGGGGGTGGGCGACGACGACCAGCGCGGTGTGGGTGGTGGCGGTGTCCACGGTCGGGTTGTGCTGCACGAGGGCCTCCCTGTTGGTCCGGAGTTCCGGACGATCGGTGGTGCGGTTCGGGTTTCATTTCACACCCCGGGCAATGGACGATCTATGGGTAAAGATCTACATTCGATAGGAGTTCGTCTACTCTCGTGGTGTGGACCCATTGAGCAAACTGCTGGGCGGTATCCGTGCGGAGGGAGCCGTGCTCACCACCGCGGTCTTGGAAGCACCGTGGAGCATCCGGTTCGCCGACGAGGCGCCGCTGACCATGGTCACCGTGCTGCGCGGTGGGGGAACACTGCTGCTGCCGGGTGGTCTCGAGCGTCGGATCACGGTGGGGGACACCGCGATCGTGCGCGGCCCGGAGGCGTTCGTCCTGGTCGACCGCACGGATACGGTCGGCGTGCCGCACGAGCAATACGATGTCGCTTGCTTCGCGCCGGACGCGAAATGCGATCCCGCGCTGAGCGGTGGTCGCTGGGGAAACGGCTCTGCCGGTGAGACCGCTCTGATCGTCGGCGCCTATCGGGCGTCCGGCCGCCGCCACGAACGGCTGCTGCGGGCGCTCCCACCCGTTTTGGTCGTGACCGACGACGTGGAGGTCTGCGCGTGGATGGAGTCGATCGCCGTGGACGCCGCGCGGCGTCCGGCCGGAGCGCAGGCGATGATGGACCGGCTGCTCGACTGGGCGCTGGTGTGCACCCTGCGCAACTGGTTCGAGGAGCTGGACGCCGACGCGCCGGGTTGGTATCGCGGCCCCGCCGATCCGGTCGTCGGGCCGGCCTTGGCGGCCATGCACGGAAAGCCGGCCGCCGGGTGGACGGTCGCGTCGCTGGCCTCCGAGGCGGGGGTATCGCGGGCGTTGTTCGCCCGGCGGTTCTCCGAGGTCATGGGGCAGTCGCCCCTGGCCTATCTCACCGAATGCCGGATGGACGAGGCGGAAGAACTACTGGCCGACCGAAATCTCACCGTGGCGCAGGTGGCGAAGGCCGTCGGTTATGCGGACGCTTTCGGTTTCAGCGCGGCGTTCAAGCGACATCGGGGCGTGCGCCCCAGCGATTTCCGCGCCACCGCCGATGTGGGAGCGTAAACCGGTCCACCCAGCTCGACGGCGAGCTCAGTGCGAATGAACCCGCGAGTGAGCCTCTTCGAGAGAACACCCCGCCAGTAGCGCCGTGACCCCGCTTGCGAAGTTGGGACACTCGACAATGTCCTCGTGCGGGCAAGCCAGACCGTGAGCGATGGCGGTGCGTGCCGCCTGTGCCTGAGCGATCCGTTGATCCAGTTCGGTGAGCTTGCGCTGGTACAGCTCCCGCCACCCCGCCTCGGCCGGCGAACGAGATGCGATGAACGCTTTGATCTCTCGCAACGTGAAACCGACGTTTCGCAGCGCCAAGACCATACCGACCAGCCCGACCGCCGACGGCGGATAACGCCGTTGACCCGCGACCCGGTCCAGGACCGGTAGCAAGCCCAGGTCCTCCCAGTAGCGCAGGGCGGAGGCGGCGACACCGGTGCGGCTCGCCAGCTCGCCGATCGTCAACAGGTCGCTCATTTGACTTCAAGCATACTTGAAGTCGTTGACTGACGATCATGCAGAAAGCAGCTACAGCTCTCCAGCAACGCGCCATCGGATACTTGGTGCGCCAGGCCCGTCGACCTCGAGGCGTCGCCGGGTGGATGAACGGCTGGATGTTCGCTCTTCGCCCTTCCAACCGGCAGCGCAACCTCTGGGCGGTGTCGTTGCTGGAGGTGCAGCCGACCGATCGGATCCTCGAGATCGGCTTCGGTCCCGGCGTCGCTATCGCCGAGTTCGCCCGCCGCGCCACCGAGGGCCACGTCTTCGGCGTCGACCACTCCCGAGCCATGGTCCGGCATGCCGCCCGCCGCAACTCCGTCGCCATACGCGCCGGCCGCGTGCATCTCACGAACGCCTCGGTGGAGCAGTTGCCGAGTTTCGGCGATCCGCTCGATGCCATCCTCGCCGTCAACTCCGTGGGGTTCTGGCCCGACCCGGTAGAGCGGCTGCGCGAACTGCGCCGCCTGCTCCGTCCCGCGGGACGCATCGCCCTCGTCAGCCAGCCCCGCTGCCCCGGCGCTACCCGGGACACCACGGTGCGAGCAGCCCAAGAGCTTCAAGACATGCTCATCGACGCCGGCTTCGCCCATCTCCGAGTCGAAACCCTCGACCTCGACCCGCCAGTCGCCTGCGTGCTCGCCACCAATCCGACCTCATAACGGCCGACAGACACCCACGGGCTCGATAGCGCCGAGGTTGCTGACCAGGGCTTTTCCGGGCGGCCGGGCGGAGGGATCGACACCCCGCCCGGCGTCCGGGAACACCCAGGTCATCGGCCCTTTCGATACGCTGATCACAGGACCGCGCCGCAGCCGTACGGCTGCAGTTGCCTGGCGCCTCGGCCCCGCGGCACGCGTGGCGGTGGGCACGCCGAATAGTATGCCTGTGGGAAACTATGCTTCCCCCGTATCGGAATTACCTCCGCACGCCTCCGGATACCGCGCCATCGAGCTCCCGGAGGAAATCCAATAGTAGTCCGTTCACTTGTTCCGGTCGTTCTTGCTGGATGAAGTGGCCGGCACCCGCCAGTACATGCGATCTCAAGTCTGGCACAATGGATTTCATGGCTTGTGCCGGCGATATGGTACGAACCAGATCCTCGGACCCGGTTACGAACAGAGCCGGCTGCCGCACCAGACCTTCGTCGGCCAAGTCAACGGCATGCACCCCGAACGCCTACTCGAAACATCCTGAACTGGCCGGGGTCGCCGACTCATGATTTCCCTGACGCGCGCCGCATCTGGTCGTCTGCTTGGTCGGGTGGGGTGCCTGCGGGGATGACGAGCAGAGTCAGCTGGGCGTCGTTCGTGCCGAGCAGGTGCATGGTGCCGGGTGGTTGGCCGGTATCGGGTCCGTGTACTTCGACGCCGTCCGGGTTGTCGATGCGGCGTTGGCTGAGACTGACCGCGTTCCAGTCGAAGCTGACGTGAGCGGTGGGGCCGAGGCGTGGGGTGAGGGCGCTGATCAGGTCGTGCAGTTCGGCGGTGAGGTTGTTCGTCCATGGCCACCAAGCGCCGTCGACGCGCTCGGAGCCGGTGCCGGGTTCACGGAGTAGGAGGCGTGGGGTGCGGGTCGGTGTTCGGAAGGGTTGCCGGTCGGGTTCGGGTGGGCCGGTAGTACGGCTCATGTCGTGGTGGTTGGTGATCGGGCGTTGTCGAACGATTCGGGGCATGTCCGTTTCCTGTGCTCTCGGGGTTTGCGGCGTTGCCGACTCGGCGGTGACGGCGGCCATCAGGGCCGTGTGCGCGGTGTCGTCGGCGGTGGACGATGGGATTACGCGGAGCACGATCAGCTCGCGGTCGCGGCCGAAGACGTACATCGTGTTCCACAGTTCGAAGGGGTAGGGATCGAGCCGGACGGTGTGACCTCTGACGGTCGTCTGCCGGGGCGTGTCC
>NZ_BAFS01000174.1 GCF_000308415.1 Nocardia asiatica NBRC 100129 | reverse complement strand
TGCTGCGGTCGGGCGCCGAGACCGCCGCCCGCAACGCTCTGATGGCGTTCGCCCAGGCACTGGGCCGGATGCACGCCGCCACCGTCGGGCGCGAGGCGGACTTCGTCGCGCTGCTGCGCCGGGTGGACGTGGTGCACCGGGTGGACGGCATAGCGCAGCAGGCCGAGTCGGCGATCGCCGAGGTGCCCGGGATGCTGCAGCGCGAACTGGGCATCGAGGTGCCCGGCGAGATCGCCGAGCGGATCGTGCGGGGCAATCGGCTGTATTCCGCGGGCCGCTTCCGGGCGTTCAGCCCGTCGGACCTCTGCCCGGACAATGTGATCTTGAACGAGGAGGGCGCTCGCTTCCTCGACTACGAGTGGGGCGGGTTCCGCGACGCCACCCTGGACATCGCCTACGCGCTGGTGTCCTTTCCCGGCTGCCTGTGCGATGTCGAACTCTCCCGCGAACGCGCCAGGCAGATGGTGGAGGCGTGGCGAGCGGAGGTCGTCGGCGTGTGGCCCGCGCTGGCCGATGATCAGCAACTCGACGAACGCATCCTGGAAGCCAGGCTGATCTGGGTGTGGCTGTCCACCTATTGGTTCCTGCCCGCCGACCACTCGCGTATCGCGGCGGCCAGGGAGCACGGGCTGTCGGTCCCGCGCTCGGCGGCGCTGATCAACCGTTGGGCCGCGCTGGCCGAAGATGCCCGGTGCACGGGTGACGACATCGTGGGCGATTTCGCCGAAGACGTCTCGGCGATGCTGGAAGAGCGCTGGTCGGAGTAGGTCTTCCGCGGTCGGGGAAGGATCGCCACTGGGCGGTCGGTGGCCGGTCGACGCCACCGAAACGATCGCCGTGCGCGACCGCGGGTCCGTTCGCCCTGTCGCCTGCACCGGGATATGAATCTCGCTGTGCGCCAGGCACAATGAGAGTTTCGGAGCGCTCGCTCGAAGGTAGGGAGCGGGCGCGGGGGAGAGGAGTGCCCGCGTGGGTTACCTGCTGCTGGTCGTATTCGTGATCGGTCTCGTCGCTGCTGTGCTCGGCGTCGTGATCCGGCGGCGGCGCGACGCCCGCCGCCAAATCGGCGAAGACACGACGACGCGTGCCCGCGCCGCCGGGGCGCAGCTGAGCAAAGCGGCTCGCGCCCGGCGGTGGCGGAACCGATCGCACAGCAAGCCGAACAACCACTCCGCGGGCGGCGGCGGATGCAGCGGCGGTGGGTGCGCCGGCGGCGAGTGATCCGGCGCGACGGTCAGCCGACCGGGACCTGCCGCGGCTCGATCCGGCCTCCGGAACGCACCGCGAACGAAGCTCCATGGCGCACACCGGAATTCGGGTCCGTCACGTTCAGCAGGTAGTACCAGTCCATCTGCGCGTGGTGGGCGGTGATCTCCAGGACGCCGTAACCGTGCGAGTCCAGTTCCACATAGCGCAGGTGACGATTGACCGACGCGAGCGAGGCCGCCAGCGGCGCGGAGTTCACCCGGAGTATGTCGCCGATGCTGGTCGAGGTCACCGACGGCACCACGAACTCGGCGCCCGCCGTCGCCCCGCCCGGGTAGTTCGCCGCGTCCACCGGGAGGTCCGCGGCCCAGGAGGAGTGGATGTCGCCGGTCAGGAACACCACGTCGGAGATCTGCTGGTCGAGGATGGTGCGGAACAGGCGGGCGCGGTCGGCGGTGTAGCCGTCCCACTGGTCGCCGTTGAGCGACGGGCCGGCCTGCGGGATGCCCATGGTGCTGGTGATCGCCGCCGTGGTCGCCGGCTCCAGCGGCGGGAAGACCAGGGGAGCGATCATCACCGAGTTGCCGACCAGCTTCCACCGCACCGGCGCGGACGCCAGGCCCGCGGTCAGCCACTCCATCTGTGCCTTGCCGGTGATGGTGCGCGCCGGATCGTCGGCCTCGCGCCAGTCGGCGCCGGGCTTCGCCTCTTGGTCGCGGTAGCTGCGCAGATCGAGCATGGCGAGTTCGGCCAGGGTGCCGAAGCGCAGCCTGCGGTAGATCCGCACGTCGGCGCCGGACCCGGACGCGCGGACCGGCATCCATTCCAGGTAGGCCCGGGCGGAGGCGGCGCGCCGGTCGGCCCAGCCGCCCTCGATCGCGGGATCGTGATTCTGCGCGCCGCCGGACCACGAGTTGTTCGCGGATTCGTGGTCGTCCCAGGTGCAGATGAACGGCAGTGTGGCGTGCAGGCCGAGCAGATCCGGGTCGGTCTTGTACTGCGCGTGGCGGACGCGGTAGTCGGCCAGGCTGACGATCTCCTCGGCCGGTTCGTGCGAACGCACGGCGCCGTTGCGCCCCCCGTACTTGCCACTGCCGTATTCGTAGATGTAGTCACCCAGGTGCACGATCGCGTCCAGATCGGTGCGGGCGGCCAAGTGACGGTAGGCGCCGAAGTAACCCGCCTCCCAGTTCGAGCACGACACCACGCCGAAACGGAGGCGGTCAGGTGCGTCCTCCGTGGCCGGTGCGGTCTTGGTGCGCCCGACCGGAGAGGTCTCGCCGAGAGCGCTGAAGCGGTAGAAGTACTCCACACCCGGCGCCAGGCCGGACACGTCGACCTTGACGGTGTGATCGGACTCCGCCGAGGCCGTCGCGGTTCCGGAGGCGGCGATCGAGGCGAACCGGTCGTCCGCGGCGACCTCCCAGCGCACGGTCGCCGGTTCACCCAGACCGGAGCCGGGTGCGGCGTCGTCGGAGACGGTGACGCGGGTCCAGAGGATGACACCGTCGGGAAGTGGGTCACCCGAAGCGACGCCGTGCCGGAAGACCGGTGTGGCGGCTGCCGCGCGTCCTGAGCCCAGTACCGCGGTGGCGGTGGCGGCGGCCGCGCCGCCCGCCAGGAGGACGCGCCGAGCGAAGCGCGGCATGGACGAGGGATCTGAAACGGGAACGTTTTCAGGCACGGGTACCGATCCCATCCGAAGTGCCGGTGACTCGCAACTCGGGTTCGCCGCCGTGCTGGTCCGGACCGCGCCGTCCCCGCGGGAACGGCATGTCGCGCTGTCGGTGCGGCTCGGTAACGTCGTGCGGGTGAGCGATGGTTTGTTCGACGTGCCCGGCGCCGCGGTGCCCCCGGAGCATTCGATCGACACGGTGGTGCGCAAAGACGCGGGTGCGCCGCTGGCCGTGCGTATGCGTCCGGCGGCGCTGGAGGAAGTGGTCGGCCAGCAGCATCTGCTCGGGCCCGGCTCTCCGCTGCGGAGGCTGATCGAGGGTTCGGGCGCCGCGTCGGTGCTGCTGTACGGCCCGCCCGGCACGGGCAAGACGACCTTGGCCGCGCTCATCTCCCGAGCCACCGGTCGCCGGTTCGAGGCGCTGTCGGCGCTGTCGGCGGGCGTCAAGGAGGTGCGCGCGGTCATCGACCTGGCCCGGCGCAGGCTGTCGGCGGGCGAGCAGACCGTGCTGTTCATCGACGAGGTACACCGCTTCTCCAAGACGCAGCAGGACGCGCTGCTCGCCGCGGTGGAGAACCGGATCGTCCTGCTGGTCGGCGCGACCACCGAGAACCCGTCGTTCTCGGTGGTGTCGCCGCTGCTGTCGCGCTCGCTGGTGCTGCAACTGCGGTCGCTGACCGAGGCCGACATCCGTCAGGTGCTCACCCGCGCGATCACCGATCCGCGCGGTCTGGCCGGCGCGTACACCGTCACCGAGGCCGCGCTCGACCACATCGTCCGGATCGCGGGCGGCGATGCCCGCCGCGCGCTGACCGCGCTGGAAGCGTCGGCCGAGTCCTCGCTCGACGGCACCGTCGACGTGGACCTGGTCGAGGCCAGCGTGGACAAGGCCGCGGTGCGCTACGACCGGGCAGGCGACCAGCACTACGACGTGATCAGCGCGTTCATCAAGTCCATCCGCGGTTCGGACGTCGACGCCGCGCTGCACTACCTGGCGCGCATGCTCAGCGCGGGGGAGGATCCGCGGTTCATCGCCCGCAGGCTGATGATCCACGCGAGCGAGGACATCGGCATGGCCGACCCGATGGCGCTGCAGACGGCGACCGCCGCCGCGCAGGTGGTGCAGTTGGTCGGTCTGCCCGAAGGCCGCCTCGCGCTGGCGCAGGCCACGATCCACCTGGCGACCGCCCCGAAATCGGGCGCCGTCGTGGCCGCGATCGGCGCGGCCATGGCCGACGTCGCGGCGGGCAAGGCGGGTGCGGTCCCGCCGCACCTGCGCGACGGTCACTACCCGGGCGCGGCGGCGCTCGGCAACGCCCAGGGCTACAAGTACCCGCACGACGACAAGGACGGCGTGCTCTCCCAGCAGTACCCGCCCGACGAACTGGTCGGTGTCGACTACTACCAACCCACTGATCACGGCCACGAACGCGAGATCGGTCCCAGAGTCGACAAGCTGCGCCGCATCGTCCGAGGCTGACCCGGCGGGACCGGTTCGCGGGCCGGTCGCCGGGACGCGCGGGCAGCCCCGGTCGATGGAAATTCGCGTGCGCGGCACCGGTAGGCTGGGTATTCGTGCAGACCCACGAGATTCGACGGCGTTTCCTGGACCATTTCCTCCGTGCCGGCCATACCGAGGTGCCGAGTGCCTCGCTGATCCTGGCCGACCCGAACCTGCTGTTCGTCAACGCAGGCATGGTCCAGTTCAAGCCGTACTTCCTGGGTCAGGAGGCGCCGCCCTACCCGCGGGCGACCAGCGTGCAGAAGTGCGTGCGGACCGGTGACATCGAAGAGGTCGGCGTCACCACGCGGCACAACACCTTCTTCCAGATGGCGGGCAACTTCTCCTTCGGGGACTACTTCAAGGAGGGGGCGATCACCCTCGCCTGGGAGCTGATCTCCAAGCCGCAGGACGAAGGTGGTTACGGGTTCGATCCGGAGCGGATCTGGGTGACCGTCTACCAGGACGACCCGGAGGCCGCGGAGATCTGGAAGCGGGTCGCGGGCATGCCCGAGGAGCGCATCCAGTTCCGCGACGGCAAGGACAACTACTGGGACATGGGCGTGCCCGGCCCCGGTGGCCCCTGCTCGGAGATCTACTACGACCGCGGGCCCGAGCACGGCCGCGACGGCGGGCCGGTCGCCGACGAGGACCGTTACCTCGAGATCTGGAATCTCGTCTTCATGCAGGATGTTCGCGGTGAGCTGAGCCCGAAGCTGGGCCATCCGCCGGTCGGGTCGCTGCCTAAGAAGAACATCGACACCGGTATGGGCGTCGAGCGGATCGCGCTGCTGCTGCAAGGCGTGGACAACGTCTACGAGACCGACCTGCTGCGCCCGATCATCGACAAGGCCGAGGAGCTGACCGGGCGCTCCTACGGCGTCCAGCACGAGGACGACGTCCGTTTCCGCGTGATCGCCGACCACGCCCGCACCGCCGCCATGCTGATCGCCGACGGCGTGAACCCCGGCAACGACGGCCGCGGCTACGTGCTGCGCCGCCTGCTGCGCCGCATCGTGCGCTCGGCCCGCCTGCTCGGCGCCCAGAAGCCGGTGATGAGCGAGTTCATGAAGGTCGTCAGCGACTTGATGGCCCCGTCCTACCCGGAGCTGGCGACCGACTTCCGCCGGATCGAGACGGTGGCGGTGGGTGAGGAGACGGCGTTCCTGAAGACGCTGAACACCGGCTCCACGCTGTTCGACAACACCGCCGCCGCGGTCAAGGCCGAGGGCGGCAGCACGATCGCCGGATCGGACGCCTTCACGCTGCACGACACCTACGGATTCCCGATCGATTTGACGCTGGAGATGGCCGCCGAGGCCGGGCTGTCGGTCGACGAGGAGGGCTTCCGCTCGCTCATGGCCGAGCAGCGCAAGCGTGCCAAGGAGGACGCTCAGGCCCGCAAGCACGCGCACGCCGACCTAACGGTCTACAAGGAACTGGTGGACCGGGGCGCCACCGAGTTCACCGGTTTCGACGAACTGACCTCCGAGGCCACCGTGCTGGCCCTGATCGCCGACGGCGTGCGGGTGCCCGCCGCGACCGCGGGTCAGGACGTCGAGGTCATCCTGGACCGCAGCCCGCTCTACGCCGAGTCCGGTGGCCAGATCGCCGACCGCGGTTCCATCACCGCCTCCTCGGGTCTGAAACTGCGCGTCAACGACGTGCAGAAAATCGCCAAGAAACTCTGGGTGCACAAGGCCACCGTGGAGCACGGCCAGATCACCGAGGGCGATATCGTCCTCGCTCAGGCGGACCCGGCGTGGCGGCGTGGCGCGACCCAGGGGCATTCCGGCACGCACATGGTGCACGCCGCCCTCCGGCAGGTGCTCGGCCCGAACGCCGTGCAGGCCGGGTCGCTGAACAAGCCGGGCTACCTGCGTTTCGACTTCAACTGGCAGGGTCAGCTGTCCGAGCAGCAGAAGGCCGACATCGAGGCCGTGTCCAACGACGCGGTCGGCGCCGATTTCCCGGTGAACACCTTCGTCACCGACCTGCCGAAGGCCAAGCAGATGGGTGCGCTGGCCCTGTTCGGCGAGAACTACGGCAACGAGGTCCGCGTCGTGGAGATCGGCGGCCCGTTCTCGATGGAACTCTGCGGTGGCACCCATGTGCAGCACTCCTCGCAGATCGGTCCGATCACCGTGCTCGGTGAGGCGTCGGTGGGCTCGGGGGTGCGCCGCGTGGAGGCGTTCGTCGGCTTGGACTCCTACAAGTACCTGGCCAAGGAACGCGCCCTGCTGGCCGGTGTGGCTTCCGCGCTGAAGGTGCCCTCCGAGGAGGTGCCGGGTCGCGTCGAGCAGCTGGTGGAGCGGCTCAAGGTGGCCGAGAAGGAGCTCGAGCGCACCAAGATGGCCGCCGTGCTGTCCTCGGCGGGCAGATTCGTCGAGGAGGCCGAGCGGATCGGCCGTCTGCTGCTGGTGGCCGTGGCCGCGCCCGAGGGCGTACCCGCGGGTGATCTGCGCACGCTGGCCACCGACATCCGCGGCCGGTTCGGCAGTGAGCCCGCCGTGGTGGTGCTGCTGGGCAACGCCGACGGCAAGGTGCCGTTCGTCGTCGCGGTGAACAAGCCCGCGCAAGAGCTCGGCGTCAAGGCGGGCGATCTGGTCGGCAGCTTCGGCCCGAGTGTCGCCGGACGCGGCGGCGGCAAGCCGGAGATGGCCCAGGGCGCGGGTTCGGACCCGTCCGGCATTCCGGCGGGCCTGGCGGCGGTCCGCGCGCGGGTGGCCGAACTGGCCGGGTGATGGGCGAGGCCGCAGAACCGGAGAGGTCGGCGCCGCACGGCGCCGACCGGCCCCATCCCGCCACCGATCCCGGTCGGGGCAGGCGGATCGGCGTCGACGTCGGCAGTGTCCGGATCGGGGTCGCCGCGTGCGATCCCGACGGCATCCTCGCCACCCCGGTGGAGACGGTGCCCCGTGCGAAACAGTCGCGCCGTTCGGCTCCCGCACCCGATATCGAAAGAATTGCCGAAATTGTGCGGGAGTACGAGGCAGTAGAGGTAATCGTCGGATTGCCGCGAACATTACGCGGGGAGAAGGGCACTGCGGCTACGCTGGCCAGCGCATTCGCTGAGCGATTGCGGGCCGCCGTCGGTCCGGTGCCGGTCCGGCTTTCCGACGAACGTTTGACTACGGTGTCAGCTGCACGTGCATTGCGGGACAGTGGAGTTCGCGCGCGTGGCCAGCGGCAGGTGATCGATCAGGCGGCGGCCGTGTCGATCCTGCAAGGATGGTTGGACGAACGGAGTGCGGTGTTGAGGTCGGTGGAAGCGGGACGTCCTGCGTCGTCCGGGGACGATGCATGACGGATCGGTGGGCGCGGGCCGAGGAACTGTTCCGACAGCGCGAAGCTGATCGGCGCTATCGCAGAGACGACCGGGCCTGGGGC
Organism: Nocardia asiatica NBRC 100129; assembly: GCF_000308415.1. GTDB lineage: Bacteria > Actinomycetota > Actinomycetes > Mycobacteriales > Mycobacteriaceae > Nocardia > Nocardia asiatica. The sequence continues at coordinate 24,880 of NZ_BAFS01000174.1, read as the reverse complement.
GAACACGAGGACGGCGACGACTACTACGACGACGACACGACCGTCATCCCCCGCTACGTCGACGACGAGGAGGACGAGCCGCCCGCGCCGCCTCCGCCCGCCCCGCGGCGGGGTGGGCAGCGCGCGAGCGCCACGCGCGAGCAGGCCCCGCGCCGCGTCAAGCGCGACCGGCCCGAGCGTTCCGGGCGCTCCGGGCGTGGCAAGCGGTCCCGGGTCGCCTCGCGCAAAGCCGCCGAGCGCAAGCGGCGCCGCCGCACCATATGGATCGTCGGAGGCGTCTTCGCGCTGCTGTTCTGCGGCGCCGTGGTCTTCGCGGGCATGAAGCTGGTCGCCAGTTTCGGCCCGCCGGAGGACTACGCCGGTCCGTCCGGCCCCCTGGTGATCGTGCAAGTGCACGACGGCGACACCTCGACCCAGATCGCGGCGACCATGCTCGAGAAGGGCGTCGTCGCGAGCACCGGCGCGTTCATCGAAGCGGCCGTACGGAACTCGAACATGAGCGCGGTGCAGCCGGGCTTCTACGCGATCCCGAGCCGCAGTCCCGCCGTGGAGGCGGTGGCCGCGCTGGTCGGCAAGCAGTCCAGGGTGGGCAACCTGGTCGTCTCCGAGGGACGGCTGCTGCACGATCAGCACGACATGAGCACCGGCGGGCGGTATGACGGCATCTACCGCAAAATCGCGGAGGCCAGCTGTATCGGCACCGGCGCCGACCAGAAGTGCGTGACCTACGAACAGCTCGATGCCGCGGGCGCGAGCCTGGACCTGGCCGCGCTGGGAGTGCCGGCATGGGCGATGCAGGGTGTCCGGGACTGCCCGGACCGGACCAGGCAGCTGGAAGGCCTCATCGCCGCGGGCACATGGGACTTCGATCCCAGCGGTACACCGGAACAGATCCTGCGGCAATTGGTGACCGCGAGCGCGAAGAGCTATGAATCCACCGGACTGCTGCAGTCCGGCGCCGACACCAAACTGACGCCGTACGAGACGCTGGTCGCCGCCTCGCTGGTGGAACGTGAGGCGAAGCCGCAGGACATGGGCAAAGTGGCGCGGGTGATCGTGAACCGGCTGCGGGTCGATCAGATGCTGCAGTTCGACTCGACGGTGAACTACACCCTGGATCGCACCGAGGTGGCGACCACCGACGCCGACCGCGCCCAGGAAACCGCCTGGAACACCTATGCGATGCGGGGACTGCCCAAGACCCCGATCGCCGCGCCGTCGCTGAACGCGTTGCGCGCCATGGAGAATCCCGAAGTGGGGCCGTGGCTGTACTTCGTCACCGTCGACAAGCAGGGCACCACCCTGTTCACCGACGACTATCAGGAGCATCTGCGGCTGATCGCCAGGGCGCAGCGCAGCGGCATTCTCGACAGTTCGAAGGACAGCGGTGGCCGATAGTCGCAAGGCTGCGGTGCTGGGCAAGCCGATCGCGCACTCGCGATCGCCACAGCTGCACTTGGCCGCGTATCGGGCGCTCGGACTGGACTGGAGCTATGAGCGCATCGAGTGCTCGGCCGAGCAACTGCCGGGGTTGGTCGACGGGCTCGGGCAGGAGTGGGTCGGGCTGTCGGTGACCATGCCCGGCAAGGAAGCGGCGCTGGCCCACGCGGACCAGCGCACCGAGCGGGCCGTACTGGTCGGATCGGCCAACACCTTGGTCCGTGCCGGCTCGGGCTGGCTGGCCGACTGCACCGACGTGGACGGTGTGCTCGGCGCGCTGCGCGGCGGTGGCGTCACCGACGTGGCCGAGGGCGTGGTGCTGGGTGCGGGCGGCACGGCGCGGCCCGCCCTGCTTGCGCTGTCGGAGCTGGGCGCGAAGTCGGTCACCGTGGTGGCGCGGGACGCGGGGCGGGCCCGTGGCGCGCTGGAGCTCGCCGAGCGGCTCGGGATGGTCCCCGCACTGGCCGGATTCGATGCCCGGTCCCTGCACGGCATCTGTGCGGCGGCAGGCGCCGTGGTGAGCACCATTCCCGCCACCGCGGCCGCGGTCGTGGCCCCGGCGGTGGCAGCGGCGCCGGTGGTGCTCGACGCGATCTACGACCCGTGGCCCACCCCGCTGGCCGAGGCGGTGGAGCGGGCCGGGCACACGGTGGTCAGCGGTCTGGAGATGCTGCTGAACCAGGCATACGGGCAGGTCGAGCTGTTCACCGGGCGGTCGGCGCCGCGCGCGGAGATGGCGGCGGCGCTGGTCGAGGCGCATCGACCCTAGAATTGATACCGGTTCTAGTTTGGTTGGACGTGGTGCGGGGTTAGGGTGGTGCGCATGAATGCTTGGGTGTTGCGGGCCATCGTGCTCGGCGCGCTGGTCGTCTTGCTGCGCGCCGTGCTCGGGTTCGCGATGGTGTACTGGCCGACCCACGGGGCGTGGATGCGCGCGCTCGCGCTGATCGTGCTCCTGGCGGCCGTCCTGTCCTGGGGTTTCCTGGACGGGCGCAAGGACAGGACGGCCCAGCCCGATCCCGAGCGCGGCACCGACCTGACCCTGCTGTGGCTGAAGGCCGCGGTGGTGGCCGGCCTCGGCAGCGGCCTCGGCGCCTGGTTGCTCGACTGGCTGCCCAGATTCGACCTCGGAGACAACGGCCTGCTCTTCGAGCTGACCGCGGCCGCGTCGTTCATCGTTCTGCTGGTCTTCGTCCCCGCCCTCATCGGCGTCGGCATCGGCCGCGCCCGCTCCGAGCGTCGCGCCACGAAACAGTCCGGTCCCGCGCACAGTCCCGCCTGACCCGAGTTCGCCGCCCGCGCACCGGCGCGACCCGGTCTGCTCCGACCGGGTACCTTGGCTCTCGGCTCATGCGGCGCGCATGGTCTGCCGCACTGCCATCGGTGGCGGCTCTGCCGACATCGTCCGAGCGCGTCCAATCCTCTTGCCACTGCCGTCACGGTGGGTAATATGTTGCTGTTCAAGGCATTTCAATGGGAGGGGCAGTCATGTTCATTCGAATCGGGGTCGCCGCCGCGATGGCGATCGCCGCGTCCGCGTTGGGGTTCGGCGGACAGGCGGTGGCCCAAGCCGACGGCTGTGCGTCGGAGCAACCGACTTGGGGGTTCAAATGTGTGGCTTCGGCGTCGAACGTCTCGCTGGCCAGCTGCACGAAGGACGCACCGCTGTGGAGTGATCGGGCGAAGTGCGTCAAGCGAAATGACGGTAGCGGTAGGTACGACCTCTGGGTTCCGTAGCACTCGGACGTAACGGAAACGGCGCACCTTCCTTGGCGGGTGCGCCGTTTCCGTTTGCTCGAATCCACCGCCGTCCAGCGCCGGACATACGGCAGCGCTACAGCAGGACCGCGCCGCCGCTGGGGCTGTCCTCCCGGGCGATCGCGGAGTAGGCGGCGGCCAGCAGGGTGGGATCGGGCCCTTCCAGGCGGCCGGGCTTGGCCAGGCCGTCGAGCACGACGAAGCGCAGCACGCCGGAGCGGGTCTTCTTGTCGGTCTGCATGGCGTCCAGCAGTTGGGGCAGCGCGTCGGCGTCGTAGCTGGTCGGCAGTCCGACAGCGGACAGGATGGCGCGATGACGGTCGGCGGTGGCGTCGTCGAGACGGCCCGCGAGCCGTCCGAGTTCGGCGGCGAACACCAGTCCGACGGCGACCGCGGCGCCGTGCCGCCACCGGTAGCGCTCCCGCCGCTCGATGGCGTGGCCGAGGGTATGGCCGTAGTTGAGGATCTCCCGGAGGCTGGATTCCTTCAGATCAGCGGCGACGACGTCGGCTTTCACCTGGATCGCGCGGCGGATCAGCTCGGGCAGCACCTCGCCCGCCGGATCGAGCGCGGCCTCCGGATCGCGCTCCACCAGGTCGAGGATCACCGGATCGGCGATGAAGCCGGCCTTGATGATCTCGGCCATGCCTGCGACGATCTCGTTGCGCGGCACCGTCTCAAGGGTGGCCAGGTCGACCAGCACGGCGGCGGGTTCGTGGAAGCAGCCGACCAGATTCTTGCCCGCTTCGGTGTTGATGCCGGTCTTGCCGCCGACCGCGGCGTCGACCATGGCCAGCAGCGTGGTGGGCACGTGCACGATGCGCACGCCGCGCATCCAGGTGGCCGCGACGAATCCGGCAAGGTCGGTCGCCGCGCCGCCGCCGAGGCTGACCACCACGTCGTTGCGGGTCAGGCCGATGCGTCCGAGCACCTCCCAGCAGAATCCGGCGACCGCCAGGTCCTTGCCCGCCTCGGCGTCCGGGATCTCGACGCGGTGCGCGTCGATACCGGTGTCGGCCAGCGCCTTACGCACCACTTCGGCGGTCTCGGTGAGCGGCGGTTGATGGAAGATGGCCACGGTGCGCACGCCTTTGGCGGCGCTGTCGACCGACTCGACGAGTTCGCCGAGCAATCCGCGGCCGATGATCACCGGATACGGGTCGGCGGTCCGGACTTCGAGACGACTCGGCTCTGTCACGTGGCTTGCTCCGATTCTGTTGCTGCTGTTGTCGACTGCTGCCGGGCCCGGGAACGAGCACGGCGTGCGCGGGCACGCCTGGATCGGCTGCCCGCCGGTTCACCGCTGCCCGCTGCGGTCGCGGCGTCGGGTTCGCTCGTCACGCTCCGCCGGGCGCGGCGGGATCGAACGGCTTCGACGGCCGATTCCGGTGCGGGAACGGCGGCGGCGTCGGTGGGCTCGCTCGGATCGGCGTGCTTGCGCCGGGACGCGGCTCCGGCTCGCGCGCGACGGCGGGCCCGGGATCGGCTGCTGCCCTGCGGGATTCCGCTGGGCGGCGGCCGCAGCTCCGCCTCGGCCTGCTCCGCCGGTTCCATGCCGAGCTTGGTCATGATCATGCGCACCACCCGGCCGGGGCTGCGGCCGTCGGTGCGGACCCGGACAGTGGCGACCTCCCGGTAGAGCGGGCGACGGGTGCGCATCAACTCCCGGTACTTCGCGCCCGGGTCCGCGCCGTTGAGCAGCGGCCGCTGGGTGCTCGCGCCGGTGCGCCGAAGGCCCTCGGCCACACTGATCTCCAGGTAGACGACGGTGCGGTTGCGCAGCAGGGTCCTGGTGTTCTCCGACAGCACGGCGCCGCCGCCGAGCGAGACGACGCCGCGCTCGGCGAGCACGGCACGGCGCACCACCCGCTCCTCGATCCTGCGGAACTCGGGCTCACCGTCTTCAGCGAAGATCTCCGGAATGGTGCGACCGGTCTCCCGCTCGATACCGGCATCGGTGTCGTACAGCTCGACGCCGAGTTCCCTGGCGAGCTTGCGGCCGATCGTCGACTTTCCCGCCCCGGGCGGTCCGACCAGCACCACGCGCGGGGCGCGCGGATCGGTCTGCACGATCATTGCGACCGACTGTCCGCGGGCACGTGCGGGCGGGTGCTGATCCGCTTGACGTAGCTGGTGATGTTCTCGACCGTCTCGGTGATCGAGTCGCCGCCGAACTTCTCCAGCGCGGCCTGCGCGACGACCAGCGCCACCATGGATTCGGCGACCACACCCGCGGCGGGCACGGCGCACACGTCCGAACGCTGATGGATGGCCACGGCCTCGTCGCCGGTGGTCATGTCCACGGTGGACAGCGCGCGCGGCACGGTGGAGATCGGCTTCATCGCCGCACGCACGCGCAGCGCCTCACCGTTGGTCATACCGCCTTCCAGGCCGCCAGCGCGGTTGGTGGAGCGCAGCACGCCGTCGGGGCCGGGCCGCATCTCGTCGTGCGCCTGGCTGCCGCGACGGCGCGCGGTCTCGAAACCGTCGCCGACCTCGACGCCCTTGATGGCCTGGATACCCATGAGGGCGGCCGCGAGCCGGGAGTCCAGCCGGTTCTCGCCGCTGGTGAACGAGCCGAGGCCGACCGGAAGTCCTTCCACGACCACCTCGACCACGCCACCGAGGGTGTCGCCGTCCTTCTTGGCCGCCTCGATCTCCGCGATCATCGCCGCTTCGGCGTCCTTGTCGAACGCCCGCACCGGGCTGTCGTCCACCGCGGCGAGGTCGGCGGCGGTCGGGACGACACCCGAGGTGTTGTGCGCCGTGCCGATCGAGACGACATGCGAGACGACTTCCGCGCCGAACGCCTGGCGCAGGAAATTCCGCGCGACGGTGCCCGCCGCGACGCGGGCGGCGGTCTCCCTGGCGCTGGCGCGCTCGAGCACGTTGCGGGCGTCGTCGAAGTTGTACTTCAGCATGCCGGAGTAGTCCGCGTGCCCGGGCCGGGGCCGGGTCAGCGGGGCGTTGCGGGCCAGCTCGGCGAGTTCGGCCGGATCGACCGGGTCGGCGGACATCACTGTGGTCCACTTCGGCCATTCGGAATTGGCCACCTCGATGGCGACCGGGCCGCCCATGGTCCGTCCGTGCCGCACGCCGCCGACGACCGTGACCTTGTCGGCCTCGAACTTCATCCGCGCGCCGCGGCCGTATCCCAGCCTGCGGCGGGCCAGCTGCGTGGAGATCTCGTCCGACGTCACCTCGACGCCTGCCACCATCCCCTCGAGGATGGCGACGAGAGCGGGACCATGGGATTCTCCGGCAGTTATCCAACGCAGCACATCGTTCATCTTCCCATGTCGACGCCGGTGCCCGGGAACCTGGCCCGCCGTTGCGAGGGGCGAGCCGGGTACCACGGGTCGAGGCGCTCAGCGATCGCGCGGCAAGCGGCTCGGACGCGCTGGAGCGCGCCGCACGACCGCCGGTGAAGTGGCTCGGGCCGAGGCGCTCAACGGGCTATGACGATGGGGCGTTCCACCGACCGCAGCAACGCGTCGCCGACCGAGCCGAACAGCAGCCGCCCGAGAGTCCCTCGGCCACGGTTGCCCACCACGAGCAGCTGCCCGTCGCGAGAGCGCTCGAGCAGCCGCCGTTCCGGACGGTCCCGGACCACCTCCCGCCGGATGGTCACCTCCGGGTATTGCTCCTGCCAGCCGGCCAGACTCTTGGCGAGCAGCGCCTCCTCGGTCCGGCGCAGCGCGGCCCAATCTGTGCCGATCGCGGCGAGCGGCTCGACTTCGCCCCAGGTGTGCACGGCGACCAGCTCGACCCCGCGCAGCGACGCCTCGGTGGCCGCCACCTCGATGGCGGCTTGCTCGGCGGTGGAGCCGTCGACCCCGACGATCACCGGGCCGGCGCTCGTCCGGTCCCACAGCGGTGTCTCGGCCGGAACCACCGCGACGGGGCAGTCGGCTCCGCGCGCGACGGCGGCGCTGACCGATCCGAGCAGCACGCGCTGAACCCGGCCCATACCGCGCGTGCCGACCACGAGCATGGCCGCGCTCCGGGAGCGCTCTATCAAGGCGGTGGCGATGTGCGCGGTGCGGATCTCGGTGCCGATGGCGATGTCGCGCACTGCCCGCGCGGCCGCTACGGCGGCCTCGGCGGCCCGCTCGACGGCCTCGTCGGCCTCGCGCACCCGCAGCAGCGCCGCCGGCCGCGGCGGATCGTCGTCGTCGGAGCCGAGCGAGGACTCGACGACGAGCGCGATGTGCAAGGGCGCGTCGTGCAGCGCGGCGGTCTGCGCCGCCCAGCGCACCGCGACGATCGACTGAGCGGAACCGTCGGTTCCCGCGACGATCGGTCTCCGCGACGGATGCCTCGGATTCACTCGGCGGCTCCTTCCGGGCTGCATCGCTGGCATGGCGCACTCGAGGGGCAACGCGCGGAGCTGCCGCACACCTGGAACGGATCCGTCGGGTGTCCGGGGGTCGTTGCCCGCGGTAATGCTACCGATGGATTGCGGTGAATTTGCTGGCTTCGGGATGCGGTCCAGGCGCGCCATCGCGGGCGCTCCGGCTCGCGACCGTCGGGCTCAGGTCGAGCCCAGCGCCGCCGACAGCAAGGCCAGCAGCGTCGCCGAGCACATCGCGGGCCCGTGCGGCACGGTGAGAGCGGTGGCTCCGCGGACGGCGGCACCGGAGGCGGCGCGGCAGGCCAGCGCGCCGACCGCGAGGCAGGCCGTGAGCGCCGGCGCCCCCAGCGCCGCCCACACCCACGTCCGAGCGCCGCCGAGCGCGGCCGCCGCCCCCAGCGTCACCGCGAGTTTGACATCGCCCGCACCCAGCGCGGCGGGTGCGAGGAGGTGCACCAGGAGGTACGGCGCCGACAGCAGCAGTGCGCCCAGCAGCGCGATCGTGAATTGTTCTGTGATCAAGGCGTATCCGAGAACGGTCAGAACGCCCGAACCGGTCAATTCGTTCGGCAGGCGCCGTTCGCGCAAGTCGAACACGGTCAGTACCGCGCACCACACCGTGAGCGCGGCGCATGCGAGAGGAGTCATGCCCCCACCTTCGGCCGGTTGCAGGGCGAAAATGTCGTGTGGGCCAGGAATGTGCACAACATGGGGAATGTGAACAGGCGTATGGTCAGCTATGGCATGACAGGTGAGATGCGCTGTGCGCCAAGCTATTCGGGTCAGGTGGAGGCGCTTCGATCACCGCCGACGGCGCGCTGAACACGTGTTGCCCGACGGCGCGCGGTGTGTCGGCGGTAGTTTTGTCACATGTGTGCTGATCACCAGGGTCATGTGCCGGACTACGCGGCGCGGCGCAGCGCGCTGCGCAGCCTGCTGGTGGAGAACAGGGTGGACGCCCTGCTGGTCACCGATCTGGTGAACATCAGATATCTGACCGGGTTCACCGGCTCCAACGCGGCACTGCTGGTGCACGCCTGGGACACGCGCACCGCCGAGGACCGCACCGTGCTCGGCACCGACGGCCGGTACCGGACCCAGGTCGCCGAACAGGCTCCCGACCTGCGTGCGGAGATCGCGCGGGCCACCGCGCGGCGCATCGTGCAACTGGCCGGGGAATGGCAACTCGGCCGGGTGGGCTTCGAGAGCCATGTGGTCACCGTCGAGCAGCATCGCGGCTTCCTCGAACAGCGCACCGGCCTGGAGTTCGTCGCGTCTCCCGGACTGGTCGAGCAGTTGCGCATGGTCAAGGACGCCTACGAAGTGCGCCAGCTGCGCGCGGCCTGCGCGGCGGGCGACGCGGGCCTGGCGGCGCTGCTCGCGCGCGGCGGGCTGCGTCCAGGGCGTACCGAGCGCCAGGTGGCCCGGGATCTGGAATGGGCCATGTTCGAACACGGCGCCGAAGCGGTCTCGTTCGAGACCATCGTGGCGACCGGCGCGAATTCGGCTGTCCCGCATCACCGCCCGACCGACGCAGTGCTGGCCGCGGGCGATTTCGTGAAACTGGACTTCGGCGCGGTGGTCGGCGGCTACCACTCCGACATGACGCGCACCTTCGTACTCGGCGCGCCGACCGCCTGGCAGCGCGAGGTGTACGAGCTGGTCGCCGCGGCGCAGCGAGCCGGCTGCGAGGCGCTGCGGCCGGGGGCGCCGGTGGCCGACGTGGACGCCGCGTCGCGGGCGGTGATCGAGGCCGCCGGGCACGGCAAGCTGTTCGTGCACGGTCTGGGCCACGGGGTGGGTCTGCGGATCCACGAAGCGCCCGGAATCGCGAAAACCGGAACCGGTACACTTCTGACTGGCGTGGCGGTGACCGTCGAACCAGGTGTGTACTTTCCCGGCCGCGGCGGGGTCCGGATCGAGGACACGCTCGTGGTGCGCGAAGGGGGCCCGGAGCTGCTCACCCACACCGGCAAAGACCTGACCGTCGTCGACTGACGCCGGTCACCCGAGACCAAGCGGTAGAACGAGGAGATCCGAAGACAGTGGCGGACACCAGCGACTTCAAGAACGGCCTTGTGCTGAAGATCGACGGTCAGCTCCAGCAGATCATCGAGTTCCAGCACGTCAAGCCGGGCAAGGGCCCCGCGTTCGTGCGGACCAAGCTGAAGAACGTCGTGTCCGGCAAGGTGGTCGACAAGACCTTCAACGCCGGTGTGAAGGTGGAGACCGCCACCGTCGACCGCCGGGACATGACCTATCTCTACCACGACGGCTCGGACTACGTCTTCATGGACGGCGAGACCTTCGACCAGATCTCCATCTCCGAGGCCACCATCGGCGACGGCGCTCGCTTCCTGCTGGAGAACATGACCGTGCAGGTCGCCATGCACGAGGGCGCTCCGCTGTACGTCGAGCTCCCGGTCTCGATCGAGCTCGTGGTCCAGCACACCGACATCGGCCTGCAGGGCGACCGCTCCACCGGCGGCACCAAGCCCGCCACCCTGGAGACCGGCGCCGAGGTGCAGGTCCCGCTGTTCATCAACACCGGCGACAAGCTGCGTATCGACTCGCGCGACGGCAGCTACCTCGGCCGGGTCAACGCCTGATCCGGCCGACCGGCCGATCCGGGATGATGTGACCGTGGCTGAACAGCCCGTGGACAAGAAGTCCACGTACAAGAAGCTCGGCGCGCGGCACAAGGCCCGCCGCCGCGCGGTCGACCTGCTGTTCGAGGCGGAGGCCAGAGACGTCGACGCCGCCGAACTGCTGGACGAGCGCGTCGAGCTGGCCGGCCGCGACCAGTCGGTCGCGCCGGTGCACCCCTACACCCGCACCTTGGTCGAGGGCGTCGCCGACGACCTCGACCGGGTGGACGGCACCATCGAGTCCTACCTGCAGGACTGGACCCTGTCGCGGCTGCCTGCCGTGGATCGCGCGATCCTGCGCATCGCGGTCTGGGAGCTGTTCCACGCCGCCGACGTCCCCCCGGTCGTCGCCGTGGACGAGGCGGTGGAGCTGGCCAAGGAGTTGTCCACCGACGACTCGCCGTCCTTCCTCAACGGTGTGCTCGGCCAGGTCGTCCTGGTGGCGCCGCAGGTGCGCGCCGCGGCCGCCGCGACCCGGGCTCACCGCCCGGAGTCCGAGTCGTGAACAAATACCTCGTCCTGGTGATGCGCACCGCGCGCTTCGACGCCGCCGTGATCGAGCCGCACCGGCAGTTCCTGCGGTCCCTGCACGACCGGGGACAGTTGCAGGAGAGCGGGCGTTTCACCGACGGCACCGGGGGTGCGTACGTCCTCTACGCCGAAAGCCTCGATGCCGCGCGGGAAATCGCGTTCACCGATCCCGTGCACACCACGGGCGCGTCGGAACTCACTGTTTACGAGTGGGAGATCACGGCGGTGAACTGAGTTCGCTCGCAACTCGTTTCTCGGTTCCGGTCGTGTGATGGCAGGGTCCGGCGTGGCTCGCCGAGCGGTGCTGTGTTCGGGCGGTGGTAGCGGGTCCGCCGTCACGGCTCGGACGGAGTCTCGGCCGCGCCGCAATCGATTCGGAGCCCGAGACTCCCGCTGGGGGTGTACGGATGACCAGCGGGAGCGCGAGGGGAGCCGGGTGACTCCGCACGTGAGATCGGATTGTCTCGATCCGGCCTCGGTCCGATCCTCGTACCTCGACCGCACTCGAGGTCAAGGGACGTAGGGTTCCTCGATCGGCTCGGCCCGGTCCGCCCACTCAGCGGTGGCCACGACTAACCCACGATCAGCAACGCGGCCACCGCGCCCGCGGTCGCGGTCGTGGCGAGGGCGAGCCCGGTCAGGACGAAACGTCCCATGGGGACCCGTACTTCGTGGCTGCGGCAGAACTCCAGGCACAGCAAGGTCGCCAGCGAGGCCCACGGCGTGACGATCGAGCCGACGTTGGCGCCGATCAACAACGCGAGCAGCTGATCACCGTTCGATGCCGGGATCACCGCCTCACCCGCGGTGTAGGCGGGCAAGTTGTTCGCGATATTGGCCAGCGAGGCGCCGGCCGCGGCGGCCCGGAATGCGCCGGACGCGTCCGGGTCGGTGCCGATCAACGCCCGCATCACGTCGGCGAGTCCGAATCGGCTGAGGGTGGGTACCACCAGGAACAGGCCGACCACGAACACCAGCAGCCGCCAGGGGAGCAGCGACAGCCGCAAGGCGCCGCGGTCGAAGACGGCGAACGCCGCAACCGCGATGAGCGCGGCGAGCGTCGCCGCGATACCTATCCGCTCGCCGACCAGAGGTATCGCGACGATGAACAGCAGACAGGCTCCCGCGGTGGTGTACAGCAGCGCGCGTTCGCGGAAGTTCGCGGGCCGGATCGGTTCCGGTGGTACATAGCGGTCGCTTCCACGTCGTCCGCGCCGCCAATACCACAACCACAGGCAGACCATCGTCGCGGCAACCGAAACGAGCTGCGGAGCCCACATTTTCGCCGCGAATCCGGTCGCCGTCAGTGCCACCCGATCGGCGGCGAGCAGGTTGGTGAGATTCGACACCGGCAGCAGCAGGCTCGCGGTGTTGGCCAGCCAGAGGGTGGTCATGGCCAGCGGCAGGGGCGGAATCCGGGCGGGCCCCGCGAGCGCCAGCATGACCGGCGCGATCAGCACGGCGGTGGTGTCGAGATTCAGCAGGATCGTCGTGGCCGAGGCGAACAGGACGCACAGGCCGAACAGCGCGGGGTAGCGGCCGCGGCCGAGGATCGCGAGGCGATGGGCGATGGCGTCGAAGACCTTGGCCTGTCTGGTCAGTTCGGCCAGGACGATGACGCTGGCGAGAAACAACAGCAGCGGGCCGACCCGGCGCATGTTCGCGGCCGCCTCCTCGCGCGGCAGCAGCCCGGTGAGCACGCAGAGCAGACCGGCTCCCAGCAGGGCCAGCCGAATCCAGTCCAGCACGCCGAGCCGCCGTCTCGGTCCGGAACTCGGGGTCCCTACCAGCGAGGACGAGTTCCGCGGAGACTTATCGACCAGCTCGGGCACGGGTGTCATCATGGCAGCGTTTCGGCCGCGTCCCCGATGCGGGAATACGCCGACCGTGATGTTCGCCGCACCGTTGATCGTGCCGTTGGATAATGGTACGTTGTCCGGGTCACAGTGGGTCGTGCGTCGACCCGAACATCAACCGGCTCTTGTCGGAGCCGAAGCGGTTGCCTCCGAGACGATTTCGGTATTCGCGCGCCGCAAGCCGAGGATGTGTGTTGCCCATGAGTATCGCGGTCGGGCTGGTCTTCCTTTTCGTCCTGGTCGGCGGCGGCCTACGGTCGGCCGAAGCAGGCTGCCAGAACACGCTGATGAACCACATGCGGAATATGTGGCTCTGCGCGGTGATCTCGTACGCCGTCGCGCTCACCGGGTTCGCCATCTTCCTCGCACTGTCGTCGAAGTCGCCGTGGCCGACTCTCGACGACGTGCGGAACATGCCGTGGTGGGCGCCGTTCGGCGGTTTGCTCGGGGGCGCTGCGGTGATGGGCATGATCGCCGTCGCCCGTTACGTCGGCGTGGCGACCTTCAGCGCCCTCGTGATCATCGGCGAGATGGTCGTCGCCCTGATCATGGACCATTTCGGACTCATGGGATTCGAGGAGCGATCCGCCAGCCTGCCCCGTTTGCTGGCCTGTGGGTTGATCACTCTCGCGATCTATCTGATGGCCGACGAACCCGAGGGTGAGCGCAGCGCCAGTGTGACCTGACCGCGCGAGCCGCCCCGAACTGCCGGTCAAGTATCCACCCTTCGCATCCTCCGGAGATCTCCGATGACGGTTCGCACCACCGAAACCCGTGCCGCGCTCCCGCGCGTCACGACCGCACTCATCTTCGCGTTCATCCTGGTCGGCGGCGCGTTGCGCTCCGTGGAAGCGGGTTGCCAGAACTCGCTGAAACTGGCGTTGAAGAACGTCTGGCTGTGCGGCGTGATCTCCTACGCCGTGGCGTTCACGGGTTTCGCGATCTTCCTCGTGGTGGCCCTGCTGGTGTCCGCTGATCGGCCGTGGCCCACGCGGGCGGATATCCGGACCATGCCCCGGTGGGCGCCGTTCGGCGGTCTGCTGGGCGGGGCGGCCATCCTGGCGATGATCGCCGTCGCGTCGGACGTCGGAGCCAGCACCTTCAACGCCCTGATCATCGCGGGTCAGATGTTCGGCGCCCTCGCGATCGACCACTTCGGACTGATGGGGTTCCCGCGGCGCGCGGTGACCCAGAAACGCGTCGCAGCCTGCGTGATGATCATCCTGGGCATCTATCTCATGGCGGCGTACTGAACTACCGCGCAGGACAAGTCGTCGTTGCTCGTCGTGCGGCGCGCGCCGCATTCGGCCGCCTCGCGCCGCACGGACCATCCGGCCAGGGGCAGCTGCCAGTGCGCGCGCGTTCTGAGAGGTCGATAGGGTATCTATCGCAACGTTGCGTCGATGAGGAAGTAGGAGACATGGCTGCGAACGAGCTGACCGTGACGGACGTCCACAACGCGCAGGAGGCGTGGGCACTGTTCGACCGCCTCCCGGCGGCGCGCGTCCAAGACGTCACGACAGGGCGCTGGCGGGGCGAGGAACTGCAGACCGGGCACCCGATGGATGGCGTGCTGGCCGCTTCGGGTTGGTACGGGAAGCAGTTCGACGGCCCCGACAGCGTGCATCCTCTGCTGTTCACCTCGGGCGGCACGGTGTTCCCGATCGACCCGCGCCGAGTCCCGCTCTCACTCGCCGGACGGGTGCCGCTGTCCGGTGTGCGCGCCGTGCGCAAGCTGCTGCCGGTGGTGAGGCCCGCGCTGCGAACGAGCAAGCCCACCGCGCGCCTGCGCGAAGTGGAATACCGCGGCGTGACAAGTGCCGCGATGGTCTACGACCACCTGCCGATCATCGACCACTTCCGCGCCGCCGACGAGCACACCCTGTTCGGCGTGATGGATCTGCGCGGCATGACGGAGCCGTATTTCTTCGTCCTGCGCAGGGACATCGGCTGAGCTCGCCGCGGATCCGGGCGGCCGTCGCCGATCCGGGTCCGGCGCCGCGCCCGCCGCACTAGGATTTTGCGCAAACAGGCGACACCTTGCGGCGATGCGACGACCGAGGGAGAGACAGTCGATGGAACGCACGACATGCCTGGTGGTCGGTGGGGGGCCGGCGGGGATGTTCCTCGGGTTGCTGCTCGCGCGAGCCGGTGTCGCCGTCACGGTGCTGGAGAAGCACAAGGACTTCCTGCGCGACTTCCGCGGCGACACCGTGCATCCCACCACCCTCGACCTCCTCGACGAACTGGGGCTCGGCGCGGAATTCGCGAAACTGCCCGCCCGCAAAGTCGATCAGGTGCAACTGCCGATCGCCGGTGGCCTGCAGACCCTGGCGACGCTGAAACACCTGCCGGGAAAACACAAATACGTCGCGATGGTGCCGCAGTGGGACCTGCTCGACCTGCTGGCGCGGGCCGCGGCGGCGGAGCCGACCTTCCGGCTGCGGATGAACACCGAGGCCACCGACCTGATCTGGCTCGACGGCAGGGTGGGCGGCGTCGCCTACCGGACCGTCGAGGGCGCGACCGGCTCGATCGAAGCCGACCTCACCGTGGCCTGCGACGGGCGCGGCTCACTGCTGCGGTCGGCCGCGGGACTGCCGACCCGCACCTGGCCGACGCCGATGGACGTCTGGTGGTTCCGCCTGCCGCGCACCGAGATCGATCCCGCGGGGGCGCTGCCGATCGTCACCGCGCGGCGCGCGGCGCTGCTACTCGACCGCGGCGACTACTGGCAGTGCGCGACGTTGATCGCCAAGGGCGCCGACGAGTCCGCCCGTCGCGGGCCGGTCCAGGACATCATGCGCGGCCTGGCCGAAGCCGCGCCCTGGCTGCACGACCGGGTCGACGCCTTGTCCAGCTGGACAGAGGTCAAGTTGCTGGAAGTGAAACTCGACCGGCTGACCAAGTGGTACACCAACGGCCTGCTCTGCCTCGGCGACGCCGCCCACGCCATGTCCCCCGCCGGTGGCGTCGGTATCAACCTGGCCGTGCAGGACGCCGTCGCCGCGGCGAGAATCCTCGCCCCGCCGCTGCTCTCGGGCACACTCGGAACCAGAGACCTGGCCTTGGTGCAGCGACGGCGCAGCTTCCCGACCGTCGTGACACAGGGAATTCAGCGACTCCTGCACGCGATCGCGATCGCCCCCGCCCTCGACGGGCGAATCGACATCGCGAGCGCCCCACGCGCACCGCTGCCGATTCGGATCCTGCGCCGTATCCCGGTCCTCCGCAGCGTCCCCCCATTCTTGCTCGCACGGGGAGTTCTACCGGAACACGCGCCACACTTCGCCCGGCGCTGTGTTTAATTGGCAGCGCCTGCGGCGCTGCGTGTTCGCGGCCCCCTTGTGGCTCGCGTCCGAGCGGCCGCCGCTTGCTCCTTCGCCGCCTTTGCGCGGGCGGCGTGGTTCGCCGTGTGGTCAGGCGAAGGTGTTCGGGGCGGAGGTGGGTGGGGTGGCGATCCAGCCCGCTACCACTGCCAGGCGGGTCGGGCGGTGGACGGCGAGGAAGCCGAAGGGGCGGTCGAAGGTCACCGAGACCACTGGTGCGCTGGCGGGGCGCAGCGCGGCCGCTGCCGCCCGCAACGCGAAGGCCGTTACGGCGGCGGCCTCGAAACCCTCGTGGCTGAACCGGGCGAGGACCTCCTGGGCTCCTTGGCCGACGCACAACGGAGACGGGGAAATCGCGGGGAAATGGCCGCGCGTGCAGTCGGTCGCGGCGGCCAGGCCGAACAGGCCGGACGCGGTGAGTAGGTCGTGGGTGGATCGAACCTCGAAGGGAGGCAGCAGGATCCGTAGTTGACCGGTACGCGACAGCACCGGCTCGGTGCGCACGCTCAGTCCCGGGCCCTCGGTCCCGGCCGGGAGGTCGGAGCGGACCGGCGTGGCGCCGGACAGCGCCGTCAGCCCTGTTCCCAGCACGGCTGCGGGCGGTCCGGCACCGAGGAGAAGGTGGACGTCGAGGTCGGCGACACCTGCTACGACGACTCGCGTGACCGGTTGCGGCGCCTCCAGAATGGCGGCGTTCCCCACATCGGCGCCGGTACGCGACAATCCGGGCCCGCGATGCCCCTGCCACGGGCCGTTCTCACAGGTCAGCGTCCCGACTTCGAAGGGCACGTCCCACCGCGTCTTCGCCACCAGCGCGGTGGCGAGCACCAGCAGCGTGCCGGGATCGACGATGAGCGGGAACCGTTCGATGAGTCCGTCGGTGTGCCGGGCCGCCCAGCGGTCGAGTTCGGATTGCCCGGTCAACCGTGCGAGCACGCCCTCGGGAAGTGCCCGCGACCACGTCTGGCGCAGCGGAAGATCGTGATGCACCCACACGCCCAGTGCCGCCGACACCGCTTCCGCGCGTTCCAGGTCGCGCAGCAATCGGAGCGCCTCGTCTCGCCCGTTCTCGGCGGGCACCCCGATCGCTGCGGTCAGTTCCTCCCGCGCCGTGCCCTCCGCCGCGGAGGCGAGCAAGGCCAGCAGCGGCCACACGCCCGCGCCGGACACCACGAAGTCTCGCTCGCCCGCCGCCGCGCACCACCGGGCGGTGAGCGCGTTGGCGGCATCGACGTGAGATTCCAGAGAGGTCCGCACGACCCCACCCTAGCCACGGTCGCGCGAGCCTCGCGCCGTTCGCGCTACGCGGCGGGCTCCGGACGCAGCACGATCTTGCCCAGCGGCGTCCGACCCTCCAGCAGTCGATGCGCGCGGCTCGCCTGCTCCAGCGGCAGGACCGCCTCGACCAGCGGATCGAGCCCACCTGCCGCCGCACGGGCCAGCACGGAGGTACGCGCGGCGGCGACCCTGTCCAACCAGTCCGGTCCCGCGCAACCGGTATAGGTGAGCCCGCGCGGGATCAGGTCGGTCGCCGAAATCCGCGCCGGCTCACCGGAGAGCCACCCGTAGCCCAGCATTCGGCCGCGTAGCGGAGTCATGAGGTCGAGCAGAGCGCAAGCGCTCTCGCCGCCGATCGAATCGAACACCACATCCACCGTTGTGCCGCCGAGCGTTTCGCGCAGCCGGGTGGTCCACGCCGGGTCGTTGTGATCGATCACCTCGTCGGCCCCGAGCTCGCGGGCTCGGGCCATCTTCTCGGGACCACCCGCGGTGCCGACGACGCGAGCCGCCCCGAATTCCTTCGCCAGTTGCGTGAGAGCGCTGCCGACCCCGGTCGCGGCCGCTTCGATCAGGACGGTCTCGACACCGGTCAGCGCCGCGGTCTCCAGCAGTGGAATCGCCACCGAGCCGTTCATCAGCACCGCCGCGGCGTCCACCGACGACAGGCCGTCCGGGATGGTCACCACGGAATCCGCCGGCGCGGCGACGAATTCGGCATACGCGCCGGAACCACTGGTCGCCACGACCACCCGCTGCCCGTTCAGCGCCGGATCGACCTGCGCGCCCACCTCGGTGACGACGCCCGCCGCTTGGTAACCGAAGACCAGCGGCAGGGGAACGCCGAGCGGGAACTCGCCGGAGCGCAGCTTGGTCTCCGGGAATAGCACGGGGATCGCCTCGGCGCGGATCACCACCTCGTCCGCGGCCGCTCGCGGCGCCGGGACCTCCCGCGGTACCAGCACGTCCGGACTTCCCGGCGCCGTCATTACGATTGCCTGCATCATGAACTCCATAAGTTGACTGTCGGTCCAAATGATTCGCTGATCATATGGACCATCGGTCAAGTTGTCTAGAAAGCGGGTGCGATGGGCGGCGAACGACCCAGAGAACGGGCGGACGCGGCGCGTAACCGCCGCGCGATCTTGGACGCCACCTTCGCGTTGCTCGCCGAGCACGGCGCCGAGGCGATCACCATGGATCGCGTCGCGGCGGCCGCCGGAGTGGGCAAGGGCACGATCTTCCATCGCTTCGGCAACCGCGCGGGACTGCTGCACGAGATGGTCGCCGAGAGTGCGCTGGCGCTGATGGAGGCGGTTACCAGCGGCCCACCGCCCTTGGGGCCCGGCGCGCCGCCCGGCGCGCGCCTGATCGCCTACTTCGACGCGATGACGCGGCTGGTGATCGACAATTCCGAATTGATGGTCGCCTATCGCACCGAATCGCCGCATCCGCGGACCGCGGAGTTCCACGCGTTCTGGGACAACCACATCACCACGCTGCTGCGCGAAGCGCGGCCGGATCTGGATGCCGAGGCGGTGGGGCGGCTTCTGCTCGGCGCGCTGAGCACCGAGGTGGTGCCAGCCATGATCCGAGCGGGCCAGACGGATCGGTTGCTGGCGGCGGTGCGCGAGCTGGTGGAGTCGGTGCTACGGGCACCGTGATCACGGTCGGAGAGCATCAGGCAGGGTGACGCCGGCGCAGGCCTTTCCGCTTCGCGAACCCTTCAAGTGATCAGTCCCGCGACAGAATGGCGTCGAAGCGCTCGTCCGCCCGGTCGAGCTGCTCGAGGATGTGCTGCCGCACGTGCTCGGCCAGCGGTGTGTCCGGCCGGGTGACCAGGTCGCGGTAGACGGCGGTCAGCGGGCGGTACTTGGCGGCGAGCTTGGCCATCGCGGGACCGGTGGCGTACAGGATGCCGACGCCGTTGTCGGTGAAGTCGGAGAGCTTGATCACGCGGGCCCACGGGTCGCGGTCCAGATTGGTCGCGACATGCTCGCGGTACTGTGCCTGCCGGTCACGCGCCGGATCCGGTTCGGGATTGGTCACCGCGGCGACGAGGTCGGCCACACGCGAACCGAACCGATCGCCGATCGCTCCCAGTGCGGCGGGGACCGGCGGCCCAGGGCGATCGGCGGCCAGCTCGGCGGCGTGGTCCTCGACGGAGTCGTGCAACAGGCCCGCCGCGACCACGTCCGGGTCCCGGACCTCGTAATGGCTGATGATCCGAATCGTCACGCGCAGTAGGTGACTGAGGTAGGGCTCGCGGCCGTACCGGTCGTCGCGATGCAGGTCGGCCGCGAGATCGAGCGCCGCGGTCAGCCGCTGGGTATCCGGCAGATCGGCGATTTCCAGCAGTAGTCGTTCCCGCAGCCCGGCCTCGCCGTAGACCTCGCTGATCGTGTGCAGCGGCATCACGGCCAAGACCCCCGCCCCTGGATTGCTCATGATGCCAGGCTAACCGGAGCGGATGACACGCGACGGACGGCGATCAGTCGGCCTGGGGTACCAAGGTGTTCTGCCTGGCGGCGATGTGCCAGCGCTCGCCCTGCTTCACGAAAACGTAGAGCGCGATCATGGCGTGGTCGTGGTCGAGGAGCTCGCCGTCGGCGGTGGTCGCCCACGCCCGCTTGTGCCCGATCGCGACGTCGGGGCGCAGGAACGTGATGTCGGCGACCTCGTAGCGGGCGTATTGATCTTTGAGGAATCCGGCCAGGCCGCTGCGGTTCGCGTCGAGCAGCGCGTCGAATCCGGTGATCAACGTCCCCATCGCATTGACGACAGCGGCGTTGGCGATGAAATCCGCCGATAGCAGGTCGGGGTCGTTGGTGTTGAAACCGGCCTCCGCGTTGGCCACGATCCGGCGGATCGCCAGGATGTCGTCGGTGTGGTCGACTGTCGTGTCCCGAACCAGGGGCGGGGTGGATGCTGTCGTATTCATGCCGACGAGCTTCCGACCTCAACGGCGGTTCAGGTCAAGCCGGCCGGGTCCGGCGCACTCGGGACGGGTCAGCGGACCCCGCGCGGTCGGTACTGGATGCTGATCCGGGGACCGGCGGGTTTGCGCGTCTTCGGCACCGCGTGCTCCCAGGTGCGCTGACAGGAGCCGCCCATGACCAGTAGATCACCGTGCCCCACCAGGTATTTCAGGCTCGCGCCCCCGCCGCGCGGCCGCAATAGCAGGGCTCTCGGCGCGCCGATCGACACGATCGCGACCATCGTGTCGTGCGTGGCGCCGCGGCCGATGTTGTCGCCGTGCCAGGCGACGCTGTCGCGCCCGTCCCGGTAGTAGCACAGGCCGGCGGTGCGAAACGGCTCGCCGAGTTCGTGCCGATAGTGCTCGCTCAGGGCGGTGCGAGCGTCTGCCAGCGCCGGATCCGGCAGCGGTTCGTGCTCGGTGTAGAACCGCAGCAGCCGCGGCACGTCGACCACACGGTCGTACATCGGCCTGCGCTCGGCCTTCCATGGCACCGCGTCGACCAGCCGGTCGAACAGCGCGTCCGCGCCCGACAGCCAACCGGGCAGCAGATCCACCCAGGCCCCGTGGTCCAGCACGGTACGGCGCGCATCGCGAAGCGAGGCGAATTCGGTGTCACCGAATCCGTCGAGCAACGATCCCTGCAACGGTGTGGACATGCGGCCGAGCCTACCGCTGTTCGAACGTATGTGCTAGCGGTTTTCGGTCAGGGATGTCGCAAGGAACCGGCTCGGGCTGCGGGGATCCGGCGACCGACTTCTCGCGCCCCCGGGACACGTCGTAACGGACGGACCCGGCAGTGGCCCCGCTCACAGCCCGATATGCCTGGTGAAAGCGGGGGTCGGGGCGCTGATACGCTGCTTGCCGTAAGACATCCTTTAACGGACCGTCCGGTGAGGCGGGGAAGGAGGTCGGCATGGCCGTGCCCGAAGAACGGGCCGCCAAGTCCGGCGCTGCCGAGACATCGCAGCGACATACCCCGGAGTGGGTGGCGGCGGGGCGTGAGCTGTTGTCGGCTTCGGATGTCGGACGGACCGTCGCGCGCATCGCGCACCAGATCATCGAGAAGACCGCGCTGGACGCGGGGGAGCCGGACCCGCCGCGCGTGGTGCTGATCGGCATTCCCACCCGGGGCACCACCCTGGCCGCGCGGCTCACCGAGAAGATCGAGGAATTCTCCGGCGTCCGCCCGGCTCTGGGCTCGCTCGACATCACCCTCTACCGCGACGATCTGCGCAGTCGTCCGCACCGGCCGCTGGAACGCACCTCCGTCCCGGAAGGCGGCATCGAGGACGCGCTGGTGGTCCTGGTCGACGACGTCCTGTTCTCCGGTCGCACCGTCCGCTCCGCGCTCGACGGCCTGCGTGATCTGGGCCGCCCGCGCGCGGTGCAGCTGGCGGTGCTCATCGACCGCGGCCACCGGGAACTGCCGATCCGCGCCGACTACGTGGGCAAGAACGTGCCGACCAGCCGCTCCGAGGACATCTCGGTGCTGCTGACCGAACACGACGGCCACGACGGCGTCTACCTGCACCAGGAGGAGGCGTGAGGTACTCGCACGCCGGCTCGCGGCGGGAGGCGGGCGCATGAGGCATCTGCTGTCGGTCGCCGCGCTCGATCGCGCCGCCGCGACGGAGCTGCTCGACGAGGCGGAACGGTTCGAGCAGGCGCTGCTCGGCCGTGAGGTGCACAAGCTGCCCACGCTGCGCGGCCGCACCGTGATGACGGTGTTCTACGAGAACTCCACCCGCACCAGGGTCTCGTTCGAGGTGGCGGGGAAGTGGATGAGCGCCGACGTGATCAACGTCAGCGCGAGCAGTTCCTCGGTCGCCAAGGGCGAGTCGCTGCGCGACACCGCGCTGACCTTGCACGCCGCGGGCGCCGACGCGCTCATCGTGCGGCATCCGGCCTCCGGAGCCGCGCACCAGATCGCGCGCTGGATGGACGAATGGGCGGTCTCCGCGGGACGGGGGTCCGGCCCGGCGGTCGTCAACGCGGGCGACGGAACGCACGAACACCCCACCCAGGCCCTGCTGGACGCGCTGACCCTCCGGCAGCGCCTCGGCGACATCGAGGGCAAGCGAGTTGTGATCGTCGGCGACATCCTGCACAGCCGAGTCGCTCGGTCCAACGTCTTCCTGCTGGCCACGCTCGGCGCGGAGGTCGTGCTGGTCGCACCGCGCACGCTGCTGCCGATCGGCGTGCAGACCTGGCCCGCCCGCGTCTCGCACCATCTGGACGCCGAGCTGATCGGCGCCGACGCGGTGCTGATGCTGCGCGTGCAGGCCGAGCGGATGAACGGCGGGTTCTTCCCGTCGGCGCGGGAGTACTCGATCAGCTACGGACTGTCCGAGCGCAGGCTCGCCCTGCTGGAGGACCACGCCGTCGTACTGCACCCCGGCCCGATGCTGCGCGGCATGGAAATCGCCTCCGCGGTGGCGGACTCTTCGAAGGCCGCGGTGCTGCAGCAGGTCACCAACGGCGTGCACATGCGGATGGCGGTCCTGTTCCGCCTGCTCGTCGGGACACAGGAGGCAGTGGCATGAGCGCTCGGACGAGTGCGGGCACCCCGGTACTGATCAAGGGTGCGTTGCTCTACGGCGAGGGCGAGCCGGTCGACGTGCTCGTCGCCGACGGCGAGATCCGGAAGATCGGCGCCGCCGCGGTCGGGGCCGACGCCGAGATCGCAGACGCCGAGATCATCGACGCGCGGGGACAGATCCTGCTGCCGGGCTTCGTCGACCTGCACACCCACCTGCGGGAGCCGGGCCGCGAGGACACCGAGACCATCGAGACCGGGTCCGCCGCGGCAGCGCTGGGCGGCTACACCGCGGTCTTCGCGATGGCCAACACCAGCCCGGTCGCCGACTCGGTGGTCGTCACCGACCACGTGTGGCGGCGGGGCAGGGAGGTCGGTCTGGTCGACGTGTACCCGGTCGGCGCGGTCACCGTCGGACTGGCGGGCAAGCAGCTCGCCGAAATGGGGACCATGGCCGCAGGCGTCGGCGCGGTGCGCATGTTCTCCGACGACGGTCACTGCGTCTACGACCCGTTGATCATGCGCCGTGCCCTGGAGTACGCGAATTCGCTCGGCGTGCTGATCGCCCAGCACGCCGAGGAGCCGAGACTGACCGAAGGCGCGATCGCGCACGAGGGACCGACCGCGGCCCGGCTGGGCCTGGCGGGCTGGCCGCGCGCGGCCGAGGAGTCCATCGTGGCGCGCGACGCCCTGCTGGCGCGCGACGCGGGCGCCCGGGTGCACATCTGCCACGCCTCCACGGCGGGCACCGTGGAACTCGTGAAATGGGCCAAGTCGCAGGGTATCTCGATCACCGCGGAGGTCACCCCGCACCACCTGCTGCTGGACGACTCCCGGTTGGAGACCTACGACGCGGTCAACAAGGTGAACCCGCCGCTGCGCGAGGCCTCCGACGCCGCCGCGCTGCGGCAGGCGCTGGCCGAGGGGATCATCGATTGCGTCGCCACCGATCACGCTCCACACGCGGAGCAGGACAAATGCTGCGAGTTCGCCGCGGCCCGGCCCGGCATGCTCGGACTGGAGACGGCGCTGTCGATCATCGTGCAGACCATGGTCGAGCCGGGGCTGCTGGACTGGCGCGGCGTCGCCCGCGTGATGAGCGAGCGCCCCGCCGAGATCGTTGGGCTGGACGACCACGGCAGGCCGATCGAGGTCGGTGAGCCGGCCAACCTGACGCTGGTCGACCCGAAGGCCCGCTGGACGGTGCGCGGGACGGAACTGGCCAGCATCTCGAACAACACGCCGTTCGAGGCGATGACCTTCCCGGCGCGGGTGACGGCGACGCTGCTGCGCGGCCGGGTCACCGCCCGGGACGGCAAGGCGCTGGGGAACCGTGCGGAGGCGTAGATGAGCGATCGAGGCGCAGCCGTTCAAGGAGGTCGGTAGGTGGAGAGAACACTCTGGGTGGTCGGGCTGCTGGCCCTGTTCGCGGTCTGCCTCTGGCTGATGTACCGGGGCTGGCGCAACCGCGCGGCCCGGCAGGCGGAGCGCATCGGCGCGCTGCCCGCCGTGCCCGCCGAACTCGGCGCGCAGCTGCTGGAGCCGACCACCGGACTGTATCTGGGCAGCACCATCGCGCCCAGTTGGCAGGACCGGATCACGGTGGGCGACCTGGGGTTCCGGGCCACCGCGGAACTCACGCGGTTCGAACGGGGAATCCTGCTCGAACGCGACGGCGCGACGGTGATCTGGATTCCGCAGGAATCCATCACGGCGGTGCGCACCGAACGCGGCCACGCGGGCAAAGTGATGACAGAAGATGGTGTGCTGGTCATTCGCTGGAAGCTGCCGACCGGAACCGAGATCGACACGGGTTTCCGCGGCGACGACAAGTCGGTCTACCCGGCTTGGCGCCGGCTTCCGGCGACGGATCAGAGCGGGACGATGACGGGAGATGACGAGGGATGACAGGAGACACGGGCGGGAACAGGGCGGGGACGGGCGCGGCACTCGTGCTGGAGGACGGCCGGGTGTTCCGCGGCCAGGCCTACGGCGCCGTGGGCCAGACGCTCGGTGAGGCGGTGTTCTGCACCGCGATGACCGGATATCAGGAGACCCTCACCGATCCGTCCTACCACCGCCAGATCGTGGTGGCCGCCGCGCCGCAGATCGGCAACACCGGCTGGAACGACGAGGACGACGAGTCCGCGAAGATCTGGGTCGCCGGGTA
>NZ_BAFS01000175.1 GCF_000308415.1 Nocardia asiatica NBRC 100129 | reverse complement strand
GACTACACCGCCGACCGCGCCATGGGCACCCCGTACACGGACAAGGCGGCTCGCCGCGCGAAGGCGAAAGCCGATCGGCGCAAGCAGTCCGGCCCACCGCTGCTCGACGACGCCACGCGCGCCAGGCTGGAGATGATCGCCCGGGAGGGCAGTGGCCTGCGGGCGGCGTTCGCGCAGTTCCGGGTGCGCACCGACGACATCCGCCGCCGCAACTACGCGGCCCGCGCGGAGCAGACCATCGAGGACGGATTCGACCGCAGCACGGCGCAGCTCACCGACCGCGGCTACGCCGGACCGGGCGGCGGCCGCATGAACGTGGTCGGCCGCCCGGTCGAGTACCGCGCCACCACCGCCCAGGTCGCCGGGTTGTGGCCCTGGTCGGTGGGTGCGGGCGCGCCGCTGATCGGCACGCCCCTCGGTTCGCATCTGCACACCGGAGCCCCGGTCTGCTTCGATCCGATGAACTGGTTCATGCGCGGCAGTTTCATCACCGCCCCCAGCCTGTTCGTGCTCGGCCTCAACGGTTTCGGCAAGTCCTCGCTGGTCCGCCGGATCGTGCTGGGCGGCATCGCGCAGGGGATCACGCCGCTGATCCTGGCCGACGTCAAACCGGACTACCGGAAGATGGTCGAGCTCGTCGGCGGCCAGGTGATCGACCTGGGCTACGGACACGGCAAGCTCAACCCGCTGGCGGCCGGTGTGCTCGGCGCGGTCGTTCCGCGCTTGGAAGAGTTCCCGGCCCTGCAACTGCAGGTGCTGCAGGACCTGCGGGCCAGGCAGGTGACGCTGATCGCGGGCCTGGTCGAACTGGTGCGCGGCGACCGGGTTCGCGACTACGAGGAGACCTTGATCTCCACCGCGCTGCGCATCCTGTACCGGCCGGGCAGCGGGTACACCCCGGACAAACCGCCGATCATGGAGAACCTCCTCGAGGTGATCGTCGGCGGCGGCGAGGAATTGATGCTGGACGCGGGTTCCGACGACCCCGCGGAATACCAGGAAGCGATCAAGGGGCTGCGCCGCTCCCTACGCGCGCTCACCCAAGGGCCGTTCGGCGCGGTGTTCAACGGCCAGACCACCGTGCCGATCGACACCAGCGCGGTCGCGGTGTGCATGGACGTCTCGCACATCCCGACCGGCGACAAGAAGCTCAAGGCCGCGGTCATGCTGGCCTGCTGGGCCGACGGGTTCGCCTCGGTCGAGGCCGCGCACGTGCTCGCCGACGCGAAGCTCGGCCCCCAGCGCTATTTCCAGGTGGTGATGGACGAGCTGTGGCAGGTGCTCGGCCTCGGTGACTTCATGGTCGACCGCGTCGACGAACTCACCCGGTTGCAGCGCGGCATCGCCACCGCGCTCATCATGATCAGCCACACCATCAAGGACCTGCAAGCGCTCGGATCGGAAGCCGCCATCGCGAAGGCGCTCGGTTTCCTCGAGCGGGCCCGCGCCAAGATCTTCGGCGCGCTCCCGGCCGAGGAGATCAAACGGCTGGACAGCACGGTCCCGTTCACATCGGCCGAGGAGGAGATGGTGACCGGGTGGTCCGCACCGCAAGCGCTGACCGGTGAGGCGCTCAAGCCCGGGCAGCAGCGGCCGTCCCCGCCCGGTACCGGCAAGTTCCTCCTGAAGATCGGTGAGGACCGCAGGCCCGGCATCCCGTTCCACATGGAATTCACGCTTTCGGAGAAGGAAAGCGGGATCCACGACACCAACCAGCGGTTCAGCGAATTCACCGAATCGACCGCGCGTGGAACGGACTCACCGGGGAGCGCCGCATGATGCCGCACCGGTCCTACCGTCGCGTCTCTCCGGAAGTGCGCCAAGCGGCGGTCGAACAGGTCATCGCGCTGACCGGCAAGCTGCGCAGTGAATCGGAGGCCTGCCGCGTGGTCGCCGAACAGATCGGCGTGCACACGAACTCGGTGCGCAACTGGGTGCGCGCGGCCGAAGGCCCCAGTCTCGAGCGGATGGACGCGATCGCGCTGCGCCGCAAAGTGGCACTGCTGCAACAGCAGTTGGCGGCCGCCGCCGAGATGAACCGCACACTGGCCGACACCCTCAACGAAGCCCGGCGCCGGACGTGAGCCACGGCTGCGCGCGGCACGATGCCGGAGTGCGGCGATGAGCGGCAAGTCGGCATTGTGGACGGCGCTGGGCGCGGTGCTCGGTCTGGTCACCATCGTGCTGGTCATCGTCATGCCCGCCGTGGACGACCCCTGCGAGGGCGGCTCGGTCCTGGGCTCGCAGTCGGTGCTTCCCCCGCTGGGCGGATACCCGCCGGGCGATCGGCGCGCGGCCGCGACCGCGACATCCGGCGCGTCACAAACCAACCCGGCCGCGACCGCCACACCTTCGCTTGCCGCGGGGGTGGGTCCGCTGCGTCGCACGTTGCCGATGGCCACCGGAACATTCACCGTGTCGGACACGTTCGGTTCGCGTGGTGGCGCGCACCGGGGCATCGACTTGGCCGCGGCCGACGGCACGCCCATCTTCTCGGTGTCCGACGGCCGCGTGGTCGCCGCCGGTCCGGCCTCGGGATTCGGCAATTGGATCGTGGTCGACTCGGTGGACACCAACGGCCGTTCGTACTCGGCGGTCTACGGCCACATGTGGGACTCGGGCGTGTTCGTCCGGCCGGGTGACACGGTGACCGCGGGGCAGCACATCGGCGCGGTCGGCTCCGCGGGCGAATCCAGCGGCCCGCACCTGCATTTCGAGATCGTCCCCGGCGGCCGCTTCACCGGTGGACGCCAGATCGACCCGCTGCCCTGGCTGGACGGCGCGCCGACCCCGGACCTCGGCGGTGCGCGCGCCTACTCCAGCGACCCGCGTTGCAGCCTCGGCTTCGGCACCGCGGGCGGCGCGCTCGCCGCGGGCAAGGTGCCGCAGGAACTGGAGATCTGGTATCGCCGCGCGGGTTCGATCTGCCCGCAGGTCACCCCGTCGCTGCTGGCCGCGCAGGGCAAGCAGGAGTCCGGTTTCCGTCGTGGCGCGACCTCGCCGGCCGGGGCGCAGGGTTTGGCGCAGTTCCTGCCGACCACGGCGGTGAGCATCAATCCCGACGACGGTCAGCCCTACGTGATCGACGCCGACGGCAACGGCGTGGCCAGTGTGTGGGACGACGGGGACGCGATCATCGGCCAGGGCCGGTACATGTGCGCGATCGCGCACAAGATCCAGCGGTGGCAGGCCGAGGGCAGGGTGCAGGGCGACATCGTCGCGCTGACGCTGGCGGCGTACAACGCGGGCGAAGGCGCGGTGCTGGCATCCGGCGGCATGCCGAACCAGCTCGCGGCCCACTACGCCGAGACCCAGCCGTATGTGCGCAATATCCTCGCGATGGAGGCGCAATACCGAGCGCCGGGTTCGCTCGGCAGGTTCACTCCCGGGCAGGGTTCCAGCGGCGACCAGATCGTCGAAGCGGCGCACGAGTGGCTCGGCACCCCCTATGTCTGGGGCGGTGGCGGACCCCAAGGACCGAGCGGCGGGGGACTGGACGGACCGGGCTTGACCGCCGCGGCCGTGTTCGCGGCCTCCTCCGGCGCCGTGACTCTGCCGCGCACGGCCGAGCAGCAGTGGGAGGCGGGCGCCGAGGTGCCGATGAGCAGAGCGCAGCCGGGAGATCTGGTGTTCAGCTCGTTCGGCCCGCGTGGACCCGCGCAGGTCGGCGTCTACGCGGGAAACGGGCGGATGATCCAGTCGGTGCCCGGCACGGATGCCCGGTCGCCGGGCGGCGTTTCGGAAGTGGCTGTGCCAGGGGACGGACGGGCGAGGAGGGTGCTGTGAGCGTCGACGGGGCCGAACACACGGCTGCGGGACTGCCGCACCCGCCCCGGGTGCGGCTAGCCTGGATGGACAGAGCGAATGCACGCGTGAAACTGGGGGTGATGCTGGTGCTGAGCGCCGCGGTACTGAGTGCGGCCTGCGGCCGTGCGGACCGCGCGGACGCGGGATCCGATGTGGCGCACCCCGCTACGTCCACACCCCGGTTGCTGGAGGGGGTGCCCGCCCCGGACCCGGTGACGCCCGATGGCGTGGCGGTCGCGGCGTTGCGCGAGATCTACAGCTGGCAGCCCGCTACCGAGACCCAGGGCGCTTCCCTGGGCCGGGCGCGGAAGTTTCTCGGCCCCAGCTTGATTCGTATGCTGGATGCGGCGCCGACCGCGGTGGAGACACCGAAGTCGACGTTGCAATGGTCGGATTGGGCGAGGGAAGGGGCGCGGGTGGAGGCGTTCACTTTCGCGTCCGGTGAGAAGGCGCCGACCCTGAGCGACCCGAACGTCCAGCAGTTCAAGATCGGGATCGAGCAGACGGCCGTCTATCCGGACGGGCGCAAGGAGCCGTTGCCGCCCGCCACGGTGATCGCCACCGTCGTGCGCACACCCGACGGCTGGCGGCTCGACGCGTTCCGCTGACCACCCGCTTTCCGTTACCGGACGGCCGACCCAGGAGGCACACATGGCCAAGAAGAAAAAGGTGACGGATCCGGCCATCCCCGGACCCGACGTCAGCCTGCTACTGACCTACGCCGGCTTCGCGATCTTCGGAACCCTCTGGCTCGCGTTGCATCTGGGCAATCTGCTCGCGGGCAGCCCGCAGAAAGTCCCGTTCAACCCGATCGCGATCGCGGCGGATCTGGCGCGCGGCAGGCTGCAATGGCCGGGCGCGGCCACGGCGATCGTGCTGCTGGTGATCCTGAGCGTGGTCGCCTACCTGGTGATCCGCAAGGAATTGCAGAAGCGCCGGTCCAAGGGCAGGCTGCCGGTCGACGACAAAGCCGACGTGATGGGCAACGGCGGCGCGATCTCGATGCTCACCGAGGCGGGCGTCCGGGAGAAGGCCGAGCAGCTGGGCGTGAAACTCGGTTACAACGACGTCCCGGGTGTGCCGATCGGCGTCGGAGTGGCCGACGGCGTGATGCTCTACGGCTCGTACGAAGACCTGCACCTGGACATCTGGGGGCCGCGCCAGGGCAAGTCGACCTCGCGGGTGATCCCGGCGATCCTCACCGCGATCGGTCCGGTGCTGGCCACCTCGAACAAGCGCGACGTGGTGGACGCGACCCGAGATGTCCGCGAGGCGAAAGGCAGCCCCACCTTCGTCTTCGATCCGCAGGGTGTCGCCGGTGAGGAACCGACCTGGTTCTGGGATCCGCTGTCCTGGGTGGACGCCAAGCGGGAGGGCTGCGAGATGCGCGCGGCACGGTTGGCCGGCCACTTCGCCGACGGCGACGACGGCCGCGACACGAAGACCGACGCGTTCTTCGATCCCGAGGCCGAGGACCTGCTGGCCGGGTTGTTCCTCGCGGCCGCGGTGGGCGACCGCAACGGCAGCAGGCCGATCGTGCAGGTGTGGGAATGGGTGACCAACCCGCAGGACACCGAACCCATCGAGCTCCTGCGCGCCGCCCGCCACCACTACACGGCCTCGGGTCTGTCCTCGCAGTACAACACCGACCCGCGCACTCGCAGCGGCATCTTCGGCACCGCCAAGAAGATGATCCGCTGCCTGAAGCTGTCGAACGTGCACCCGTGGATCACCCGCGGCGGCGACCGCAGGGAGTTCGACGAGCTGGAGTTCCTGGAGAACAACGGAACGCTCTACAGTCTGTCGCTGGAAGGCCGCGGATCGGCCGCGCCGCTGGTGAGCGCGCTCACCGAGGCGGTGGTGGACGTGGCGATGCGGAAGGCTTCCCAGTCGGCCGGCGGGCGCCTGGCGATACCGATGCTCGCCGTGCTCGACGAGGCCGCGAACGTGGTGCGCTGGAAGGATCTGCCCAAGCAGTACAGCCACTTCGGCTCGCGCGGCATCGTGGTGATGACGGTGCTGCAGTCCTGGGCGCAGGGCGCCCGCTGCTGGGGTGAGAGCGGGATGAACGCGCTGTGGTCGGCGGCGAACATCAAGGTGCTCGGCAGCGGCGTGGACGACACCAAGTTCCTGCAGGAGCGTTCGGACGTGCTCGGCGAGTACGACGCGATTTCGCAGTCGGTCTCCGAATCCAAAGGCGGCAAGAGTTATTCGCGTTCGCTCGGCTCGTCCAAGACCTTCTCGGTCAATGGGCTGGCGACGCTGCCGCGTGGCCGGGCCATCCTGTTCCCCTCCGGCGCGCCGCCGGTGCTCCTGCGCACGGTGCCGTGGTGGGAGGGTGAGTACGCTGCCGACGTGAAGAAGTCCATCTCGCGTCACGACCCGCAGCGCAAGACAGAGATCGCGGACGTGATCGGCTCGCCTTCGCTCAGCAAGTCGACGCCGCCGCCGGAATACGGACAAGTCGAGGAGGTTCGGCCGCTGTGACCGAACAGCAGCAACAACCGATGATCTACGCGAGCGTGGTGGAGTTCGTCGAGAACTACCTCAGCCTGGTCTATCGGCGGCAGGTCACCGATCTCAGTGACACGGTGTGGTGCCCGGAGTGGTGGCAGCACGCCGAGGCGGTCGCCCGGCTGGACGCGCTGTGGCGTGCCTGGGAGCACTACCGGCTGGACGGGCGCACCGGATTGAGCGTGTGGTTCCTGGATCACGCGGATCCGCACATGTCGAAGCTGTTCGACCCCAAGGGGCCGTTCAAGTACTGCAGTGTGCGCAACGGCCACAAGGACATGCTCAGCCCGCTGCCGCTGAAATCGCCGCAGCACGGCATGTTCGGGGACCCCACGATGGGCGAGTTCCACACGTAATCCACTGCGTGGCAACTTTTCCCGCGGTGACCCCACGAACGCGAACGCCCGCCGGAATCCGGCGGGCGTTTGTTCGTCCTGCTAGCGCGTGCGTTCCAGGCCGCGAGAGTCCAGTTGCCGCGCCCGGGTGACCGTCGGCGCCTCGTCGGGGCGACCGCGTACCGCCTCGCCGGGCGGTTGCGCCTGCCCTACTTCGATCAGCATCCGCACCGCCGCGAGTTCCGGTGCGACACCCATTTTGGCTAGATGGGCCGCGATCGCCATTCGTCGCTCCGCGGAGTCGTATTGCATAGCCGGCTTGGCGCCGACGGCGGCATTGGCGGCCATCCGGGATGCCTCGGCTTGCGCGGAGAAGCGGTCCTTCTCCAGGGAAACGCCGGACTTTTCCGCGATCGGCTTCTCGATCAGCCGGGCCAGTTCGGTGTTGCGCGGATCCTTGGCTTTCGCGTCCCGAGCTTCCCGGATCTGCAATTCCTTGGCCTCTTTGATGCGGGCTTCGGTGAGCTTGGCGCGCGCTTCGGCTTCCTTCTGACCACGCTCGCGGGTCCGCAAGGCGACGAGCGTCGCAAGCTGCAACATTGTCCTCATCATGGCCGCGGTTTCCCGGCCGATGTCGTCCAGTTCCTCGGACATGGCTGCTCCCCGATGCTGCAGTGATCACTATGGATGGTTGTGGTGCTTCGTTACGGACGCCGCCACGCGAACTGTAGTCCCGCGCAGCGGGTCCCGCCTGCAAACATAGACACCCCGGAGGGCTCGCGGCGCGGCACTCTCGGTTCGGGATCACCCGGCCGATGGGTGACTACGCTGCGGGAACTCCGTGTTTCGAGATTACCCGACAAAGGTCGGCACAATCGAACGAGCGTGCTGCCAGATCAGCATATATCGCACATTTCCGGCGTGTCTCCTGGCGCGCCGGATGATCTTCGGATTGAGGACAGCCTAACTGAAGAAAGGCGTGGATATCCTCGCTCCGGCAGAACGGGGCTGGACAGGGCTCGGGCCCGCGGCCGGAAACCGGCGGCGGGCCCGAGTGCTCGCGCTCAGCGGTCGATGCGTACCGACTGGATGGTGACCGGCTGCTTGGGCTTCCCGTCGCCGGGCCCGTTGGAGTCGTCCTGGCCCAGTGCGGCGATCTTGTCGAGGGTGGCGAGGCTGTTCTCGTCCACCGTGCCGAAGATCGTGTACTGCGGCGGGAGCTGCGAATCGGCCTGCACGATGAAGAACTGGCTGCCATTGGTCCCCGGGCCCGCGTTGGCCATGGCGAGTACGCCGCGCTTGTAGGCGATCGGCTCCGTGGACGCTGCCGGATCATTCGGAGCGTACTGATCGGTCGGGTATTCGTTGTCGAATTCGTAGCCCGGCCCGCCCATTCCGGTGCCCGTGGGGTCGCCGCACTGCAAGACCTTCAGGCCCTCGCCCGCGGTCATCCGGTGACAACTGGTGCCGTCGAAGTAGTTCTGCGCCGCCAGGCTGACGAAGCTGTTCACCGTGCACGGCGACTCGGCGTTGTTCAGGGTCAGCCCGATCGGGCCCTGGCTGGTCTCCATGCTGACACTGACCTTGGCGTCGACGCCCGTGGTGGGGATGCCGTCGGCTTTCGGCTTGTTCACCGGCTTGTCCGCGGGTTTGGCGCTGTCGCGGTAGGCGCAGTCGACCGTCGCGGGCTTGGCCTCGGCCGAGGGCGGGGCGGCCGCGGTGGGCGTGGCGGACAGCGAGGCGTCGGCGGCGTCGGAGCTGCCGCTGTCGTCGCCGCGGGTCAAGAAGTACACCCCGGTCACGGCGGCGACCACGACGACGACACCGAGTACCGATCCGGCGATCGTGAGTTGCTTGCGCTTGCGCGCCCGCTCCGCCCGGTTGGCGAGCTGACGTTCCAGCTTGCGTTTCGCCGCTGCTCGTCGCTGTTCGTTGCTCGGCACTACCACGTTCCTCCCGTATCCGGTTACATCGGGATAAGAGTGTGCCATTTCTTCCTGAGACTGCTCGGCAACCTTCCTGTGCGGCGCTCACGCGCAACCGGTTGGACTTGCGGGGGCGTAGTGGTGGAAACTGGGGAATCGTGACCAAGACCAGCAGCTTCTCCGCCCCGAAGGGGGTACCGGACTACGTGCCACCCGGCTCGGCCGAGTTCGTCGCGGTGCGCGACGGCCTGCTGCGCGCCGCCCGACTGGCCGGGTACGGACATATCGAGCTGCCGGTCTTCGAGGACACGGGCCTGTTCGCCCGTGGCGTCGGCGAGTCGACCGACGTGGTCACCAAGGAGATGTACACCTTCCCCGACCGCGGCGATCGCAGCGTCACCTTGCGTCCGGAAGGGACTGCCGGCGTGATGCGCGCGGTCATCGAGCACGGCCTCGACCGTGGTCAGCTGCCGGTGAAGTTGTGCTACGCGGGGCCCTTCTTCCGCTACGAGCGTCCGCAGGCCGGCCGGTACCGGCAATTGCAGCAGGTCGGCATCGAGGCGATCGGCGTGGACGACCCGGCGCTGGACGCCGAGGTGATCGCCATCGCCGACGCCGGGTTCCGTGGCCTCGGGCTCGACGGTTTCCGGCTCGAGCTCACCTCGCTGGGTGACGAGACGTGCCGTCCGCAGTACCGCGAACTGCTGCAGGATTTCCTGTTCGGCCTGCCGCTGGACGAGGAGACTCGGCGGCGCGCCCAGCTCAACCCGCTGCGCGTGCTCGACGACAAGCGACCCGAGGTGCGCGCGATGACCGCGGACGCGCCGCTGATGATCGATCACCTCTCGGAGTCGGCCAAGGCGCACTTCGAGCAGGTGCTCGGCCACCTGGACGCGCTGGGCGTGCCGTATGTGGTGAACCCCCGGATGGTGCGTGGACTGGACTACTACACCAAGACCACGTTCGAGTTCGTGCACGACGGTCTGGGAGCGCAGTCCGGCATCGGCGGCGGCGGCCGCTATGACGGGCTCATGGCCGAACTCGGAGGGCAGCCGCTGTCGGGTATCGGGTTCGGCCTGGGGGTCGATCGCACCATCTTGGCGCTGGCGGCCGAGGGCAAGTCCGCGGGCGACCAGGCCCGCTGCGAGGTCTTCGGCGTGCCGCTCGGCGACGCCGCCAAGCAGCGGCTGGTGTTGCTGGCCGCGCAACTGCGGGCCGCGGGCATCCGGGTCGACCTGGCCTACGGTGGGCGCGGCGTGAAGGGCGCGATGAAGGCGGCCGACCGCTCCGGGGCCAAGTTCACCCTGGTGCTCGGTGACCGGGACCTCGCGGAGAACACCGTGGGGCTCAAGGACATGGCGACCGGCGATCAGCGGCAGATTCCGCTGCCCGAGGCGGTCGGCGTGCTCCGGGAGTCGCTGGCCCGGTAGCGGGCGGGGTCATGTCGGGTTTCCCGGCACCCGCGCCGTGCGCACGGTACTGTGCGTCGAACCCGTCGCTGACCGGGCTGTGGGCGCGGTCGCGTCATCGGCGCACGACGGCATCGGAGTCGCGAGAGGGCGGAGCAGTGTCCACGAATCCTGACGACCGGCAGGCGCTCGCACCGGTGGGGCTCGATCTGGTCGCGCCCGAGCTGTACGCGCCCATGCTGCGCCGCTTGGCGCTGGCCGCCTCGGGCATCGGCCTCGGCGCGGCGCTGCTGGCCGCGACCGTGGTGAGCTGGCCCATCGCGGCGGCCATCGGCGTCGTCGTCGGCGCGCCCACCGTCCTGTACGCCGTCGCGCTGCGCAGGCGGCGAATGTGGGTGACCGGAACGACGATTCACGCCCGCAGGTTGTTCGGTGAACGCCAGGTGGAGATGTCGGCGGTAACCGGCGTCGAGATCTTGGTGTTCCCGGCCAGATTGAGCCGGATCGCCTTGCGGGTCACCGCGGGGGAGATCTCGCAGGTCGTCCCGCTGGCCATGTACACCGACGCGGGCAGCGGTCGCGAACTGCACCTGCTCGGCCTGCGCAGGCTCGCCGACGCCCTGTCGTCGAGCCAATTGGCGGCGGCCGTAGCGGTTTCCGAGATGCTGGTACACCAGTTGCGCGCCGAGGCGCGGGACGCCGGACTGGAGGAACGGCCGCTGTATCGAGCCGTGCGGCTGGCGCGGGCCAAGGACGCGGTGTCGCCGATCGTGCTGACCGACACCGAGGTCGCCACGCTCGGCTGACCGCGCGGCTGCGCGGTGCGCCAGGGACTGTCGCGTAGCTCACCGTGCGCCGTCGGGGACGGTGAGAGTGGCTAGGGTGGGCACCAGGAGTCCGTCGACCGCAAGGAGTTCGTCGTGAGCACCGCCGCTGGGGCCGTGACCGTCACCGTGACCGGAGCCGCGGGGCAGATCGCCTACGGCATGCTGTTCCGGATCGCTTCCGGCGCGATGCTGGGTCCGGACACACCCGTACGGCTGCGGCTGCTCGAGGTCCCGGCCGCGGCGGCGTCGCTGGAGGGCGTCGCGATGGAACTGGACGACGGCGCGTTCCCGCTGCTGGAGTCCGTCGACATCAGCGACGACCCATGGATCGGTTTCGCGGGCGCCCACATCGCCCTGCTCGTCGGCGCCCGGCCGCGGACGGCCGGAATGGAACGCTCGGACCTGCTGGCCGCCAACGGCGCGATCTTCACCGAGCAGGGCGCCGCGATCAACGCCAGCGCCGCCGACGAGGTGAAGGTGCTGGTGATCGGCAACCCGGCAAACACCAACGCCTTCATCGCCATGAGCAACGCGCCCGACGTGCCCGCCGAGCGTTTCACGGCCATGACCCGGCTGGACCACAATCGCG
This sequence comes from Nocardia asiatica NBRC 100129, assembly GCF_000308415.1. Lineage (GTDB taxonomy): Bacteria > Actinomycetota > Actinomycetes > Mycobacteriales > Mycobacteriaceae > Nocardia > Nocardia asiatica. Next base: position 14,185 of record NZ_BAFS01000175.1, on the reverse strand, counting down.
CCATCGCGCAGCTGGCGAAGCGGACCGGCGCGCCCGCCGCCGCCATCGCCCGCGTCGCGATCTGGGGCAACCACTCCGCCACGCAGTACCCGGATATCGCGCACGCCACCATCGCGGGACGTCCCGCCCTCGACCTCGTCGGCGATCGGACGTGGGTCACCGACGAGTTCGTGCCCACCGTGCAGCAGCGCGGCACCGCTATCATCCAGGCCCGCGGCGCGTCCTCGGCGGCCAGTGCGGCCAGCGCCGCGATCGATCACGTCCACGACTGGGTGCGGGGCACCCGGGACGGCGACTGGGTCTCCATGGCCGTCCCCTCGGACGGCTCCTACGGCGTGCCCGAAGGGCTGATCTGTTCGTTCCCGGTCACCTGCGCGAACGGCGAGTACCGGATCGTCCCCGATCTGGCACTCGACGATCTCGCCCGGTCCCGGATCGCGGCGTCGGTCGCCGAGTTGGAGCAGGAACGCGACGCCGTCATCGACCTCGGCTTCGCCAAGCGTGCCTGATCGCCTCCGCCGCGTGGACGCTCGGCGCCCAGCGGCGGGTTATCCGACCGTCCACGTTTCAGAGCCGGTGAGCAGGGACTGCAGCGATTCCGGACCGACGGGTTTCTTCTCGCGGGCCGTCTCGGTCTGGTAGCGCACCCCGTCGTCGTAGGTCGGGCGGGAGACACTGCGGAAGACGCCGGTGACCACGTGGTTCAGTCCTTGGTCGGACAGCCGCGACAGCGCGTAGGCGTATTCCGGGTCGTCGGCGTAGGCGTCGTGCACGAGGATGTCGGATTCGGCGACACTGTCGGTGCGGGCCACCGCCAGCCCGAAGCCGCGGCGCACGACCGCGAACTCGCCCTCGGCGCCGAAACGGATCGGCTCGGCGTGTCGCAGCGGGATGAGATGGTCGGCGGCGTTGTCCCGGCGCAGCGCGTCGAACGAGCCGTCGTTGAAGATCGGGCAATCCTGCAGGATCTCCACGAACGCCGTACCGCGGTGCGCCGCGGCGGCGCGCAGCACCTCGGTCAGCCCCGCCCGATCGGAATCCAGCGCGCGGGCGGCGAAGGTGGCTTCCGCGCCCAGTGCCACCGACAGGGTGTTGAACGGGTGGTCCACCGAGCCCATCGGGGTCGACTTGGTGATCTTGCCCTGCTCCGACGTCGGCGAGTACTGCCCCTTGGTCAAGCCGTATATCCGGTTGTTGAACAGCAGGATCGTCATGTTCACGTTGCGGCGCAACGCGTGGATGAGATGGTTGCCGCCGATGGACAGCGCGTCGCCGTCACCGGTCACCACCCAGACCGACAGGTCGGGTCTGCTGACCGCCAGACCGGTCGCGATCGCGGGCGCGCGACCGTGGATGGAGTGGATGCCGTAGGCCTCCAGGTAGTACGGGAAGCGGCTCGAGCAGCCGATCCCGGACACGAACATCAGATTCTCGCGGCGCAACCCGAGTTCGGCGAGGAAGCCGCGCACCGTCGCCAGGATCACGTAGTCGCCGCAGCCGGGGCACCAGCGCACCTCCTGATCGGAGGTCCAGTCCTTCACCTTCTGCGGTCCGTCCGCGGACGGCACCCCGGACACTCCGGTCAATCCCAGATCGGTGCCGACCAGCGAAGTCTCCACGATGGTCATGCGTCACCCCCAGCTGTGCGGTGGACGGCTGCCTGGCCCGCGCTCGGTCCGGTGCGGGCCGCGGGACGGACTTCGTCCGGCAGCGTTCGGTAAGTGGCCCGCGCCCGCGCGGCGAAGACCTTGTTCTGTTCCATCTCTTCGATCGACCCGTCCAGCGCCGCGTCGATGACCCCGACGAGTTCCTGAGCGGAGAACGCGGTGCCCGCGATCTTCGTCCACGGCCGCACGTCGACCAGGAACTTCGCCCGCAGCAGCGTGGCCAGCTGGCCGCCGTTCATCTCCGGGGCGACCACGACGCGATAGCGGCGCAGCACGTCACCGAGGTTGGCGGGCAACGGATTCAGATGTCGTAGCTGAGCATGGGCGACGGCGACGCCGCGCCGTCGCGCGCGTCGGCACGCCTCGCCGATCGGGCCGTAGGAACTGCCCCAGCCGATCAACAGCAGTTCGGCGGCGCCGTCCGGATCGTCGACCGTGAGATCGGGCACCTGGATGCCGTCGATCTTGGCCTGCCGCAGGCGGACCATGAGTTCGTGATTGGCCGGGTCGTAGGAGATGTTGCCGGAGCCGTCGGCTTTCTCCAGCCCGCCGATCCGGTGGGCGCGACCTTTCGTGCCCGGGACGGCGAGCGGGCGCGCCAGCGTGTCGGGATCGCGCGCGTACGGCTGGAACGGGTCGGCTTCGTCGCCTTCCGGTTCGAACGCCGGGTCGATCGGCTCCAGCTCGCTCACCCGCGGAATGGACCACGGTTCGGAGCCGTTCGCGATCGCGCCGTCGGACAGCAGCAGCACCGGCGTGCGGTAGGTGAGCGCGATCCGCGCCGCCTCCACGGCGGTGGCGAAGCAGTCCGCGGGCGAACGCGGCGCGAGCACCGCCACCGGCGACTCGCCGTTGCGGCCGTAGAGCGCCTGCAACAGGTCGGCCTGCTCGGTCTTGGTCGGCAGGCCGGTCGACGGCCCGCCGCGCTGCACATCGATCACGATCAGCGGCAGCTCCGTCATCACCGCGAGGCCGATGGTCTCGCTCTCGAGCGCGAGTCCGGGACCGGAGGTGCTGGTGACGCCGAGCGCGCCGCCGAGCGAAGCGCCGAACGCCGCACCGATTCCCGCGATCTCGTCCTCGGCCTGGAAGGTGGTGACGTCGAAGTTCTTGTGCTTGCTCAGTTCGTGCAGGATGTCCGAGGCGGGCGTGATCGGGTAGGTGCCAAGGAAGACCGGCAGCCCGGCCAGCTGACCGGCGGCGATCAGGCCGTAGGCGAGCGCGGTGTTGCCGGTGATCTGCCGGTAGGTGCCCGGCGGCAGTTTCGCGGGCGCGATCTCGTAGGTGGTGGCGAAGCTCTCGGTGGTCTCGCCGTAGTTCCAGCCCGCCCGGAACGCAAGCACGTTGGCCTCGGCGATGTCCGGCTTGGTCGCGAACTTCTCCCGCATGAACTGCTCGGTGCCGCCGATCGGCCGCCCGTACATCCAGGACAGCAGGCCGAGCGCGAACATGTTCTTCGCGCGCTGGGCGTCCTTCTTGCCGACTCCGGTCGATTCGGTGGCGCCGAGGGTGAGCGAGGTCATCGGGACGCGGTGCACCACGAAGTCCGACAGCGTGTCGTCGGCGAGTGGATCGGCGCGATAGCCGACCTTGGCCAAGGCCCGCTTGGTGAACTCGTCGGTGTTGACGATGACGGTGGCGCCGCGCGGGAGGTCCTCCAGGTTCGCCTTGAGCGCGGCCGGGTTCATCGCGACCAGCACGTCTGGCTGGTCACCCGCGGTGAGGATGTCGTAGTCGGCGATCTGGATCTGGAACGACGAGACGCCCGGCAGCGTGCCCTGCGGCGCTCTGATCTCGGCGGGAAAGCTGGGCTGGGTGGCCAGGTCGTTACCGAAGGCGGCGGCCTCGTGGGTGAAGCGATCGCCCGTCAGCTGCATTCCGTCGCCGGAATCCCCGGCGAACCGAATGACGACCTTTTCCAATTTCGCTGTGCCGACATCTTTTTGGTGTGAAACCATATGCGTGCTTCACTTCCTCGTCGCTGAGAGGTGCCATCGCCAAACTACTCCGTCGAACGCGGTGCGCGCCGCCGAAGCGCGCGGACCGGCGAGATTCGGCGATGCGGGCGTCAGGCGAACAATGCCAGTTGCGACCCGGTCGTGTGCGTGGTTGCGCGTCGTGTCTCCGGTTCGGCTTCCGTGCGCGTCGTCAGACCGTGCTCCGCCAGCAGCGGTGCGACTCGCGCGCGCAGCCAGGCCGAGTACTCCGGCGTGACGTAGGCGCCGCGGCGATACAGCTGGCGGTACCGGCGCAGCAGCGCCGGATGATGCTCGCCCAGCCAGGACAGGAACCAGTCCCGCGTGCTGCCGCGCAGATGCATGGGGAAAGCGACGGCCGAGTCCGCCCCGGCATCGGCGATCGCGCCGAAGATCGCGTCCAGGTGCTCCCGTCCGTCGGTGAGGCAGGGGATGACCGGAGCGACCAGGACGTGGACCGCGAATCCCGCGTCGGCCAGCGCGCGCACCAAGTCCAACCGGGCGCGGGGTGACGGTGTGCCGGGCTCGAGGCTCCGGTGGAGATCCTGGTCGAGGATCGCGATGGACACCGCGAGGCTCACCCGTACCTCGCGGGCGGCGGAGGTGAGCAACGGCAGATCCCGGCGTAGCAGGGTGCCCTTGGTGAGGATGGAGAAGGGGGTGCCGGATTCGGTCAGCGCGCGAATGATGCCCGGCATCAACCGGTATCGCCCTTCGGCGCGCTGGTAAGGGTCGGTGTTGGTGCCCAGCGCCACCGGTTCGCGGCGCCAGGACCGCCTGCCGAGCTCTTTGCGCAGTACCGCGGCGACGTTGGTCTTCACCACGATCTGCGAGTCGAAGTCCCGGCCCGCGTCCAGGTCCAGGTACTCGTGCGTGCCGCGGGCGAAACAGTAGCGGCAGGCGTGCGAACACCCGCGCATCGGATTGACCGTCCATTGGAAAGGCACGGTCGCGCCCTCGGGCACCCGGTTCAGCGCGCTCTTGCAGAGCACTTCGTGGAACGTGATGCCCTCGAACTCCGGCGTCCGCACGGTGCGCACCAGACCGGCCCGGGACAGCCCGGGCAAGGCGCCGTCCTCGGCGTCCAAGGTCTGGCTTTGCCACCGCACTCTCTCAGTCGAACATGTGTTCTAGGAGCTGTCAAGCGATCTGCCTGGTGTCCGGCGGTGTGAGCCGGGCCGGGTCGGCGAAGAACGCGACCAGGTCGCGCACCGTGTCGTCGAGTGGGCGCGGTCGGTAGCCGAGTTCGCGTTCGGCCTTTCCGTGGTCGACGACGGGCGCGGAGATCAGCGCGCCGAGCGCGGCCTTGGAGACGATGTCGGAATTGAACAGCTTGCCGATCGGCGCCAGCACCGGGATGACACCGGACACCAGCTTGGGGGAGATGGCGAACCTCGGACCCCGCTTGCCGCCGTGGTTCGCGGCGACGCGGCACAGTTCGAGCATCGTGACCATCGCTCCGCCGAGCAGGTAGTTCTCGCCGGTGCGGCCGTGTTCTCCGGCCAGTGCCAGGCCCTCGGCCACGTCGCGCACGTCGACCAGGTCGAATCCGCCGCCGATCATGGCGGGCACCCGGCCCAGCGCCGCGTCCTTGAGGGTCCGGTTGATGCGCGAGAGCGGCTTGCCGTGGTCCAGCGGGCCGAACACGCCGGTGGGGTTGCACAGCACGGCGTCGAGGCCCTGATCGATCACCTTCCGCAGCGCCACCTCGCCCGCCCATTTGGACCGGTCGTAGACCGGCAGCGCGGGGTCGGTGGACCGCGGCGCGTTCTCGTCGATCCGGCCGCCGCAGCTGTACTGGTCGAACGCGTGGATCGAGCTGGCGTGCACCATCCGGCGCGCGCCCACGGCCAGCGCGGCCTCGGCGACCACGCGCACGCCCTCGGTGTTCACCCGCCAGGCCAGGTCGTTCTTCTCGGCCAGGGTGATCACGGCGACCAGGTGGTAGACCACCTCGGCGCCGTCCAGCGCGGCACGCATCGAGGCGGGGTCGAGCACGTCGCCGCGCACCCAGGTGACGCCGGGCGCCGCCGGCTCGTCGGGAATCGCCCGATCGATGGCGGTGACCTGGTGGCCGCGCCCGGTGAGGAGGCGGAGCAGATTCGTGCCAAGGTAGCCGGCTGCGCCGGTCACTGCGACCTTCATGGGAGATGAGAATATAGAACTTGTTCTAATTTGCAACACGTTCCAATTCGGTTCGGTCCATCCGGTCGCTCGGCGCGTTCGGGCTCGTAACAGGCGGGTACGGTCCGCTATATTGGGCGCAACCGTAGCGGCCCTTGCCGATTCGGCAGGGAGCCGGCGGATCACGACAAGTTCATGTTGTACGACGATGTGGGGGGCAACTCGATGAGTGATCTCTCGGTAGAGACCGAAGCGGTCCGGGCGTTCGCCGCCACGAACGCCGGAATCGCCGGTGATCTCGCGGGGGCGGGCAATTTCGACGCGGTGCGCAACGTCTCCGCGCTGGTTCCGGTGTTCGGCTTGATCGGAGCTGACTACCTGGCGATGTTCGCCGCGGCGCAAGTGTTGCAGGCCAAGGACATCAACGATCTGTCGGCCAAGTACGCCAAGCTGTCGGAGTCGGCCTTCAGCGCCGCCGCGGCCTACGACGCCGTCGACTGGTCCAACGCGGGGGCGCTCGGGTCGATCGCCGGCCGGATCGGGGACGCGGTATGAGGCCGCTGGACAGCGGCGTCATCGCGCCGCAGGACGAGGCCGTCGCGCACGCGGCCGAGCAGAACGTCGCCATCGGCCAGCATAGCGTGCTCGAGGCGCTGCAGCAGGCCCCGGCCCAGGCGATGCTCGACGTGCCGCTGCCGCAGCTGCCCGAAGATCTCCCGCCCATCGAGCCGCCCGCATTCGTGTTGTCGCGCAAGATCTCCGAGGAGCAGCAGTCGGTCGGCGCCATACCCGCCGGTCTGCCCGGATCGAGCGGCGCGCCGGGCGCGCAGGACGCGGCAGCGGTCCTGCCGTACGAGGCGTCGGCGCTGCTCGGCGATATGAACACCGCGGTCGAACACGTCGCGGCCCCGGCGGTCGAGTCCGCGCTCGGACAGGCGCAGGGTGTGCTCGACGGCGCGCTCGCCGCCGCGCCGAGCGCGATCACCACCGCGGTGAACCAGGCCTCGCCCACCGCCGAGTCGCTGCCCGCGTTGCCCGCCGACCCGGTCGCCGCGCTGATGCAGGGCGTCGCGGTTCCCGCGCTGCCCGGCGTGGACCTGTTGATGAAGCCGATCCTGGACCTGCTCAGCAGCTTCGGCACCGGTGTCATCGGCGCGTTCGATCCCACCGCGATCCTCAGCCAGTCCTCCAAGGTCATCGAGATGGCCATGCAGGTGGGCAAGGGCAGCATCAGCACGGTGGACCAGCTGTGGCAGAGCCAGGCCGCCCGCAATGCCCAGGCCGCGAGCCAGCAGGCGAACGTGGAAGGCCAGGAGACGAGCAAGCGCGGCATCGACATCTCCGAGATCACCCAGCGGGCCGCCGCGGTGGTGCAGCAGGGCAATGCCCAGTTGCTCGGCATCGCGTCGTCGTTCGCCACCCAGGCCACCGCGTTCGCGCCGGTGATCCTCACCCCGCCAGCGCAGGCGGCGCTGATCGCCTCGGCCACCGAGCACCTGGGCAACGCCGTGGGCGTGGTCAACGCCACCCGCGGGGATCTGGCGGGCAAGACCGGCGAACTCAGCAGCATGGTGCAGCAATTGGTCGCGCCGGGCGGCGGCCCGGCGCCCCAGGAGGTGGCGCAGGCGCTGGCACAGAATGTCGGCCAGCCGATTCTGGAGCAGGCGCAGTCCACCGCGTCGGACACCGCGACGAAGGCGGCGGGCCTGGACTCCTACACGCCAGGGACGTCGAATCCGACCACCACCACGCCGTCGTCGGTGCACAACACACCCAGCCCGAGTTCCAACCACGGTGTGCCGAGCGGGCTGCTCGGCAGCAGCCCCAACCGGTCCGGAAGCCCGAGCACGCCCTCGGTGCCCAAAGCCAGCGGCCTGCCCGGCACCACGGTTCCGCCGATTCGCTCGGTCGCCGGTGTCCCCGGTGTTCCGCTGGGTACCGGCACACCCGCCACCACACCGGCCGGTTCGAGCAGCTTCATGGGCGGCCCGGCCGCCGCCGGGCAGCGGAGCAACGAAGAGGAGCACTCGCGCACGGTGCAGCCGTATCAGAGCCCCACCGGCAACGACGACCTCACCGGACCGCTCGGCGAATCCACGCCGGACGTCATCGGTGCGACGCACTCCGACGAGATCATCAGTTCCGACTACGAGCAGGACCAGTTCTGACCCGACTCCGGGGATTGCGCCACGGCACCCGGCCCGAACGGATCGTCGCCGTTCGGGCCGGGTGACCAGCGAATGTCAGTTGTCCTGGACGAACGCGTCGAGCAATTTCCTGTAGAGGTCGGCGAAACGCTTGCGAGCGGCTTGCTGCTCGGCGCCGAGCCCCTCGGTGATTTCCGGGGAGTACACCACCAAATGCACGTCCTGCGCCGATGACTCGGGCATGTAGTCGATGATGCGGCTGCTCTGGTCGATGGGCCTCGGCACGCCGAGATCCGCCGCGGCCAGCGCGGTGGTCTCGGCCAGCGCGGCGCTCAGCACCTCGGGCGGGATGCGACCGTCGATCCGCTTCGGCGGAGTCTCGGGACGGCGATCGGCGGCCACGGCGTCGGGGCTGCTGACCGCACGGCCGTCGGCGAAGATCTCCAGTTGCGGACGGAGATCCGTGCGGGTTTGCCAACCGTCCGGGATGGTGGTCAGCGTCAACAACGCCAGCGGCGCGGCGATCGGCGGTAGCGCACTGGGGCGATCCAGGGCCGGGTCGGCTGTCGCGACGCCCGAGCCCACGGCGACGACCAGCAGCACAACCAGCAGAACAGCTTTCGTAACTCGCATCGATCCCATCTTCCGGTGCTGTCCGTTTCGCCTGCGGCGCAGGCGGACTGCCGTAGATCATGACAGCGCGCCGGCCCTGGCGGTACCGGCGCGCTGGTTCGGGTCCGATCCGGTTCTACCGCACGGTGGGCGGATTGTTCAGATCCTGCGCCGAATAGGTGTCACACGCACGAACCTGGCCGGTCCGGTAGCCGGTGAGAAACCACTTCTGGCGTTGCTCGGACGAGCCGTGGGTCCAGGCTTCGGGATTCACCCGGCCTTGCGCCGCGCGCTGGATGCGGTCGTCGCCGACCGCCGCGGCCGCCGACAGCGCGTCGCTGACGTCCTTGTCCGACAGTGGCCGCAGGAAAGGCTGGTCGCTGCCGGGCGCGGGCTGCTTGTCCGCGAAATGCGCCCAGATGCCCGCGTAGCAGTCGGCCTGCAATTCGGTGCGCACCGCGCCGGACTCCGGACCGCGCGGATCGCGCTGCGCGCGACCGAGATCGCCGAGCATGTTCTGGATGTGATGGCCGATCTCGTGCGCCACCACGTATTCCTGCGCGAGCGGGCCGCCGCTGGCGCCGAAGCGATCCACCAGATCCTGGAAGAAGCTGGTATCGAAATAGGCGGTCCGGTCGGCCGGGCAGTAGAACGGGCCCACGTCGCTGGTGGCGTTGCCACAGCCGGTCGAGGTGGCGCCGGAGAAGAGCACGACTTTCGGCTCGGCGTAGCGTTTTCCTGCCTGCTTCGGCAACTCGGCCGACCACACCGCGTCCAAACTCTGCGCGGTGAGCGCGACTCGGCAGTCGACGTACTTGTTGGCGTCCGCGCCGGTCTTGCAATGGCTCGGCGTGCCCGCCGTGCCCGGCTGCGTCTGGGTCTGCCCGGGCGAGCCCGTGAAATCGCCGAGGATGGAGCCGGGGTCGCCGCCCAGCAACAGCGTCAGGACCAGCACGATGAGTCCGCCCGCCCCGCCGCCCAGCGCGAGTTTGCCGCCCAGGCCGGGACCACCGGAGGAAACCCGGTCCGGATCGATCTGCATGCCCTCGTTGAAGGTCATCGTCGTCGCTTTCTCGCTTGTCCGTCGGGGTCACGCGCCCTCGGTCGTACGAACCCCGGTGCGCACTCCCGCGAATACAGCTTGGCACGGGCGCGGCGATATCGGTTTCCGCTCGGGGAATGTGTCTCACTACGATGGTCTCGCACCTGGTCACACCGCGCCCGGTGCCGAGTCGTCGAAAGGAACCCCGTGCTGCGCACCCACTTGGCTGGTTCGCTGCGAAGCGAGCACGCCGGTCAAACCGTCACTCTCACCGGCTGGGTGGCCCGGCGGCGGGACCACGGTGGGGTGATCTTCATCGATCTGCGCGACGCGTCGGGCGTCGCGCAGGCGGTGTTCCGCGAGGGCGAACCCGCCGAACAGGCGCACCGGCTGCGTGCGGAGTACTGCGTGCGGGTCACGGGCACCGTCGAAGCGCGGCCCAGCGGCAACGAGAACCCCGAACTGCCCACCGGCGCCATCGAGGTGAACGTCAGCGAGCTCGAGGTGTTGAACGAGAGCGCTCCGCTGCCGTTCCAGCTGGACGAGCAGCCCGGCGAGGAAGCGCGCCTGAAGCACCGCTACCTGGACCTGCGCCGCGAGGGCCCGGCGCACGCCATCCGGCTCCGGTCCAAGGTGAACGCGGCCGCCCGGGAGGTGCTCGCCCGCCACGAATTCGTGGAGGTCGAGACCCCGACGCTGACCCGGTCCACGCCGGAGGGCGCGCGTGACTTCCTGGTGCCCGCCCGCCTGCAGCCGGGCAGCTTCTACGCCCTGCCGCAGAGCCCGCAGCTGTTCAAGCAGCTGCTCATGGTCGGCGGCATCGAACGCTACTACCAGATCGCGCGGTGCTACCGGGACGAGGACTTCCGCGCCGACCGGCAGCCCGAGTTCACCCAGCTCGACATCGAGATGAGCTTCGTGCGTCAGGAGGACGTGATCCTGCTGGCCGAGGAGATCCTCGTCGCACTGTGGAAGCTGGTCGGTTACGAGATCCAGACCCCGATCCCGCACATGACCTACGCCGAGGCCATGCGCCGTTTCGGCACCGACAAGCCCGACCTGCGCTTCGGCGTGGAGATCACCGAGTGCACCGACTACTTCGCCGACACCCCGTTCCGGGTGTTCCAGGCGCCGTACGTGGGCGCGGTGGTCATGCCGGGCGGCGCGAGCCAGCCGCGGCGACAGCTCGACGCCTGGCAGGAATGGGCCAAGCAGCGCGGCGCCAAGGGGCTGGCGTACATCTTGGTGAACGAGGACGGCACGCTCGGCGGGCCGGTCGCGAAGAACCTGAGCGAAGCCGAGCGCGAGGGGCTGGCCAAGCACGTCGGCGCGGTCCCCGGTGACTGTGTGTTCTTCGCCGCGGGCGCGCCGAAGGCGCAGCGGGCGCTGCTCGGGGCGGCGCGGGTCGAGATCGCCCGCAAGGTCGGGCTCATCGATGAGGATGCCTGGTCGTTCGTCTGGGTCGTGGACGCGCCACTGTTCGAGCCGACCGTCGAGGCCACCGCGAGCGGCGACGTGGCGGTGGGCCACTCCGCGTGGACCGCGGTGCATCACGCTTTCACCTCGCCCAAGCCGGAGTCGCTGGACACCTTCGACACCGACCCGGGCTCGGCGCTGGCCTACGCCTACGACATCGTCTGCAACGGCAACGAGATCGGCGGCGGGTCGATTCGTATCCACCGCCGCGACGTGCAGGAACGCGTCTTCGAGGTAATGGGGATCAGCTCGCAGGAGGCGCAGGAGAAGTTCGGCTTCCTGCTGGACGCTTTCGCCTTCGGGGCTCCGCCGCACGGTGGCATCGCCTTCGGCTGGGACCGGGTCACCGCACTCCTGGCCGGGGAGGACTCGATCCGCGAGGTCATCGCGTTCCCGAAGACCGGCGGCGGCGTGGACCCGCTGACCGACGCGCCCGCGCCGATCACCGCGCAGCAGCGCAAAGAGGCGGGACTGGACGCCAAGCCGGAGCAGAAGAAGACAACCGCCGTCGAGACCGCGTCGTAGCGGAGCGTCCGCGCGAAAGGTACCTTCCGGTCAGCCGCGTCCTTGCCCGAGGACGCCTATCGGGAGGGGCATCCGTTGCTGCACTTGCGCCTGATCAGCTCGCCGGAGATCACCGACGAGGTGCTCGCGGTGCTCGCCGCCGATCCCGGGGTCACGCACGTGACCCTGGCACGCGGTGTCGCGCTGGAGCCGAAGGGCGATCTCGTGCAGGCGGACGTGGCTCGTGAGGCCGCCAACGACGTACTGGAGGACCTGACCGGGCTGGGCGTCTGCCGGTCCGGCGGATTGACGCTGACACCGGTCGAGACGGTCCTGTCGGAGGCGGGGGAACGTGCGGTGCACGAGGCGCCCGGCGATCCGAGCGACGCGGTGGTATGGGAGGAACTGGTCGCGCAGACCCACGAGGAGTCGAGCCTCAACGCGACCTTCCTGGCGTTCCTCACGATCGCCTGCCTGCTCGCCGCTGTCGGCGTCGCGACCGATTCGCCGGTGACCATCGTCGGCGCCATGGTCGTCGGCCCCGAATTCGGGCCACTGGCGGCTTTCGCGGTGGCGATGGTGCGCAGGGATTTCCAGCTGGTCCGGCGATCGGCGTTCGCGCTCGCGGTCGGCTTTCCCGTGGCGATGGTCGTCACGTTGCTGGCGACAGTGGTGTGGGAGCAGGTCGGCTGGATCACCATCGACGGGGTGTCGAGCATCGATGACGTCGATTTCATCTACCAGGTCGGGCCGTTCTCCCTGGTCGTCGCGCTATTGGCGGGCGCGGCGGGCATGCTGTCGCTGGTCACCGCGAAATCGGCCGCGCTGGTCGGCGTGTTCATCTCGGTGACGACGGTGCCCGCGGCCGGATTCGCCGTCGTCGCGGCGACTTTGGGAGAGTGGCGGGTGGCGTTCCTGTCCGCGGGGCAGCTCGCTGTGAACATGGCCGGCATCGTGGTGGCCGGGGTCGTGGTGCTCGCGCTCCGGCCTCGCGCGGGCAGCGAGGCCGGACCGGTGGGGCGATTCAAGCGGTGGATCGGGATGCGTGCCCGGATCGGCGGCTGACCACGCTTCAGTAGGCGGCGACGGTGCCGCCGGTGAGCGTGCGATAGGCGTAGGTCACCGCGATGGTGGCGACCGGGCCCGCGACCAGCAGGCCGAGTCCGCACAGCAGCAGGCCGAGAAAGGTCACCACGAGCACAGCCAGCGCGAGCAGCAGAACCTGCCAGGCGTTGGCCACCACCAGCGTGAAGCTCGACTTCAGCGCTTCGAACGGCCCCTGGTCCTGGTCGACCACGAAATGCAGCGAGAACATGCACAGCAAGCCGGCGATCAGGCCGGGGACCAGGCAGATCGCCGAGCCGAGGAAGGTCAGCGTGAACGCCAGCAGCGCGGTGAGCAGCACGTTGCCCGCGTTCATGAAGCGGAAGTACGCGCCGAACGGGGGCGGTGTGCCGTCGGTCTCGAACAGCGCGCCGCGCACCATGGCCGCCTGCAGCAGCCATATCGCGGCCATGACCGCCAGGAAGATGAGCAGCACCGGCAGCATGGTGGTCGGGTCGGTGAGTCGCACGACGAGCAGGAACGCCAGGTAGATGACCACGCCCACCGCGGTCACCCCGATCCACGGCCCCGGATTGGCCCGGAATCTCGCCCAGCCGTAGCTGAGCGCCTGACCGACGTCCAGCGTGCTCGGCCCCACCGGCACCTGCTGGTAGCCGTAGACCGGCTCCTGGGCCTGGCCGGGGCCCGGCGGACCCCACCCAGGCCCGGTGCCCTGCGGGCCGTAGCTGGGATGCGGAGCGCCCACGGGCGGGGGCGGCTCGATCGGTTCGCTGCCGTAGTGCGCCGCGCCCGGGCCCTCGAACTGCGGATATCCCGACGAACCCGCCATCTCGTGGCGGGGATGGCCCATTCCCGGGCCGGGAGCCTGCGGATTCGGGCTCTCGTGCTGGCCAGGCAGTGGCGCGAAGCGTTCGTCGTCCTTCGGGGAGGAAGCGCCACCAGCTGATTGCCTGGATGCGGGAGGCGGGGTTTCGGTCATGCGTAGACCTTTCCACTCAACTGGTTTGCGGTGTGGCGCATGGCAGTTGACGATGAGACAACCCGACCGCTGTCGAGGTGTCAAGCGACCTGCGGGCGCGCTCCGGCCGCGCCGCGGACACGCCGAGCGACGCGGAAAGGTTGTGTAACCGCTCGCTAGAAGTGACCGGATGCGAGTAACTTGAGAGGCGATGACCGCACTATTGGCCGAACGCGCCGCCGAAGTCGTGTCCGCAGCGCAACAGTTGCTCACAAAGCGAATGGGTGCTCCGGTAAAGCTGAGCGATCCGATCGAACTCAGCGGTAGTGGTAGGACGACGGTCCTACGCGTGCGTGTAGCGGAGAACGCCTTCTCGTTACCCCGAACCTTGATCATCAAGCAGGTTCGCGGCGCCGCCCAGGATCGCCGCACCGGCGGGCTGGCGCCCGGGGTGGCCAGCATCGATTCCGCTTTCCTCCGCGAGACGGTGTCCTACCAGTTCACCACCGCGCTGAGCCGGGAACACCGGCCGGGCGCGTATCTGATCGCGCACAGCCTCCCGGACCGCCTGCTGATCCTCAGCGACCTCGGCGAGAACTCGCTGCTGACCGCCG
>NZ_BAFS01000176.1 GCF_000308415.1 Nocardia asiatica NBRC 100129 | reverse complement strand
GACCCGCTTCGGGGCGCTGGTGACCATCACCGAGCCCTTGCGCGGTGACCTGCCGCGCATCGAAGCCATCACGCGCGATCTGTCGACGCAGGCGCGCTTGAAGATTCGGCGGTGTTACCGCTACCAGGCGGCGGCCTTCGCGGCTTCGCTCGGTTGCGGGGTGATCCTGCCGGAGCATGCCACTATTCCGAAGGCACTGGCGGGGTGAGCGATTCATGGCACGCGACTACGAGCCACCCGTACGGGAACGGGACGAGGACGCACGCCGCAGGCGACTCGAGCAATCCGGCCGGGACGAGTGGGGGCAGCGGCCGGAGCGGCGGCGGCCCGCACGGGATTCGGCGCGGGTGAACGAGGACCGGCTGGGCGTCGACCCGTCCGACCGGCGCGCCGCCGAGCGGCGTGCGCGAGCGGGCGCGGGCCGGGCCGACGCCGTGCGCGCCGACCGGGCGCACGCGGACCGGTCCCGTGGCGAGCGGAGTTCGCG
>NZ_BAFS01000177.1 GCF_000308415.1 Nocardia asiatica NBRC 100129 | reverse complement strand
CCGGGGAAACCACCGCTGCCGCCCATCACTCCGGCGATGCCGAGCCGGATTCCGTTGATCTCGAGAGTGATCGCGGTGCCGTCCAGCACATGGACGCCCAGCTCGGTGAGCCGCGCCGCGATCCGGTATCCCGATCTCCGATCGTGGTCGTGATTGCCCAGCACCGCGACCACCGGCACCGGCAGACCCTCGAGTTCGGCGCACAGCAGATCCGCTTCCGCTTCGGCGCCGCCATCGGTGAGATCGCCTGCCAGCAAAAGGACATCGGCGTCCGCGGCCAGACGGAGGAAATCGGGACGGAAACGTCCGGCGACGGCCGCGCGCATATGGAGGTCGCCGACGGCCGCGACGCGTATGCATCCTACGGTCACGAGGCCAGCCAGCCATATCGGCGAAGGCCGTGTCAAGGGACGGTGTCGCACCGCCGGTGGTGCGCGATGGGCACGCTGATCGCGTCGCCCGCCGGAAACGCGGCGTTCACCGGACCGCGGCCGAACGTGAAGTTGGGATATAGCTTTCGGCTATGCCTTGTTCAAGGACTGTTCAGTGAGGCTACGGGCAATGTGGCCGACGATGAAACGTCCGTGAACTCCACTGCGGCGAGCTATCGCCCGTGCCGGATGATCCCGCATGGTTCGCGGTATGAGCCGAGCGCGACTGCTGCCGAAAGTTGCCGCCGTCGCGGCGGCCGCTTTCCTTCCGTTGTCCGGTCCGGCCGGCGTCGCCGAGGGGGAGGCGCAGGCGGCCAAAGTGGTCGTGATCGGCCTGGACGGCCTGATGTACAGCAAGATCGAGCAAGCGCAGGCGCCGAATCTGCTGCGGCTGAGCGGCGCGGGCCTACTGAGCCGGTCCTCGATCGCTCCGCACATCACCATCTCGGGTCCCTCCTGGGCCACCGTGCTGACCGGCGTGTGGGATCGCAAGCACGGCATCACGGACAACCGGTTCACCGCCGCGCCGTTCACCCGGTACCCGACGGTCTTCACCCAGCTCGAACGCGCCCGGCCGGGGCTGAAGACGCAGTCCATCGCGACCTGGGACCAGATCGCGACCATGACCGGCAGCGGCAGTCCGCGCGCCGACGTCGTCGTCTCCACCGCTCCCGCGCCGGACGATCCCGACGAGTCCCGCACCGATGCCGCCACCACCGACGCCGTGGTCACCGCGATCGGCCGATTCGCGCCAGATCTGCTCTTCAC
Source organism: Nocardia asiatica NBRC 100129 (assembly GCF_000308415.1). Lineage (GTDB taxonomy): Bacteria > Actinomycetota > Actinomycetes > Mycobacteriales > Mycobacteriaceae > Nocardia > Nocardia asiatica. Next base: position 13,346 of record NZ_BAFS01000177.1, on the reverse strand, counting down.
CCATCTGGACCAGGTGGACCGCGCCGGTCACGACGCCGGTGGCGCCTCGCGCGCCTACCTCGACGCTGTGGCGCGCATCGATGCGCTGGTCGGCCGCATCGTCGCCGCCGTGGACGCCCGCGCCGCCGCGCATCCCGCCGAACGGTGGACGGTGCTCGTCACCGCCGACCACGGTCACACGGCGAAAGGCGGGCACGGCGGCCAGTCGGCGGACGAGACGACCAATTTCGTCATAGCTCGCGGCCCCGACTTCCCGCCCGGCGCCACCAGTACGCGAGCGACCTTGGTGGACATCACGCCCACGGTGCTCGACATCCTCGACGTCGCCCCCACCACGGATGTCGACGGGCGTTCCCTGGTGCCCGACTCCGTGCCCGCCCACTCGCCGTTCGCCGAGCCTCAGCCCGCCGCCGTTCGCTGACCGAGCCCGGACCGGTCGGCTGAACGGTCTTCGGTTGTCCCGGGCAGAACTCGATATCGAATCCGGCGCTGCTGGCCTGACGGGCCTGAAAACGCTGGTCGGCACCGGTCCGGCCGTGTGGTCGGTGCACGGTGCCGAGGGGATGGAGCTGTGCTCGGCAGATCGAGTGCGCCCGGTATGTACCGGTTGCAAGGTGTGCCCGGAACCTCCCGGCCTCGACACCCGTCGACGCCGGTGCGCATCCTTCGTTAGCTGAGCGGACGTCGGGGCTCCGCCCGGACTAAAGTTGGTGGTCCGGGAGGTTGCACCGGTCGGATAGGGTGGTCCGATCGAGGCGCGGAGAGGTGGTGGCATGACTCAGCATCTGGGCGAGGCGAAGGTCGAGCAATCGACGTCGGGCCCGCAGTCGAACGGTGCGGGCGCCACCGACGCCGCGCAGCCCCCGAAACCGGCCCCACCGGCGAACGCCGCGCCGCCGCGTCAGCCGGGCGCCTCCGCGGCCGTCCCGACCTCGGCTTCGCGTCGGGTGCGGGCGCGCTTGGCCCGCCGCATGACCGGTCAGCGCGGTATCGCAGCGGTGAAGCCGGTGCTCGAGCCGCTGGCCACCGTGCACCGCGAGCTGTACCCGAAGGCGAACCTGACCTTGCTGCAGCGCGCCTTCGACGTGGCCGACGAGCGGCACAAGCACCAGTTCCGCAAATCCGGCGACCCTTACATCACCCACCCGCTCGCCGTGGCCAACATCCTCGCCGAACTCGGCATGGACACCACCACGCTGGTGGCCGCGCTGCTGCACGACACGGTGGAGGACACCGGCTACAGCCTCGACCAGCTCACCGAGGACTTCGGCTCCGAGGTCGCCCACCTCGTCGACGGCGTCACCAAGCTGGACAAGGTCAACCTGGGCGCCGCGGCCGAGGCGGAGACCATCCGCAAGATGATCATCGCGATGGCCCGCGACCCGCGCGTGCTGGTGATCAAGGTGGCCGACCGGCTGCACAACATGCGCACCATGCGTTTCCTGCCGCCGGAGAAGCAGGCCAAGAAGGCCAAGGAGACCTTGGAAGTCATCGCGCCTCTGGCCCATCGCCTCGGCATGGCGACGGTGAAGTGGGAGCTGGAGGACCTGGCCTTCGCGATCCTGCACCCGAAGAAGTACGACGAGATCGTCCGGCTGGTCGCCGACCGCGCGCCCTCCCGCGACACCTACCTGGCGAGGGTGCGGGCCGAGATCGTCAACACACTGGCCGCTTCCCGGATCAACGCGATCGTCGAGGGCCGCCCGAAGCACTACTGGTCGATCTACCAGAAGATGATCGTCAAGGGTAAGGACTTCGACGACATCCACGACCTGGTCGGCATCCGCATCCTGTGCGACGAGGTACGCGACTGCTACGCGGCCGTCGGTGTGGTGCACTCGCTGTGGCAGCCCATGGCGGGCCGGTTCAAGGACTACATCGCCCAGCCGCGCTACGGCGTCTACCAGTCGCTGCACACCACCGTGGTCGGGCCGGACGGCAAGCCGCTGGAGGTGCAGATCCGCACCCAGGACATGCACCGCACCGCGGAGTTCGGCATCGCCGCGCACTGGCGCTACAAGGAGACCCGCGGCAAGCACTCCAACGACACCGCCGAGGTCGACGACATGGCGTGGATGCGCCAGCTGCTGGACTGGCAGCGCGAGGCCGCCGACCCGGCCGAGTTCCTGGAGTCGCTGCGCTTCGACCTGAAGTCGCCGGAGATCTTCGTCTTCACGCCGAAGGGCGACGTCATCACGCTGCCGCAGAAGTCGACGCCGGTGGACTTCGCCTACGCCGTGCACACCGAGGTGGGCCACCGCTGCATCGGCGCCCGGGTGAACGGGCGCCTGGTCGCGCTGGAGCGACAGCTGGAGAACGGCGAGGTCGTGGAGGTGTTCACCTCCAAGGCGCAGAATGCCGGACCCAGCCGCGACTGGCAGAACTTCGTGGTGTCGCCGCGCGCCAAGGCCAAGATTCGCCAGTGGTTCGCCAAGGAACGGCGCGAGGAGGCGCTGGAGAGCGGCAAGGAGCAGATCTCCAAGGAGGTCCGCCGGGTCGGGCTGCCGCTGCAGCGGTTGATGAGCGTCGACGCGATGACCGCGGTCGCCCACGAGCTGCACTACACCGACATCTCCACGCTCTACACCGCCGTCGGCGAGCACCAGGTCTCCGCGCACCACGTGGTGCAGCGGCTGATGGCCCAGCTGGGCGGCATCGGCGACGTGGAGAACGAGCTGGCCGAGCGCTCCACCCCGTCGACGACGCCGAGCAGGCAGCGCGTCACCGGCGACGCGGGCGTGCTGATTCCCGGCGCCCCGGGCACCGTCGCCAAGCTGGCGAAATGCTGCACCCCGGTGCCCGGCGACGAGATCATGGGCTTCGTGACCCGCGGCGGTGCGGTGAGCGTGCACCGCACCGACTGCACGAACGCCGGGTCGCTGCGCGATCAGGCCGAACGGATCATCGAGGTCTCCTGGGCGCCCTCGCCGTCCTCGGTGTTCCTGGTCGCCATCCAGATCGAGGCGCTCGATCGCACACGGCTGCTGTCGGACGTGACGAAGGTGCTGGCCGACGAGAAGGTCAACATCCTGTCCGCGTCGGTGGCCACGCACGGCGACCGGGTGGCGATCAGCAAGTTCACCTTCGAGATGGGCGATCCGAAACATCTGGGGCACTTGCTCAACGTGGTGCGCAACGTGGAGGGCGTCTACGACGTCTACCGCGTCACCTCGGCGGCCTGACGGCCGTCTCCGCACTGGCGATAGCTATTAATTAACTGTCGACGCAAGGGGTTTCGCGCGCGCCCCAGCGGGGCCGTGGGTTGCCTTAGGCCCGCGGTTGTCGGAAACTTGTCGGACCGAGTCGGGGAACGCGCCGCGGTGTGTCGCGTTCATGTCGGCGTGTCACGGAAGTTTTCCGTCGATGCGGCAGTAATAGCCGGAATCTGTTACCGTCTATTGCGTTTCATGGCGTTTTGGTGGCTGCGGCAGACGACTCGATTGCGGATCGCTATGACTGGATACACGGCAAGACTCTCGGGGATGCTGGTAGCACTCGCCGTGGCTGTGGCGACCGCAGGTGTCGCCGCGGCGGAGCCGTCGCAGCCCGCCGGTCCGTCCACCGACATTCGTCTCGCGGCCTGTCCGGCGTTGTACGCCTTGGGAATTCAGGGCACCGGTGAGTCCTCGCCGGACGCGGCGCCCACCACCGACACCGGCATGCTCTCCACCGTCTTCCGCCCGATGATGGCGAAAGCTCCCGACACCCGTCTGGTCGACCGGGCCTATGTGCCATACGAATCCGGCTTCGGCGGTGTGACCGCCGGTGGCGCGGCGCCTTACTCGGAATCGGTGGCCGGCGGCCTCGACCGTTTGCGGAGCATGGCCGGAACTGTCGCGGACACTTGCCCGAACACCCGCTTCGCGATCGTCGGGTATTCGCAAGGGGCGCATGTCGCGTCGATGTTCGCCCAGGAGATCGGCCAGGGCCGCGGCGTACTGCCCGCCGAGAAGGTCGCCGCCGTCGCGCTGTTCGGCGATCCCACGCGCAATCCGGGCGCGCCGCTGTTCCCCGGGTCGCCGGGCAAGGCGACGCCGGACCCCGCCCCCGGAACCTCGGGTGACCGGCTCGGCTCCATCGCCGCCCTGCCGCAGGCGCCCGCCACCGGCGGCGGCATCGGCCCGGAACGGGACAAGGCCGCCAATTTCGGGGCGCTCACCGGCCGGGTGGCGAGTTTCTGCGCGGCCGGCGATCTCGCCTGCGACGCCCCGGACGGCGCGCCCATCCTGAAAGCGGTCGCCAACGTGGTCGGCCAGTCCAAGCTCAGCGGTGGCGACCCGATCGCCTCGCTGGTGTCGATCGCGCAGGCGCTGGCGTTCACCTCGATCAAGACCGCGGCCCGAGTGGTCGACGAGGACGTCCAGGGCAATTCGCTGGCCACACTGGCGATCTCGCCGCAGAAGTCGATCTCGCAGCGTCTGGCCGACGCTTCGGACCCGCGCACGCCGCTGAATCTGCCCGCGGCCCTGCAGGCGCTGCTGAAGGTCGGCATGATCGGGTTGAACTCCGTGGTAGCGGTGGTCCGGGCGGTCATCGCCCCGGCGAACATCTCCGAGCTGGCCACCGCGGGCCTGGCGAATCCGCCCGCCGCGCTGTTGCTGCTCGGCGCCAAGCTGCTGGGCGCCATTCCCCAGCTGATTCCGCCGACCACCGGAGTGCGGCTGGTCACCCAGGCGTTCGACGCCGTGGTGCAGAACGTCACCGACAACAGCGAGCTGCTGAACACGACCACCTGGGTGCGCTACTGGGACACCGTTGCGCGCCACACCGGCTACGGCAGCGCGACGGTCTCGGCGAACGGGGTCGCGCCCACCCAGTTCGTGGCGGACTGGTTCGCGGCGGTCGCCCGCGACGTCGCCGACGCCTTCGGCGGCAATGCCGAGCCGCGGGGCGTGCTGGAGAAGCAGCCCACCGGATTCTTCGGGGACGGCTCCGGCGCGTCTCCCACGCCGAGTTCGTCCGGTACGGGACAATTTCCGTTCGGGACAGGAGCCGATGGCGCCTCATCCGGCGGCGTGACATCGATTCCGCCCACCGACCGACCCGGCATACCCGACGCCTACCCGTTCTCCACGAACTGATCGCCGAGAGGGTCCGACGATGCGATACTGCGTGCCCTGCTCTGCGGGAATGGGGGAATGTTGAAGTCGTACAAACAGCTTTCCCGCTGGTACGGCGCTCTGGAGCCGGAGGCCGACGCGCCGGAGACAGGCAAGCGTGCGGAGCCGAACGTCATCGCCCCCGCGGACGACGACGGGCCTTCCCGCTATCCGGACTACATTCGCGACGACGACGAGCCGTGGCAGCGCAGACCCGACGAGGTCCCGGCGGATCTGCCCGCGCAGCGCAGCGAGTTCACCGGCGGATGGTCGGACTGGGTCGTGACCGGCCACGCGCCCGGTCCCGACGACGACTACGTCGCGCCCCCGACGGTCGGTCCGTTCCCGTGGGCCGACGACGACGAACGCGAACCGGAGGACCGCCCGCGTCCCGCGGTGTCGCGGGCGCTGCGGCAAGCCGCCCGTGCCCACCCCGCCGTGCGCCGGGCGCGACTGCTGATCATCGTCATCGTGGCGGTGCTGGTCATCGCTGTGGCCGCGGTGGGCGTGCTGCTCCTGCTGCGCACCGCGGCAGATCGCGCCGCCTCGCCGAGAGACTCGCACATGTCCGAGTCGGTGCAGCTCACCGTCGGCGGCGCGCGGGCGGGCGCCGATCCGCGCGCGATCAGCGCGGGCGCCTGCCCCACCGAACGCACCGACGGGGTCGTGCGCAGCGCGGAGGCGGGCGGCACGGGCTCCGGACCCGACGCGGTGCTGTCGTTCCAGTACGCGTACTACGTCGAACGCTCCGGTGAACGGGCCCGCGCGGCCGTCGCGCCGGATGCCGACGTCCAGCCCGCCTGGGTCATTCAGCGGGGGATCGACTCGGTCCCGGTGGGCACCGCGCATTGCGTGCGGATCGTGAGCAGCGGTGACAACCGGTATTCGGTGGAGGTGACCGAGTACCGGCCCGGCGGCGTGCCCGCCACGTACAACAGACAGACGGTCACCACCGCGGTGATCGACGGCCGCACCTTGATCACGGGTATCGCGGCCGGATAAAGGAGAGCAGAGGCGATGGGAGAGGACTGGAGCCGCTGGCTCGACGAGACGCCCGGCGAGGGCGCGGCGTCGGGCCGGCCGGTGCGTTCCAAGGCTCCGGTGGTGCGGTTGCGGCGCGGCAAGGGTGGCGGCTCCGAGGCGGATCAACCGGCGCAGCGGCCGATTCTGGTGGTCGGTGGGTGCGGTGGCGCGGGTACCACCACGACGGCGTTGGGCTTGGCGGGTGAACTCGGCACGGGCGGGACGCCGACGGTCGCGGTGGACGCCACCTCCGCGGGCAGCGATCTCGCGCTGCGCGGCGCGGACGAGCATCTGCACCCGATCAGTCTGCAGAGTTGGCTGTACGGGCGTGGTGACGACGAGCCCGCGCCGTTGAAGGAGTGCCTGTCGCGCGCGACCTCGGGAATCGGTCTGCTCTGGCGGGATGCCGCGCCGTTGCGCAGGCGTGCGACCTATCTCACGGTGGCGCGGGCGGTGCACGACGCGGGATACACCGCCGTCTACGACGGAGGGCACCCGATTGCCGCGAGGCAACTGCTTCCCTTGCTCGACGACGCGGATGTGGCTCTGGTGCTTGCCATTCCGGCCCGCACCGACGCGGCCAACCGGCTGCGGGTCGCCCTGGAATGGCTCGATGATCAGTTCGGCGACGCGGGGGAGGGGCACGGCGGCGGCGTGGTCGGCGACACCACCATCGTCATCTCGCACCAGTACCCGGGTGACGATTCCCGGGTAGCGGATCATTTGCGCGAGCACCTGTCCGGCTGGGTCCGCGACATTCTGGAGATTCCCTACGATCCGCACCTGGCCCGTGGTGAACTCGTGCGGCACGCCTCGCTGGCCGCCGAGACGCGCCGGGCATATGGGAGCCTGCTCGCCGGGGTGGCATCATGACCGCCGCCATGATTTTTCCGCGTCAGCCCGACCCCACGCCCGCCGGTGTGATCGCCCCGCCGGAGTCTCGCCGTGCCGCCATCTGGGACCGTCCGGTACCGGGCGTCGGCCGTGCGCCGCTGGTGTGGCTGCTGGGTGTGCACGGGGGTGCCGGAGCCAGTACCCTCGCGCATGTGCTTGCGCCCGCGGCGGATTCGGGCCGCCGCTGGCCCGGCGTCTTCGACCGCGAAAGTCCCTTCGTCGTCCTGGTCGCCAGGGAGACCATCGCCGGTCTGTCCCGCGCGCACGATCTTCTGCGCCAACATCTTTCGGGCTTCGCCGGTCCCTCCGACGTGCTCGGCCTGATCACCGTCGCCGCGCGCCCCGGCCGGATGGCTCCCGAGATCCGGCGCTACCGCGACGTGGTCGGATCGCTCGCCGGACAGGTGTGGCAGGTGCCGTGGTACGAGGAGTGGACGCTGGTCGAACCGGAGCAGCTGCCGGTGTGGTCGCCCGGCGATCCGCTGCCGCCGCGCAAGCGCAAGCTCGATCTGCTGGAGGAAGTCCCGCTCGATGTCCGGGAGCTCGGCGCCGACATCGTGGCGGCCGCTCGGACGGCACTGGAGGAGGCCAGCTACGACCGCCGGTCACCGGATCTGCGCAAGCCGCCCGACGAGTGAACGTCCGCATCGAAACGGCGACAACCACCCATTATTCGAGAAAGGCACCCGATGAGCATGCTCCTCCTCGCCGTGCAGGACACGTACGGCACCGTACTCGCGCAAGTCGGTAATCCGACGCCGGAGGCGCCGCCGGGCTCGGAGAAGATCCTGCAGCTGGTGCGGTATCTCACGTGGTTCGTCCTGCTGTCCGGAATCTGCGGCATCGTCTACGCGGGCGGCCGGTTCGCCTGGGAGAAGTGGACGGGCGGCGGTCTGGAGTCGCCGAAGATGGTGGCGGGCGCGATGATCGGCGGCGTGGTCGCCACCAGCGCGGGCACCATCATGAACGCCGTCATCGGCACCTGATGCCCGCGATGAGTACCGTGCGCATGCTCGCGGCCGAGCCGCTGGCCTACAAGCAGATGCCCGCCGACGTTCTCGCACCGCTGATGCAGCTGCTGAACTGGCTGCTGTGGTTCGTCCTGCTGGTGTGCCTGGCCTGGATGATCGTGTCCGCGGGGAAGCTGTGGCTGACCTTCCGTAGCGATCTGGCCATGAACGACGCCTCGCACGGCGTCCTGATGAGTCTGCTGGGAGCTGTGGTGGCGAGCACGGCGTCGGGGATCGCCCTGGCGTTCCTGCCCGCGTGAGCCGGAGCGGGACGGGGACGACGCGGGAATGAATTCGACAGTTCTGCGGCCGGAGGACACCCCGGTGTGGCGGCGCGAGATCCGCCGCCCCGCGGCGGGAGTCGTCGGCGCCGCGCTGCTGTTCGCGGCGGTCGGCTGCGGCGGCGGCGAGGACTCGGCGGGGCCGGACCTCACGGCCGCTCCCACCAACGTGCGGTGGCAGCCGTTCCAAGGCGTCTCGCTGCCGCACACCGACCAGGGCCCGCGGTCGACAGCCGACGGCGCCGCCACCGGTTTCGAGCACTCGCCGCGCGGCGCGGGCGTCGCCGCGCTGACCCATGCGGTGCGGCTGGCGGTTGCCGCCGACACCCAGTGGGCGAAAGTGGCGGCGCGCGAGGTGGTTCCCGGGCCCGCCAAGGACGAGTGGGCGATCAACCGGGTGCAGTTGTCCATCACCGGACCGGCGGGCCCGGAGTTCGCACCCCGCTTGCTGGGCTACAAGATCACCGGATACACCGAGCGGCAGTCCACCGTCGAGGTGTACACCGAATACTCCGACCGCTCGAAAGCGGTGCACCACACCACCGTGGAGTGGTTCGGCGACGACTGGAGATTACGACTGCCGGATCCGGACTCGACCGTCCGGCCCATCGATTCGATCGACGCATTACCCCCCGACATCGTGAAATTGGAGGCACCGACGTGAGCGACAGGGAGTCGTACGCGCGCGATCGTGTCTCCTTCGGCGTGGTCGCCTCCGCCGCCGTGCTGGCGCTCATCGTGGTGGTCGGCATCTTCGTCTTCGTCAGCCGGGACGACGAGCAGGTCGGCGGCGCACCCGCCGTCACCGAGGGCTCCGGCGGCACCGGCTTCGCGACCCCGGAGGTGGACATCCTCGGCAGGCGCGTGGACGTCCCGAACAACGCTGCGGGGCAACCGCTTCCGCAGGACCCCTCCCGGCAGCGCAAGCCCAGCGATCCCGACTGGCTGACCGCGGCGCCGGAAGGCACCACCGAACCGCACGGCTGGCAGCGGGTGTACGGCGCCTCCGTGCCGTTCTCCACCTCCGACGGGCCGACGCGGATCGAGGACGACCTGGCCGTCGGCTACTCGCACACCCCCCAGGGCGCGGTGCTGGCCGCCGCCCAGATCACCTATCGGCTCAACGCGCGTCCCGCCGACCGCGACTTGTACGTGCGCCAGGTGCGGGTCTCCGCTCAGCAGATCGCCGCCTACGACAAAGCGCTGGCCGACGACCGTCTGCCGGAGCAGCAGCCGGAGAAGGTGACCCGCTACTTCGTCGCGTCGGACGCGTTCAAAGTGGACGACTACGCCGACGACCTCGCCATAATCCGGCTGGCCACCAGGGGGCCGGTCGTGGACGGCAAGCAGCTGTGGGCGGCGACGCGCCTGGTCATGGTGTGGGACGCGGGCGACTGGCGGCTGAAGCCGTCGACCACCAACAATGCGCAGACCGAGTACGTCGAGTCGTTGCAGGGGTGGACGAGATGGTGAGCCGCAGGAGGTCTTCCGAGCGCATGCCGTCGGCCGTGCTGGGCGCCGGTGCGGTACTCGCGGTGGCGCTGGCCGCGGTCGTCACCGTGGTCGCGGTTCGGGACGACGCACCGCACGAGCAGGTGTCGCGGACGACATCGGCGGAGAACCCGAGCGGGCGGAGTTCCGGGTCGTCGTTCGCGGGTTCGGCCAAGGATTCCTTCGGGCATCGATTCGATATCCCCAACGACCCCGCCGGGCAGGCTCTTTCGCAGTCGGGCGCGCTACGGACCCCGGCCGATCCGGAGTGGCAGACCGGTGCGCCGGGCGGCACGAACCAGCCGGGCGGCTGGCAACAGGTGTACGGCGGCCCGGTCGTTCCGTTCTCGACGACCGACGGACCGGCGCGCGTCGACAACGGCGTGCCGTCGGGATTCGCCAGGACACCGCAGGGCGCCGCGCTGGCCGCCGAGCAGATCTACTGGCGAACCGTGGCACGGCCCACCGACCGCGCGCTGTGGCGGCAGTTGGTGATCCTCACGCCCGAGGAACTCGCCGATCGAGAGCGCAAGATCGCCGAGGGCAAAGTGCCGGACGTGCTGCCGGAGAGTGTCAAACCACTGTTGTACGCGTCCGACGCATTCCGAATCGAAAGCTATGGTGACGATTTCGCTGTTGTTCGTGTCGCCCGCAAGACCCGTGAGTTCCTGCACGGTGGGCGAAGTTGGGTGGCCATGAGACTCAACGTGGTATGGCGGGACGGTGGCTGGAGACTGAAGTCGTCCGCGGGCGACGCGCAGCCGCTCGAGACGATCGGTTCGATCGATGGGTGGACACAATGGTGAGGCGGCTAGTCACAATTCTCGCGGTCATCTTCACGGTGATGATCGCGACTCCGACCGTGGCCTACGGCCAGAACTACGGCTTCGACGAGACGTGCAACGAGATCCACGACTCCCTCGACGGCCTCGGACTGCCCGGCTTCACCCTCGGTGACGCCGCGTCGGCCGCGTGCAAGGCGGGCAACGCCGCCACGCACCCGGACCAGGCGGCGACGGCGGTGAAGGACAAAGCCTGGGATTCGACCTTCGGCAAGGTGGTCGATTCGCTGATGAACGGTCTCGGCGAGGCCATCATCCTGGCGTTGACCTTCTGGATGAAGGTGCCCAACGAGGCGGTGAGCGATTCGGGCTCGCTGTTCACGAAGATCAACGACTACACCTATCAAGCGCAGATCCTGCTGTTGATAGCGTCGGTGATCCTCTCCGGGGCGCGCTTGGCCGAAGCCAGACGCGGGGCCGCGATGAACGAGGCGGCCGAATCGTTCCGGATGTTCACCCGCGTCGTGTTCAGCTCCTGGATGCTCGGCGCGGTGATCGTCGCGGGCACGCAGGCGTCGGACCGCTTCGCGGAGTGGATCATCGACGACTCGACCAACGGCAACGCCAAGGACCTCGCCGAGCTGATGGTGAAGACCAGTAAGCTGCAGGCGTTCTCGCCCGGCCTGGTGCTGATCATCGCGATCGTCGGCCTGCTCGGCGCACTCGCGCAGATCGTGCTCGCCATCGTCCGGCAGGGCCTGCTGGTGATCGCGGCGGGGGTGCTCCCGCTGGCGGCGGCGGCCTCCGGCATGAACATCGGCAAGCAGTCCTACCAGAAGCTCATCGGCTGGATCATCGCCTTCATGCTGTGGAAACCGGTGGCGGCGATCGTCTACATGATCGCTTTCACCACGGCGGGTCACGTCGACGGCCTCACTCCCACGGGTGGTCTGCCCGACGGTGAGCAGGCCCAGCGGATGCTGGTCGCGATCGTGCTGCTGTGCAGCGTGGCGTTCGTGCTGCCCGCGCTCATGCGACTGGTCACCCCGGCCGTCGCCATCGTCGGTAGCGGCGGTTCCGGATTCACCGCGGCCGGCGGCACTTTGATCGCGGTCGCGGGCCTGGGCGCCATGGGCACCAAGGCGGTCGGCGTCAAGAGCACCGCCGCGGCGGGTGCGCCCGGCTATGTGAGCGGCGGCGGGACCGGACCCAGGCCCGGTGGCGCGGGTCCGCGTGGCGGCGGCGTGCCGAGGCCGACCCCGCCGCGCGGCGGCGGCGGTGGTCAGGGAGGCGCGGCCCCGCGCGCCTCCGGACCTGCGGGCGCGGCCGGAGTACCGTCCGGAGCGGCCAGGGCGGCCGGCCGGATCGGGGCGGCGCGCGCCGCGAGCGGTGGGCTGAACAGGGCCGATCAAGCCATGGGTGACGTCGCGGGCGACCGCTGGACGAACCGTTCACCCGACCTCGGGAGGAGCACCATTCCGCGATGACACTCACCGACACCTACGAGCGGCGCTCGTACGGGCTCTGGCAGAAGCCGCGCAGCGCGGGCCTGTTCGGCCTGCGCTGGGAGGAAACCGTTCTCGGCTTCGCGGTCGTGATCACGGCGCTGATCACCGCGATGGTCGGCGGCTTCCAGTGGGGCATGATCGTCGGCGGCGCCGGTGTCGTCGTGATGGTCCCGCTGGTATGGCGGACCGGAGGTCGTTCGGGCTACGAGACGGGATTGATGATGTTCAACTGGATGCGCTCCCGCAATCGCGGCGAGCACGTGTACCGCGGCGGTCGCTTTTCCCGGATCCCGGGCGGGGTCACCCGCCTGCCCGGTCTGCTGGCGCCTTCCAAGCTGTACGAGGGCATCGACGCGGGCGGCTACAGCTTCGGCATGATCCACCTCCCGCAGTTCGCCCAGTACACGGTGGTGCTGCGCGCGTGGCCGCAGGGGCACGAGGCGGTGGACCAGCCCGTGATCGACCGGTGGGTGTCGGCGTGGGGCACCTTCCTGGCCTCGGTCGGGCAGACCAGCGACATCGTCGCCGTCGTGCCGGTCATCGACACCGTGCCCGAGACCGGAAACCGCTTGCTCACCGAGGTTTCCACGATCACCAGGCCGGAGGCGCCGGAGCTGGCCCAGCAGGTGATGTACGAGCTGGCCACCGAACTGCCGCAGGAGCGGGTGCAATTGCTGCCGCGGGTGGCGATCACGTTCAAGGCCACCACCGCCGAGCGCCGCAAGAACCCGGCGGAGGAGGCCGTCGAGATCGGCCGCCGCCTGCCCGGCATCTGCGCCGCGCTGGCCGAAGCCGGTGTGCGCGCCCAGCCGATGTCGGCCGACGAGGTGATCTCGTTCATCCGCCGCAGCTACGACCCCGCCTCCCAGGCGGATCTCGAAGTTGCCGCGGGCGAACCCGAAGGGCACGGCCTGGATTGGGCGGACGCGGGCCCGGTGTCCCACGACGAGAAGTGGGATCACCTGGTGCACGACGGTGGCCGGTCGGTCACCTGGGAGATGGACGCCGCTCCGGAGGGCGCGGTGGACGAGCGGGTACTGCAGCGGCTGCTGGCGCCGAATCCGGAAGTACCGCGCAAACGTATCGCGATCGTGTACCGTCCGCACTCAGCCGCCGACGCCGCCGAAATCGTCGACGACGATTTCAAGAACGCGCTGGTGGCTCAGCAAAGCGAACGCGGGGTCGTGTCCGCCGCGGCGACGCTGCGGGTGGGCGCGACTCAGCAGGCCCGCGAGGAGCAGGCCAGGGGTCACGGTGT
>NZ_BAFS01000178.1 GCF_000308415.1 Nocardia asiatica NBRC 100129 | reverse complement strand
GTGCCTGCTGGCATAGTCGCCCCGTGTCGTTCAGTACCCGCATCGAAGTCCGGGTGTCCGATCTGGACCCGCAGTTGCACGTCACCGGCGCGGCCTATCACCAATTCGCCGACCATGCGCGGTTCGCGTGCGTCCAGGCGGCCGGCGTCTCGGTCGACGAACTGATCGCGTCGGGTCTCGGGCCGGTCAACTTGGAGACCGTGCTTCGCTTCCAACGCGAACTACGCGGTGGCGACACGGTGGACGTGTCGTGCGCATGGCAGTGGGGGCAGGGCAAGACCTATCGGGTCGAGCACGTCCTGACCCGGCCCGACGGGGTGGTAGCCGCGACGGTGACCAACGTCAGCGGCTTGCTCGATCTGACTGCCCGGCGCTTGATCGCAGATCCCGCGCGACAGTGGGCGGCGCGCGCGAAGCATCCGGAGTTGCTGGGTTTGCCGGGCGTTTCGGGACGAGCGGCGGTGCTCGGCGGATAGCCCACCGTGTCGCTGGACGGCGAAAGGGCAAGACTCCGCTAGACTCTCGAACAATTGTTCGTGTCCGGGAGAGGGGTTGTCGTGCGGGTGATGGGCGTCGACCCCGGACTCACCCGATGCGGCCTCAGCATCGTCGACGGCGGGTCGGGGCGGAAGGTCACCGCCGTGGACGTCGACGTGGTGCGCACGCCCGGTGACATGGATCTGGCCCATCGCCTGCTCGCGGTGGCCGACGCCGCCGAACGCTGGATGGACGCCTACAGGCCGGGGGCCGTCGCCGTCGAACGCGTCTTCGCCCAGCACAATGTCCGTACCGCCATGGGCACCGCGCAAGCGGGCGGAGTGATCGCGCTGGCCGCGGCACGCCGTGGGATCCCGGTCGCCTTCCACACACCGAGCGAGGTCAAGGCAGCGGTCACCGGCAACGGCAGCGCGGACAAGAAGCAGGTCACCGCGATGGTCACCCGCATCCTCGCCCTGCCGGCCGCGCCCAGACCGGCGGACGCGGCGGATGCGCTGGCGCTGGCGATCTGCCATTGTTGGCGGGCGCCGCTGCTGGAACGGATGGCCGCGGCGGAGGCCACGGCGGCCGCGGCGCAGCGCCGGTACATCGAACGGCTGGCCGAACAACGGAAGGCGGTGCGCGGGTGATCGCGTCGGTACGCGGTGAGGTGCTCGAGATCGCCCTCGACCACGCGGTGATCGAGGCGGCCGGCGTCGGCTACCGGCTCAACGCCACCCCGTCCACCCTGGCCGGGCTGACCCGCGGCGAGGAGATCAGGCTCTACACCGCGATGATCGTCCGCGAGGACTCGATGACGCTCTACGGTTTCGCCGACACGGAGGCCCGCGACCTGTTCGGTCTGCTGCAAACCGTCTCCGGCGTCGGCCCTCGCCTCGCGATGGCGGTACTGGCGGTCCTGGAGCCCGAGGCGCTGCGCAAAGCGCTGGCCGAGAGCAACGTGACGGCGCTGACCCGGGTGCCCGGCATCGGCAAGCGCGGCGCCGAGCGCATGGTGGTGGAACTGCGGGACAAGGTGAATCTCGTTCCGGTGCCCTCCGGTGCGCCCGGATCGACGTCCGTCGCGGTGGGCACGCCGGTGCGCGATCAGGTCACCGAGGCGCTCGTCGGTCTCGGTTTCGCCGCCAAGCAGGCCGAACAGGCGATCGACGCGGTGCTGGCCGACCAGCCGACCGCCGACACCTCCGCTGCCCTGCGCGCCGCGCTCGGCCTGCTCGGCAAGAACAGGTAAGGCGTCATGGACCACCACGACGAACCCCCCGAATCCCAGGTCAGCGCGAGCTATCTGAAGTCCGACGGCGAGATCGAGGCCAGTCTGCGCCCGAAGTCGCTGGACGATTTCATCGGCCAGCCCCGGGTGCGCGAACAGCTCGCCTTGGTGCTGCGCGGCGCCAAACAGCGCGGCGGCACGCCGGACCACGTCCTGCTCTCCGGCCCGCCGGGTCTCGGCAAGACCAGCATGGCGATGATCATCGCCACGGAACTGGGCACCGCCCTGCGGATCACCTCGGGTCCCGCGCTGGAGCGGGCGGGGGACCTCGCCGCCATGCTCAGCAACCTGGTCGAGGGCGACGTGCTGTTCATCGACGAGATCCACCGGATGGCCCGTCCCGCCGAGGAGATGCTCTACCTGGCGATGGAGGACTTCCGGGTGGACGTGGTCGTCGGCAAAGGGCCGGGAGCCACCTCCATTCCCTTGGATATCGCGCCGTTCACCCTGGTCGGCGCCACCACCAGGTCCGGGGCGCTGACGGGCCCGCTGCGCGACCGCTTCGGTTTCACCGGGCACATGGACTTCTACGAGCCGGGGGAGCTGCTGCGCATCCTGCAACGTTCGGCGCACATCCTCGGCGTCGTCATCGACGAGGAGGCGGCGGCCGAGATCGCGGGCCGCTCGCGCGGCACGCCCCGCATCGCCAACCGGCTGCTGCGCCGGGTCCGCGACTACGCGGAGGTGCGTGCCGACGGCCGGATCACCCGCCCCATCGCGCAGGCCGCGCTGGAGGTCTACGACGTGGACGTGCTCGGTCTCGACCGTCTCGACCGGGCGGTGCTCGACGCGCTCGTCCGCAGTTTCGGCGGCGGCCCGGTCGGGGTGTCCACCCTCGCCGTGGCGGTGGGGGAGGAGGCCGCGACCGTCGAAGAGGTATGCGAACCGTTCCTGGTGCGCGCGGGCATGGTCGCGCGCACTCCCCGTGGCCGGGTGGCCACGGCTGCCGCCTGGGAGCACCTCGGCCTGGTTCCACCGCCCGACCTCGTCTTCGGCTCCATCGAAGTGCGCGGTCGCGAGCCGCATCCCACCCTCGACCTCTTCGAATGAACCGCGCCGTCGGCGCGACCGGGTAGCCGGTCAGTAGCGATGGCGCAGTGCGGCCGCGACCAGGTCGAGGAAAGCGTCGACCTCGTCGCGTTGATAGCCGCGAGTGCCGAGGCGGGCCTCGGTGAAGCGAACGGTCCGGACGTCGTCGATGGTCAGGCTGCCCGGGCCGCCGTGCGCGAGGGTCGCGGCGACCAGGTCGAGAAACGCGCCCACCTCTTCCTCGTTGTATCCGCGCCGCCCGACCGGGGCCTGGGTGAAGCGCATGCGACGCACGTCGTCAGGGGTGAGCATGGGATGGCCGTTGCCGTTCGCGGCAGGTACCGGCCGGACGCCGCGCTGCCGGAACTCCAGCTCGGTGCGCAGCTGATCGAGATATTCGTCGACCTGGTCGGCGCGATAGCCGCGCTGCCCGAGGCGGGGCGGGTCGAAGCTGACCCGGCGCAGCTCGTCCGCGGCGAGCGCGCCCTGTCCGGCCAGGGTCGCGGCGACGAGTTCGAGGAAGGCATCCACCTCGTCGGCGTGGTAACCGCGATGCCCGAGCGTCGGCGCCGCGAATCGGATGCGGCGCACGTCCTCCGGGGTCACAGGCGACATTCTGTCAGGCTCGGCGCGCCGGACCGCTCGGAAGGAAAGTTTCGGATTTCCCTGGCCTTTTGCGAACAAGGGCCGTCCCCCTGGCGAAGCGTCGGATCAGTGCGCCTCACCCTAGCGCCCGGTGGTGGTGTCAGGGGGATTGCCGGGCCGCTCAATCCTTGCGAACGCCGTCCACGAGCAAACGGCGGATCGCCTGGTTGAGTCCGGCGATCTCGGCCTCGTCCGGTTCCCGCAGCGAGTGCACGATGCCCGCGATCAGCATGCCGGTCACCGCGCGCGCGGTGTTGCGGGTGTCCAGGTCGGCGCGCAGGTAGCCCAGCTCGACACCGTGGTCGAGATAGCCCGCGGTGAGCGCGTCGGCGGTGTCGAGCAGTCCGTACAGCCGCTGGGTGAGTTCGTCATCGATGCCGGTGGCGTGGAACAGCAGCAGCTGGGCCACCCTGCGGTCGGCGAGCAGGATCTCGGTGAGCGCGCCGCCGATGCGGTCGATCTGGGCGCGGTACTCGTCCAGGGTGGTGGCCGCGTCCGGGGCGTTCTCGGTGCCGAGGGCGGCGATGATGCGCGCGGCCAGATCGTCGATCACGTGGTCGATGATGTCGCGCTTGTTGCTGAAGTACCGGTAGAAGGTGCCGTGCCCGATGCCTAGATGCCCCGCGATGTCGGCGATGCCGGTGGCGTGATAGCCCTTTTCGGCGAAACAGACGAATGCGGTGTCGATGATCTCCTGGCGCAGTTCGGCTTTCCGTCGCTCGGCACGCGTGGATGGCTTCGTCACCTAGCCGATGATACAGTCGTCACAAGCGGAATGATGCGTCATTCCGTGATATGTGGTTCAGCTAGCAGGAGGTTCGGTGTGGCGCCTCAATACGACGCGGTCGTGGTCGGTGCGGGGTTCGGGGGCATGGGGGCGGGCATAGAGCTCGATCGGCTCGGTCTGAGCAATTACGTCATCCTGGAGCGGGAGGACGATCTCGGCGGCACCTGGCACGTCAACCACTATCCGGGTCTGGCGGTCGACATCGCATCGGTCACCTACTCCTACTCGTTCGAGCCGAATCCGCACTGGTCGCGGCTGTTCGCGCCGGGCGCGGAACTGAAGAAGTACGCCGAGCACGTAGCCGAGAAGTACGGCCTGCGCCGCCGGATGCGCTTCGGTACCCTCGTCGACGGCGCGCGCTGGGACGACGAGCAGCAGCAGTGGGTCGTCTCCATCGCGGGCGGGGAGACCATCACCGGCCGGTACCTGCTCACCGCGACCGGGTTCCTCTCCCAGCCCTACACTCCGCCGTTCCCCGGCATCGATTCGTTCCAGGGCAAGATCATCCACACCACCGCGTGGCAGGACGACTTCGACCTCGCCGGCCGCAGGGCCGCCGTCATCGGCACCGGCGCCACCGCCGTGCAGCTGGTGCCCGAGGTGGCGCGGAAAGCGCAGGCACTGACGGTGTTCCAGCGCACTCCCATCTGGGTCGTCCCGAAGATCGACACCGCGATCCCCGTGCCGGTGCGGAAGCTCTTCGAACGGGTTCCCGCCACGCAGAAGGCCGCGCGGCTGGTCAACACCAGCCTGCTGGAGGCACTGATGGTGGTCGGGGTGCTGCACTTCAAGCAGGCCAAGCTGATGAACAAGGGGGCGGCCGCGCTGGCCAAGGCGCATCTGCGGGCGTCCGTGCGCGACAAGCAGACGCGCAGGCAGCTGACGCCGCACTACGATTTCGGGTGCAAGCGGCCGACCTTCTCCAACCACTACTTCACCACGTTCAACCAGCCGCACGTGCGCCTGGAGACCAACGCGATCGAGCGCGTCGAGCCGGACGGCATCGTCACCGCCGACGGGCACAAGACCGAGATCGACACGCTGATCCTGGCCACCGGCTTCAACCTCTGGGACGTGAACTTCCCGGCCATCGAGATCATCGGACGCGACGGCGTGAATCTCGGAAAGTTCTGGCGGGACAACCGTTTCCAGGCCTACGAGGGCATCACGGTGCCGAAGTTCCCCAACTTCCTCAGCCTCAACAGCCCCTACTCCTACAGTGGTCTGTCGTACTTCACCACCATCGAGGCGCAGATGAAGCACATGGGCCGATTGTTCGGCGAGCTGCGCAGGCGGGGCGAGCACACGTTCGAGGTCACCGAGCGGGCCAACGCGGCGTTCCTGGAACGAGTCACCGCCAAGCTCGGTTCGTCGGTCTTCTACGGCGGCGACTGCGCCACCGCGCGCAGCTATTACTTCAACCAGCACGGCGAGGCCGCCCTGTTGCGGCCGACCAGCACACTCAACGCGCACCGCGAAGCGGTCAGCTTCCCGTTGGACGACTACGTCTACGGCAAGACCGCCTGACCCGCGGGTCACATCGCACACGAGTCAGCCCGCCGGAGCGTGTTCCGGCGGGCGAGTCGGCGTGTGCGGGGAAGTTGTGGCTGTCCAGCGGGTGTGCGGGTGTGGCGTCCGCGCGACGAACTGGCAGACTGTGTGGGTACTTGTCCATCCCATCCACAACACTAGGGACTGACTTCGACGATGGAACTGCTGTTTCCGCTGCTACTGGTAGCCCTGCTCGTGCCGATGTTCCTCGGTGTCCGCCGTCAGAAGCGGGAGGCCGAGAAGGTCGCGAGCATGCAGGACAACCTGAAGATCGGCGATCAGGTCATCACCACGTCGGGTCTGTACGGCACCGTGGTCGAACTCGACGACACCACGGTCGACCTCGAGATCGCCGAGGACGTGGTCACCACGTGGCTGCGTCAGGCCATCCGTGAGGTGCGCACCGACGACGCGGTGAACACCGACGCGACCGGCGCGGATGCCACGAACTCGGACGACTCGGACGCGACCGCCGCGGTCGAGGAATCCACCGAGCAGACCGAGACCCGCCTGACCAAGGACTGATCGTTCCGGTTGTGCCCCGCTCGCCGGATGTCGCCGCGGCCCTCCGTCCGCGCACCCGGCGCAGCTGGCGCCTGCCTGCTCGTTCCATCCTCGACTTCCCGCCTAGGAGATGACGTACTGTGCCACCCTCCCAAGGATCGGCGCACCCGCTCCGGCTGCTCGGCGTCTATGCCGCGCTGCTGGCCGTGGTCTATGCGCTGGTGTTCTTCACCGGTGACAAGTCCCCGACGCCCAAGCTCGGCATCGACCTGCAGGGTGGCACGCGGGTCACGCTGTCCGCGCGCACGCCGGACGGCAGCAAGCCGAGCCAGGACAGCCTGAAGAAGGCGCAGGACATCATCGAGAACCGGGTGAACGGGCTCGGCGTCGGCGGGTCGGAAGTCGTCATCGACGGCGACAACATCGTGATCACCGTGCCCGGCGACGACGGCCAGCAGGCGCGCGCGCTGGCCACGACCGCCAAGCTCTACATCCGTCCCGTGCTGCAGGCCGTGCCCGCCACCGGGCGGGGTGCGACCCCGCAGACCACGCCGGGAACGCAACCCGCGCCCGCCGCGCAACCGGAGACGCCGGAAGCGACGCAGCCCGCGACGCCGGAGACGACAGAGGCGACGCAGCCCGTTCCGCAGCAGCGGGTGTTCCCCGCCCAGCAGCCGACCCAGCCGCCGACCGAACCCAACCTGACGCCCACCGAAGAGGCCACCAGGGAGATCCAGGCGGCCAAGGCGGTGCGGCAGAGCACCGACCCGGCTGTGCAGCAGACCGCGCTGGCCACCCTGGACTGCGCGAAGGCCGATCCGCTCACCGGCAACGACGACCCGGCGCTGCCGCTGGTGACCTGCTCGACCGACGGCACCGAGGTCTTCCTGCTGGACAAGAGCCGCATCGACGGCCAGGAGATCAAGGACGCCACCTCGGGTCTGAACCAGCAGCAGGCCAGGCACGAGGTCTACTTGGACTTCAAGTCCGGCGGCAGCGACGCGTGGGCGGCGCTCACCGGCGAGTACGTCTACAAGCGAGTCGCCTTCGTGCTCGACTCGAGGGTGGTCAGCGCGCCGGTCGTGCAGCAGGGCCCGCAGCAGGGCGGCCGCACCCAGATCTCCGGCAACTTCACCGCGACGTCGGCGAAGGAACTGGCGAATACGCTGAAGTACGGCTCGCTGCCGCTGTCGTTCCAGACCTCCGAGGCCGAGACGGTCTCCGCCACGCTCGGCCTCTCGTCGCTGAAGGCAGGCTTGCTGGCCGGTGCGATCGGCTTGGCGGTGGTGCTGCTCTACTGCCTCGTCTACTACCGGATGCTCGGTTTCGTCACCGGCTTGTCGCTGGTGGCCTCCGGCTTGGCCGTCTACGGCATCATGGTGCTGCTCGGGCGCTGGATCGGCTTCACGCTCGACCTGGCAGGCATCGCCGGTCTGATCATCGGCATCGGTATGACCGCCGACTCGTTCGTGGTGTTCTTCGAACGCATCAAGGACGAGATGCGCGAGGGCCGCAGTTTCCGTTCCGCGGCGCCGCGCGGCTGGCAGCGCGCCCGCCGGACCATCCTGTCCGGCAACGCCGTCAGCTTCATCGCGGCGGCCGTGCTGTACGTCCTGGCCGTCGGCCAGGTGAAGGGCTTCGCGTTCACCCTCGGTCTCACCACCATCCTCGACGTGGTGGTGGTGTTCCTGGTCACCTCGCCGCTGGTGCTGCTCGCCTCCCGGACGGCGTTCTGGTCCAAGCCGTCGGTGAACGGCCTCGGCGCGATCCAGCAGGTCGCCCGCGAGCGGAAGGCGGCCGCGGCCGCCCTCGGGAAGGCGTGAGGACGCGATGACCAACAGCCACACCACCCCCTCGCTCGACAAGCCGGGCGCCACCGAGATCACCGACGTGTTCGAGGCGGTCACCGAGTCGCGGCCCTCCGAGCACAGCTTCTTCAACCGCCTCTACACCGGTACGGGCGCGGTCGACGTCATCGGCAAGCGCCGGATGTGGTATCTCATCACCGCCGTGATCGTGCTCATCTCGCTGGGCAGCATCATCTTCCGCGGCTTCAACTTCGGCATCGACTTCGAGGGCGGTTCGCGCATCCAGTTCCCCGCCGGGAACGCGACCACCACCGAGGTGGAGGACGTCTACCGCAGTGCCATCGGCACCGACCCGGTTTCGGTGCAGACCGTCGGCACGGGCGGGTCGGCCACCATGCTGATCCGTTCCGAGGCGCTGGACCAGCGGCAGGTGGAGGCGGTGAACAACGCGTTGTTCGCGGAGTTCCAGCCGAAAGACAAATCCGGGAACCCCAGCCTGGCGGCGATCAGCACCTCGGACGTCAGCGAGACCTGGGGCAGTCAGATCACCCGCAAGGCGCTCATCGCGCTCGCGGTGTTCCTCGTGCTCGTCGCGGTCTACATCGCGGTCCGCTTCGAGCCGCACATGGCGCTCGCGGCGCTGGCGGCGATGGCGTTCGACGTCAGCGTCACCGCGGGCGTGTACTCGCTCGTCGGTTTCGAGGTCACCCCGGCGACGGTGATCGGCATCCTGACCATTCTCGGCTTCTCGCTCTACGACTCGGTCGTCGTGTTCGACAAGGTCGAGGAGAACACCCACGGTATCCTGCACCTGACCAGACGCACCTACGGTGAGCAGGCCAACCTCGCGGTGAACCAGACGCTCATGCGATCGATCAACACCGCTCTGATCGGCATCCTGCCGATCGTCGGCCTGATGGTCATCGCGGTCTGGATGCTGGGCGTCGGAACCCTCAAGGACCTGGCGCTGGTGCAGCTGGTCGGTCTGCTGGTCGGCACGTACTCCTCGATCTTCTTCGCGACTCCGCTGCTGGTCTCGATCAAAGAGCGGTGGGGACCGGTGGCGGCGCACACCAAGAAGGTGCTGGCCAAGCGGGCAGGTGCGGCGAGCGCCCGCGCGGGCATCGCGGCCGAGCGCCGGGCCGGCATGGCGGCGGGACGGGACGTCGAGGAGACTCCGCGCCGGCAGCGTCCGGCCGGGCAGACGCCGCGGCCGGGCGCGCGCCCGAGCGGAAAACGGCACAAGAGGCGGAACTGACACCAGGCAGGGGGTTTGATGCGACAGCCACGCAGGGCGGTACGTCTGATCGGAGCGCTCGTTGCGGGCACGGTGGCCGCCGGGCTGATGGTCGGCTGCTCCAGCAAGAACCAGGTGCCCTCCATCGGTTACGCGACCGATGCCACCATCGCCACCTACAACGGCGGTAGCACGCTAGGGGCGAGTTCCGGCTCGCCCGCGGTGTTCTCCCGTGTGCTCACCGGCTTCTTCTACACCGGTCCGGACGGCCAGCAGGTCGCCGACACCGATTTCGGCACCGCCAAGGAGGTGCCGGGCGAGTCGCAGACCATTCAGTACCGGCTCAACCCGGACGGCGTGTATTCCGACGGCGTGCCGACTTCGTGTGACGATCTGGTGCTGGCCTGGGCGGCCCGCAGCGGGCGGTACACCAAACCGGGTGACCGGGGAACCGTTCCGCTCTTCGACGCCGCGAGCACCAGCGGCTACGCCGACATCGAGCGGGTCGACTGCCAGCCCGGCTCCCGGGATGCCACGGTGGTGTTCCGGCCCGGTCGGCGTTACCAGCCGTGGCGCAACTTGTTCACGGCGGGCGAGCTGATGCCTGCCCACGTCGCGGCTCGTGTGGCGAACGTGCCCAACGTCGTGTCGGCGTTGCAGACCGGCGATCCGAGCGCCCTGGGCCGGATCGCGGAGTTCTGGAACACCGGGTGGCTCATCTCGGCCGACGGCAAGCTGGACCTGACCCGGTTCCCGTCCTCGGGCCCCTACCGCATCGAATCCTTCGGCAGCACGGACGGTCTGGTGCTGGTGGCCAACGAGCGGTGGTGGGGCAACAAGCCGGCGACCGGGCGGATCGTGGTGTGGCCGAAGACTTTCGACTTGAAGAAGAAGGTCGGCGAGAACGCGGTCGGCGTACTCGACATCGGCGCGAACTCGGTGAAAGACCTGAGCCTGGGGGGCTTCTCGGTGCAGACCGTGCCCGGCCGGGGCGCCGAGCAGTTGGTGCTGACCACCGGCGGAGTGTTCTCCTCGGTCGAGGCGCGCCGGGCGTTCGCGCTGTGCCTGCCGCGACAGACGCTGTTCGACAATCTGGGCAAGGTGCCGGACGCGCCGAAGACGGGGCTCGGCTCCGGCCCGCTCAACGCGCACGTCGTGCAGCAGGACGCGCTGTTCTACCCGGCGGTCATCGCCGCGTCGAACAAGTACTCCGGCGGCGACGTGGCGAACGCGACCAGGGCCGTGGCGGCCTCCGGTGCGCCGAACCCGACCGTCCGCATCGGTTACCTGGCTCCGGACGATCGCCGCGCGCAGACCGTCGCGATGATCGCCGATGCCTGCAAGCCGGCGGGCATCACCGTGGTGGACGCCGGTTCGCCCGACTTCACGCCCGTCCGGCTCGCCGAGGGCAAGGTGGACGCCGTGCTTGGCAGCACCGGGTCGGCGCCGGGTCCGGCGGGCTCGCTCCCGGGAGTCACCGCGACGAGTGCGTTGCGCACCGGTAGCGGGCTGAATGTCGGTCGCTTCGGCAACGGCCGCTACGATGCGATCACCGATCAGCTCGCGGCCGAGGACAACTCGGGCGCGCAGCTGAATCTGCTCATCGAGGCCGAGAACCTGCTGTGGGCGGAGCTGCCGAGCATCCCGTTGTTCGCCACCCCGCGCACGATCGCCTTCGGTAAGGGGCTGCGCAATGGGATCGCCGCCCCCAACCAGGCCGGATCCGGCTGGAACATGGACCGGTGGGTGCTCGAGCGGTGACAGACGGTGTGGGTGATGTGATCATGGAGAGGTGTCGATGAGCAAGCACGCGGCGATCGAATCCGCGGACGTGGCGGCCGAACGGACCACCAAAGCCGCCGAGGTGGTCGACCGTTTGACCCGTTGGCACGACGACTTCCCCACCGCCGGTGTTCGTTTCGCTGATCTCACCCCGGTGTTCGCCGACGCCGAAGGCTTCCGCGCGGTGGTCGACTGCCTGGCCTCGTGCGCGCCCGACGCCGATCTGGTGGCGGGCGTCGACGCCCGCGGCTTCCTGCTCGGCGCCGGTGTCGCCGCGTCCCTCGGCACCGGCGTGCTCGCTGTCCGCAAGGCGGGCAAGCTGCCGCCGCCGGTGATCAGCCGGGAGTACAGCCTCGAGTACGGCACCGCCGCGTTGGAGATTCCCGCCGACGGCATCGACCTGTCGGGTCGCCGCGTTCTGCTGCTGGACGACGTCCTGGCCACCGGCGGCACTCTCGCCGCCGCGGCCGAGCTGTTCAAGCAGGCGGGCGCGGAAGTGGCCGCCGCGGCGGTCGTGCTGGAATTGAGCTTCCTCGGCGGGCGCGCACGGCAGGGTGACTACCCGCTGACGTCGATCGTCGAGCTCTGAATCCGTTACGGGCCGAGCCGGCGCGTCGCTCGCGCCGGTCTTCGCGTGGCGGGAACCCGATGCTCCGGAGATCGCCGAACCAGCCCTTGCCGCAAGGACTTTCGTGGCTCCGCTCCGTCGAATGCGAGTTGGGCGTTGACGCGCGCCTGCCCCAGCCACTTCGAGCCTGAGCTGTTCCCGAACCGCGATCTGGTTGAGCGACTCGAAGCGAGTCCGGTGCGCAGGCGCGGCAGCTGCGGGGCAGTTGGACGAGGCGACCCCTGCGCTCCCTGTGGAAAGCCCTATCTGCCCGCATCGGCGCGTCGTGAGCGGACCGGAGGATGTCGTGTTCTCCGCCGACGGCCGGATCATCGCGGGAATCGCGGGCAGCGCCATTGCCGACGCGGAAGTGTGAGCGGAATTGCACTGGCGCAGCCGCCGCAGTTGTGTTTAACCTGTACAGGTCTTATTGCCGTTGATCGGAGTTCTGCCGTTGCTCTTCTGAGGTAGCCACACGTGCGGCCCGCATTTCGCGCGCCGTGTTTCGTCGCAACCTCCAGGAGCTTGGCATGACCAATCTGTCTTTTTCCGATCTCACTTTCGGCTGGCCGGACGGCACCCCCGTTTTCGAGGGGCTCGACGCGGTCCTCGGTCCCGGTCACATCGGCCTGGTCGGCGGAAACGGCGCGGGGAAATCCACGCTGCTGCGGTTGATCGCGGGGGAGTTGCAGCCCGCTCGCGGGTCCGTCACGGTCACCGGACATCTCGGGTATCTGCGCCAGGACATCGGCCTGGGCGCGGGTCAGCGCGTCGACACGGTGCTCGGCATCGCCCCGTTGCGAAAGGCGTTGCATCGCATCGAATCCGGGGCGGGCAGTGACACCGACTTCGACCTGGTCGGCAATCACTGGGACGTCGAGGAACGAGCCTTGGCGTTGCTGGCCCGGCTCGGCCTGCACTACGTCGCCGATTCGGTGCGGCAGCTCGACCGCACCCTGGACACCCTGTCCGGCGGTGAGACGGTGCTGCTCGGACTGGTCGCCGAGCTGCTCGCCGAACCCGACGTGCTGTTGCTGGACGAACCGACGAACAACCTGGATCAGGTGGCTCGCGCACGGCTCTACGAGGTGGTCGGGCAGTTCCCCGGCACGGTGCTGACGGTCAGCCACGATCGTGAGCTGCTGGAGCGGATGACGTCCATCGCGGAGCTGCGGCACGGCGAACTCCGGTTGTTCGGCGGGAATTTCAGCGAGTACGAGCGGATCGTCGCCGCGGAGCAGGAAGCGGCTCGCGCGGCGATCCGCGAGGCGCGCAGCGACGTTCGCAAGCAGGCGCGCGAACTCGTCGAGGCGCGCATCAAGCTGGACCGCAGGCAGCGGTACGGGCAGAAGATGTGGGACCAGAAGCGGGAGCCGAAAATCATCATGAGCGAACGCAAACGGCAGGCGCAGGTGTCGGCGGGCAAGCTGCGCAACAACCACATCGAGAAGCTCGACACCGCCAAGGAACAGCTCGAGCAGGCCAAGGAGCTGTTGCGCGACGATCGGGAGATCCGGGTGGAGCTACCGGATACCCGGCTGTATCCCGGCCAGGAGGTGCTCGAGCTGGACCGAGTCGAGCTGGCGTGCGGACCGACGGTGACCCTGCGGGTTTCCGGTCCCGAGCGGATCGCGCTGACCGGCCGCAACGGCGTCGGCAAGACGACGCTGCTGCGGCGCATCGCGCAGGAGGGGCCGAGGGTGCCCTGGCGCATGCTGCCACAGCGGCTGGACGTGTTCGACGAGCGGCTCTCGGTGTTCGAGAACGTGGCCGGTGCGGCGCCGCACGCGTCGGCGGAACGGATCCGGGCACAGCTGGCCCGGTTCCTGTTCCGCGGCACGGACGCCGATGTCGCGGCCGCAGCGCTGTCCGGCGGCGAGCGGCTGCGCGCGGCGCTGGCCATGTTGCTGCTGGCCGATCCGGCACCTCGGTTGCTCCTGCTGGACGAGCCGACCAACAACCTGGACCTGCCCAGCCTGGAACACCTCACCCAGGCGCTGGCCGGCTTCGAGGGCGCGCTCATCGTGGTCAGTCACGACCCGCGCTTCCTCGACGACATCGGGGTGACCCGGCGCCTCGAGCTCACCGCCGAGGGGTTGGAGGAGTCATCGGTGACCTGACGCGCCGTCAGTCCAGCAGCGCTGCCAGCCGCTTCGGGGCTACCACACGGTAACCGTCGTGGACGATCTCGGCGACTTCGTCCCAATCGGGTTCGACGTCCAGGCGTACCCCGATCCAGCCGCGATGCCCGACATAGGGCGGTACGAAGAACCGGGCGGCTTCGGCGGCGACCAGCTCGGCCTGCACGCCCGCGGGGGCCGGGCACCAGATCGTCGCGCCCGGCTCCCGGTGCCTGTCCTCCATGAAGTACGTGAACGCGGTCTTCGCGCGCACGAAGAAGGTGGGCGAGCCGTGGCTGGGCCGTTCGGTGCTCTCCGGTAGTTCCAGGCAGATCGCGCGAGTGCGGGCGAGCGGGTCCACCCGGGCAGCCTACGCGGGGCGGGCCGCCCGCCGCAGGACGCCGGGATGTCTCAGCAGGCCGGGCGCCAGCCGCAGGGCGAGATAGGTCGAGGTGAGCCAGGGCCGCAGGTGTGGCTGCAACGTGCGGATGCGGCCCTGTTCATCGAGTCCGAGCACCAGTGCTTCGGTCAGCCGGAACGGTCCGATCGTGGCGCCGGCGAGCAGGACGCGCCGCGCGCCCTCGCCGATCTCCTCGGTCCAGCGCAGGCCGGTGAGACTGCCGTAGGCCGCCGAGAGCAGTACGCGCAGGTCGTCTCGGCCGCGGAACACCAGCCGGCCCGACAGCGGCGAGACCAGCTCGGCGTCGGGCGCCAAGACCCTGGTCAACGCGTCGATGTCACCCGTCTCGGTCGCTCTGCGGAATTCGGCGATCGTCTCGGACATGTGCTCACCCCTTCGCTCGTCGATCGATCCGAACCTAACGCAAGTCACTTGCGAAAAGCAACGGACTAGACTGGGCGGATGCCCAAGGCCGCCTTTTCCGACATCGTCTGCTCGATCGCGCGCACGGTCGACGCGATCGGCGAGCGCTGGACGCCGCTGATCCTGCGCGACCTGTTCGTCGGGCTGCGCCGCTTCGAGGATCTCCGGCGCGATCTGGGCATCGCGTCCAACGTGCTCGCCGCTCGCCTGGACGCCCTGCAGGAGCACGGCATCGTGGAAAAGCGCGCCTATCAGTCGAATCCGGTCCGCTACGAGTACCTGCTCACCGAACGTGGGCGTGACCTGTATCCGGTGCTCACGATGTTGATCACCTGGGGTGACAAATGGCTGGCAGGCACTGAAGGTCCGCCCGCCGTCGTGGTCCATCGGGGGTGCGGGCGAGCGACTTCCGGTGTGGTGGTGTGCCGGGAATGCGGCGAGCCGCTCACCGCGGACGACGTTCGGTGGCTGCCCGGTCCGGGTGGCCGGCCGGGGCCGGGAACGATGCTGATCGGCGGCTTGCTCGAAGCCGGAGGCGACGCCGGCTGATCCGGGATTCCCCGCAGCGCCGAACCGTGTCGACGCGGGAATCCGCGAGTGGTGCCGGTGTGCGCGCTCCCCGCCGGTCGAGCGCCGGCGCCCCTTGACCGCCCATGTTTTGGTCGGATAGACTAAAACAAAGAGAGGACGTGATCACTTGGGATACGGACACTGGGACGACTCGGCTTACCACGCCGCCAAAACCTTCCGCGCCGCCCGCGGCCTCGATGATTTCGGTTACACCGCCCAGCTGCGGGCCGAGTCGCACGCGAATTGGCGGGCGCATCCGATGCTGGACCCGCTCGGGGTCACGGTGCGCGAATGCCGGGATTCGGCCGAGCACGGCAACTCGCTGCCCATCGCCGTGCTGTTCGACGTCACCGGGTCGATGGGCCGGGTGCCCCGGATCATGCAGGACAAGTTGGGCACCTTGCACGGGGTGTTGCGGCGCAAGGGATATGCGGAGGATCCGCAGATCCTGTTCGGCGCCATCGGGGACGCGGATACCGACCGTGTGCCGCTCCAGATCGGTCAGTTCGAATCCGACAACCGGATGGACGAGCAGCTGCGCGCCGTCTTCCTGGAGGGCGGCGGCGGAGGGCAGAAGTCCGAAAGCTACGAGCTGGCCGCCTATTTCCTGGCGACGCGCATCGCGACCGACGCTTGGGAGAAGCGGCGCAAGAAGGGGTACCTGTTCCTGATCGGCGACGAGCTGAACAAACCGCGGCTGGCTTCCCGCCACATCCGCGCGATCATCGGAGACAGTGTGCGGCAGGACATCTCGGTGGAATCGGTGTACCGCGAACTCGCCGAACGCTGGCACGTGCACTACATCCTCCCCGACCAGTCGAGCTACTTCCACGACCCGGAGATCGCCGAGCACTGGCGCGGGCTGCTCGGCCAGAACTTCCTGCGCCTGGACGACCCGGCCGCGGTGTGCGAACTCATCGCGCTGACGATCGGCTTGGCGGAAGGGCGCGTCGACCTGTCCGACGGACTGGCGGACCTGCGCGACGTCGGCTCCGTGGCCGAGGCCGCGTCGGTCGGCAAAGCGCTCGGCGCGGACGGAGGGCGACCGCGGGCGTTGCCGCGTGGCCGTGGCTGAAACCGGGCCGGCGATGGCCGGATCGCACATCATCGTGGTGGATCTCGGTTTCGGGGACGCGGGCAAGGGAGCGACGGTCGACTGGCTCTGCGCCCCCGAGTCGGGATTCGACGTGGCCGCCGTGGTCCGGTTCAACGGCGGCGCGCAGGCGGCGCACAACGTGATCACCGACGGGCGGCAGCACACCTTCGCGCAGTTCGGATCGGGGACGTTCGCGGGCGTGCCCACCTTGCTGTCGCGGCACATGCTGGTCGAGCCGATCGCGCTGGCGGCGGAGGCGCGCGGGCTGGCCGCGCTGGGCGTCCGCGACCCGCTGTCGCTGTTGCGGATCGACGGGCGCGCGTTGCTCACCACGCCCGTCCACATCGCCGCCAACCGTGCTCGCGAGGATGCGCGAGGTCGCGCGCGGCACGGTTCGTGCGGGCGCGGAATCGGCGAGACCGCGGGATACGCGCTCGCGCACGCGGCCCCGACGGTGTCGGATTGCCTGCACCCCCTGATTCTGCGGCGCAAATTGCGGGCGCTCGCGGCGTTCTACGCGCCGCTGATCGCCGGGAGCGACCATCGTCACGAACCGATCGACGATCTGGTCGAGATGTACCGCGAGTTCGCCGCGGCGGTAGCCATCGTGGGCGACGATCAGCTGGCCCGGTTCGCACGGCGGGGCCGGGTGGTGTTCGAAGGCGCCCAAGGCGTTCTGCTCGACGAGTGGC
The DNA here is from genome assembly GCF_000308415.1 of Nocardia asiatica NBRC 100129. Classification (GTDB taxonomy): domain Bacteria; phylum Actinomycetota; class Actinomycetes; order Mycobacteriales; family Mycobacteriaceae; genus Nocardia; species Nocardia asiatica. Next base: position 1,980 of record NZ_BAFS01000178.1, on the reverse strand, counting down.
GCGGGTTCCATCCGCACACCACGTGGTCGACCGTCGAGCCGCGCAACGCGCGGGCCATGCTCGCCGCGATCGGCGCGTCCGGTTACGTGCTCGGTGTCACCCGGACCTATCAGACCCGCCACGGCGCCGGTCCGTTCCCAACCGAGGATTCCGGCCTCGACCTGTCCGAGCCGCACAATACGGCGGGCCGCTACCAAGGCGCGTTCCGTCTCGGGCACATGGACACGGTGCTGCTGCGCTACGCCGTCGAGGTGTGCGGCGGCGTCGACGGACTGGCGGTCAATCACCTCGACATGCCCGGCACACGGTACGCCGCCACGGCTTACACCGTGGGCGGTGTGGTCGTGGACGCGCTGCGCGCCGGACGCTGGCAGGACTTGGACCACCAGCGAGAGCTGACGGGTTTGTTGTCGCGCGCCGAGCCGATCCTGGCCGAATTACCCGCCGACCCCGTGCCGTGGCTGGCCGGGACATTGGGCGTGCCGGTCGTCCTCACCGGTCACGGCCCGGACCGCCGGCACCGCATCCGCACGGCGTATCCCGCCGCGGCGTGACTCATCCGTGGTGGCCCACCGTGACACGGTCCACGCGCCGGGCGGACGGTCGGGCAGGATGGGTGGCCGTGGAGCAGTCCGTTGTGTCGGTGGATGTCGTGGCGTTGCGGTTCTGGGACGAAGACGGTGCGGTGCGGTTCGGGATCGCCCCCCGCGCGCGGGAGCCGTTCGCGGGGCGATTGGCCCTGCCCGGTGTGCTGCTCGGACGAGGGGAGCGGCTGGCAGTCGCGGCACGGCGCGCGGTGCGCACCAAATTGGGTGTGCCGGAGGCCGCCATCGGGTCGGTGGGGCAGCTGGTGACCTTCGACGAACCGAACCGAGACCCGCGCGGACCGACGCTGTCGATCGCTATGTGGGCGGTGGTGGGTCCGCACGAGGGACCGGCGCGCTGGACCGGGTTCGACGAGGTGCCCGAGTTGGCGTTCGACCACGATCGCATCGTCGCGGTGGCCCGCGGCGTCCTGACGCGGCTGCTGTGGAAGGACCTGCCGTTCACCCGCGCCCTGCTCGGCGCGGAGTTCCCCGCGACGAGGGCGGTGGCGGCCACGGCCGCGCTGTCGGGAACTCGTCCCGACCCCGCGAACCTCAACCGCACCCTGGCGGCCATCCCCGGCTTGGCGCGCACCACCGAACGGCGTCGCGTCAAAGCGACCGGCCGGCCCGCCGCGGTGTGGGCATTCGGGGTGGAAGAGGCGGATGCGATGGCGTAGTCGAGGTGGTCGGCCGATCGCGGGCACTCGGATCAGCGACGTGGCGCGTACATGATGACGGCCACGCCGACGAGGCACACCGCCGCGCCGAGGTAGTCCCAGCGGTCGGGACGGAACTTGTCCACCAGTACGCCCCACGCCAGCGAGCCCGCCACGAAGACACCGTCGTAGGCAGCGAGGATGCGCCCGAAGTGCGGGTCCGGCTGGAAGGTCGCGACGAAGCCGTAGGCGCCGAGAGCGAGGACGCCCGCGGCGATCCAGACCACGCCGCGCTGCTCGCGCCAGCCCTGCCAGACCAGCCAGGCGCCGCCGATCTCGGCGAGCGCGGCGAGGGCGAACAGCAGCAGCGAGCGAGCGACCGTCATGGCGGTGACGGTACTGCGCCGGTGCCGGCCGGACGGCGCGCGCCCGGAACGACCTCGTAGACCGCGTAGCTGCGCCCGAGGACCGGATAGGAGACGTTGCGCACCGGCACTCCGCCCTGCGTGCGCCCGAATTCCGTGCCGCCGTGGGCATGCCCGTGGACGGCGAGCAGCGCGCCGCCCGCGTCGACCGCTCCGGCCAGCTCATGGCAGCCGAGCCCCGGGTAGATCCTGGGCGGTTCACCGGCCAGCGTGTCCAGGACAGGCGCGAAATGCGTCAGGGCGACACGGTTGTCGCAGTCGATCAGGTCGAGCGCCTGGCGCAGACGCAGGGCGTCCAGCGGACCGCGGCGC
>NZ_BAFS01000179.1 GCF_000308415.1 Nocardia asiatica NBRC 100129 | reverse complement strand
CCCGGCCCAGGGCGCCATAACCGAGATCACACCAGGCCAGTGCCCTCCAACTGGCTATCAAGTGGCCTTTTGCCGCCGCTTAGAATCGTGGCGTTCGCATCCGAGCGACCGATTGGCGCACATGCTGGAGGAATTTGCCGTGACCACCCCCGAGACCACCCAGACCGTCGGCACCGCCCGCGTGAAGCGCGGCATGGCCGAGATGCTCAAGGGCGGGGTGATCATGGATGTCGTCACGCCGGAGCAGGCCAAGATCGCCGAGGACGCCGGCGCGGTGGCGGTGATGGCGCTGGAGCGCGTGCCCGCGGACATCCGCGCCCAGGGTGGCGTGTCCCGGATGAGCGACCCGGACATGATCGACGGCATCATCTCCGCGGTCTCGATTCCGGTCATGGCGAAGGCCCGGATCGGCCACTTCGTGGAGGCACAGATCCTGCAGAGCCTCGGCGTCGACTACATCGACGAGTCCGAGGTGCTCACCCCGGCCGACTACGCCAATCACATCGACAAGTGGAACTTCACCGTGCCGTTCGTCTGCGGCGCCACCAACCTGGGCGAAGCGCTGCGCCGGATCACCGAAGGCGCGGCCATGATCCGCTCCAAGGGCGAGGCGGGCACCGGCGACGTGTCCAACGCGACGACGCACATGCGCAAGATCCGCCAGGAGATCCGCCGGCTGGCGTCGCTGCCCGAGGACGAGCTGTTCGTCGCGGCCAAGGAGTTGCAGGCGCCCTACGAGCTGGTTCGCGAAATCGCGGAGACCGGCAAGCTGCCGGTGGTGCTGTTCACCGCGGGCGGCATCGCCACCCCCGCCGACGCGGCGATGATGATGCAGCTGGGGGCCGAGGGCGTGTTCGTGGGGTCGGGCATCTTCAAGTCCGGCAACCCGGCCCAGCGCGCCGCCGCCATCGTCAAGGCCACCACCTTCTACGACGACCCGGACGTGCTGGCCAAGGTGTCGCGCGGTCTGGGCGAGGCCATGGTCGGCATCAACGTCGAGGAGATCGCCCAGCCGCACCGCCTGGCCGAGCGTGGTTGGTGAGCGCGGGCCGGTAGCGTCCCGTCGCGCAGAGGCGCGGCGGCTGCGGTACTTCGTGGTCTCGGCGGAGGAGTTGTACTTCCGCCGGGCCGCGGGCCCTCGATCACGACGCCGAGACTCCGCCGGCAGATCGAGGCGCTAGGGGGTGAACCGGGCGACCCGCCGCTGGTCCGGGAGCCGCGCGTGGAATCGACGGCCGGGGGCGCGGCGCTGCCACGCTCCGGCGAGAACGTACCGCATGCGCGAGATCCACCCGCCGTTGATCGCGGCCGTCATGGACGGCCCGCGGGCGGGATGGACCGTTCCGGCCGGTTCCGGTGCTAGGTTCAACTCTTACAGCGGCCAGAAGGCCGTCTCATGGTTTTCACAATCACGTTCAGTAGCTTCGCCATTCGATGGCCGCCCCGGCCATTGTGCGCCCTCTCACCGTCGGAACGATCCGAGCGCAAAGGACGAACAGTTGAAGCTTCGCAGAACCGGACGCCTCGCAGCCGCCGGCCTGGCCATGGTGGCCGCCCTGAGCCTCGCCGCCTGCGGCGGCGACGACACGAGCGACTCGACCCGATCGACTCGCACCACGACCGGCGCCGCGGCGTCCGCGACGATCCCCGCCGCGCCCACCGTCGAGGAGCTCAACGCCTTGTTGCAGCGGGCACTCGACCCCACGGTGCCGAACGAGCAGAAGCTCGACCTCGTCCAGGGCATCGAAGCCGACCCCGGCTTGCCCAACCGCTTGGCCGAAGCTTTCCGGCAGGCGAACGCCACGGCAGTGGTCACGGGAGTGACCACCTTCGGCGACAGCGTCACCGCGCAGGCCAAGTTCACCATCAACGGGCAGGAGAACCAGGTCGACGTCCCGTTCGTCCTGGACGGCGGCAAGTGGAAGGTCCAGAAGACCTGGGCCTGCCAGGCGTTGACCAACCTGAACCAGCAGTCCCCGGCCTGCGCTGCCTGAGCGCCGCAGCCGGGCGATGAAGCGCGGCTGCGCCGAGCCCGCATCGCCCGGCTGCCAGGCCGGATCGGTCCACCCGGACCTGTCGTCATCGGGGCTACCCTATGCCGATACTCAGCTATGCGCATTCATAGATGAATTCCACATAGTCGCGTGGAAGTCGTCGGCTATCGCCGAGAACCAGCATGGAGGAAAGGAACTATTTCTTTCGGTCCGCGTCGACTCGAATCGCCGGGCGGTCCGCGTGATCCCAGCGCACGAAGAATGTTGGCGTGTAAGGGTTCTCGGCGTCGTGCCGGAGTAAGGCGGGAATGGTCCACTGCGCGTCGGGTGGGGTGTTGCGGCGCAGCGCGGCCTCGGACAAGTCCAGGCGGACGCTCAGATCGGCGTCCAAGCGGCGGCCCGCGAGCATCGGGCCCGCGACGACGATCGTGGTAGCGGGCGGCGCCGCGCGGATCGCGGCGCGGGCGGAGCGGTCGGCGGCTTCGTCCCAGAGCGCGGGCAGCCACCGGTCCTGCCGCCGGAGCGCGTCGACGACTTCGCGGCGCAGCGCGGCGTAGTCGAACCACGCGGTGCGATAGGACATCTCGTCGGTGCGGCCGAACTCCATGCGCAGGGACGCGGGGCGCACGTAGTCGTGCAGAGAGACCACCTCGGCCGACCGCCCCGCCGCGCGTAGCGCCTCGGCGATCCGGTGGGCGAGCGCTACCGGCTCGGCTGCGTCGGCGCCGTCGACGGCGATCACCGTGTGCGAGCGCGCGGTCAGGACGGGATGGATCACTTGCTCGACGAGACCGTCGCGGGTGATCGGCGAAAAGCGTGGCACCTGTTCATCTCAGCAAATCGCGCCCGCGGGCCGGCGGGGGAGCAGGGGTGTTGCCGAGGGTTCACCGGCGGCCGAGCGGCGCCGCAGTGGGCGGCCGGGATAATCTCAGCGCATGGCGACAATCGAAGAGGCGCTGGAGATAGAGCGACTAGAGCGGGACATCTTTCGTGGCGCGTCCACCAAGACCCAGCTCCCGCGCACGTTCGGCGGCCAGGTTGCCGGCCAGGCGCTCGTGTCCGCGGTGCGGACGGTGGAACCGCGATTCCAGGTGCATTCCCTGCACGGGTACTTCCTGCGTCCGGGCAATCCGCAGGAACCGACGGTCTATCAGGTCGAGCGCATCCGGGACGGCCGCTCGTTCTGCACCCGGCGGGTGACCGGCATCCAGGACGGGGCCGCGATCTTCACCATGTCGGCCTCCTTCCACGTCGGTGACCAGGGGCCGGAGCACCAGGACGTCATGCCGGGCGTTCCCCTGCCGGAAGATCTCCCCGACGCGAGCACCACGATGAGTCCGGAACGGCTGTGGGCGATGCGCGAATGGGAACACTGGGACATCCGCATGGTTCCGCAGGAGAACGTCTCCCGGCGCGACGGCGTGGTCTCCCAGCAGCAGGTGTGGTTCCGCTACCGGCACCTGCTGCCCGACGACCCGCTGGTGCACGTGTGCACTCTCGCCTACATGAGCGATATGACGCTGCTGGGTTCTTCCAAGGTCGTCCACCCCGACGAGCCGACCCAGAACGCCTCGCTCGATCACGCGATGTGGTTCCTGCGTCCGTTCCGCGCCGACGAATGGCTGCTCTACGACCAGTCCTCGCCGTCGGCCGGTTTCGGCCGCGGCCTGACCGGCGGCAAGATCTTCACTCGCGAGGGCACGCTGGTGGCGGCCGTGGTCCAGGAAGGTCTGATCCGCACGTTGCGGGAGGACTGACCGCGAAGTGCGCCGGAGGGCGACCGTGAGCGGGCCCACAACGGCAGGGCTCGTAAGCTTTCCGAGGTGAACGCTACCTCGGTCGCCGCACCCGCCGCCGACGCCGGACCGGCACGGTCCCGTCCCACCATCGGCGTGCTCGCGTTGCAGGGCGACGTCCGGGAGCACGTCGCCGCGCTGGCGCGCTGTGGCGCCGAGCCGGTGCTGGTCCGGCGCTCCTCGGAACTCGCCGCGGTGGACGCGCTGGTGCTGCCCGGGGGCGAGTCGACCGCGATCAGCAAGCTGCTGACGGTGTTCGAGCTGCTGGAGCCGGTACGCGCCCGGCTGCGCGAGGGCATGCCCGCGTTCGGCTCCTGCGCGGGCATGATCCTGCTCGCCTCCGAGGTGCTCGACACCCGCCCGGACGCGGAGCACCTGTCCGGGATCGATATGACGGTGCGGCGCAACGCGTTCGGCCGCCAAGTCGACTCGTTCGAAACCGATCTGCCGTTCGCCGGGCTCACCGACGGCCCCGTGCGCGCGGTGTTCATCCGGGCGCCGTGGGTCGAGCGGGCAGGCGAGGGCGTCGAGGTGCTGGCCACCGTGCCGGACGGTCCGGCCGCCGGGCGGATCGTCGCCGTGCGGCAGGGCAACGTCCTGGCCACGTCGTTCCATCCGGAGGTGACCGGCGATCTGCGGGTGCACCGGATGTTCGTGGAGATGGTCCGGTCGGCTTGACGGGCGGAGCCGGTGCGACTCGCGCCCGGCCCGCCGAAGCGGAGTCGGCCGCGTAGCCGGGGCCGCTTTGCACGGCCGTCGTGGCCGCCCGAGTAGGCTGGGGAAGTTGTCCGCCCGGCCGTGCCGGTACCGTACACACGACCAGACGTGCCATCGACCTGAAGGAAGTAGGGAATGAGCGGCCACTCCAAATGGGCCACCACCAAGCACAAGAAGGCGGCGATCGACGCGAAGCGCGGCAAGCTGTTCGCGAAGTTGATCAAGAACATCGAGGTGGCGGCCCGGACCGGTGGCGGTGACCCGGATGGCAACCCGACGCTGTACGACGCCATCCAGAAGGCGAAGAAGTCGTCGGTCCCCAACGACAACATCGAGCGGGCGCGCAAGCGCGGCGGCGGTGAAGAGGCGGGCGGCGCCGACTGGCAGACGATCATGTACGAGGGCTACGGGCCCAACGGCGTGGCCGTGCTGATCGAGTGCCTCACCGACAACCGCAATCGGGCCGCGGGCGAGGTCCGGGTCGCGATGACGCGCAACGGCGGCAACATGGCCGACCCGGGCTCGGTGGCCTACCTGTTCCACCGCAAGGGCGTCGTCACGCTGGAGAAGAACGGCCTGTCCGAGGACGACGTGCTGCTCGCGGTGCTCGACGCGGGCGCCGAGGAGGTCAACGACCTCGGTGAGTCGTTCGAGATCATCAGCGAGCCCGGCGATCTGATCGCGGTGCGCACCGCGCTGCAGACCGCCGGCATCGACTACGACTCCGCCGAGTCCGGCTTCCAGCCCTCGGTGTCGGTCGCGGTGGACGCCGACGGCGCCCGCAAAGTGATCAAACTCGTCGACGCGCTCGAGGACAGCGACGACGTGCAGAACGTCTACACCAACGTCGACATCCCGGACGAGGTGCTCGCCCAGCTCGACGACTAGTCGATCAACCCCGCGTAGTACTCCTGCATGGCGGGATAGTAGAGCGCGAAATCGGGGCGGTCGGCCTGCGCGCGGGCCGCCCCGAGCATGTCCAGGTAGTACTCCCAACCCGGGCCGATGTGGGGAATCTGGGCGATCTCGGTCTCGGTGCGCAGATGGTGGGTGAAGCGCAGTTCGGTGCTTCCCGCCGTCTCGCGCAGCGCCAGGTCCAGCCGCCAGGAGCCGTGGTCGTCGACGGCCGAGACGGCGAGACGGCGCGGTGGCTCGCAGGCGTCGATGCGCATCTCCATCCACGGCTGCTCGTCCTCGAAAACCATTTGCACCTTGATAGTTCGTCCCGGTCCCGCTTCGCCCTCCCACGGTCCGAACCAGCGTGCGGTGCGGTCGGGTTCGGTGACGCTCGCCCAGACGTCGTCGATCGGGGCGCGGTAGGTGCGGATCAACACCAGATCCTTGCCCGCCTCGGCGGGGAACAGTTGTCCGGTGGGTCGCTTGGTCATGCGGTGTCCTTTCTGGCATGTGCGGAGCCCTGCGTGATCGCGCTGCGCTGTCGCCTTGGGCGGCCGCTCATGCGGTGTCCTCGCGGGGGGCGTCCTGGCCGCCGGACCGACGCTCGCGTCTGGTCCGGTAGACCTCGGTTTCGAGTGCGTCGAGGTGGTGTGCCCAGGAGGCCGGCTGCTGGATTCGCGCGAGCCATTCGGTGAGCGCCGACAGCGGGCCGGTGTCGAGCACGTAGAAGCGCTCCCTGCCCACGAGTTCGTCGCGTACCAGTCCGCTTTCCCGCAGCACCCGCAGATGCCTGCTGACGGCGGGGCGGCTTATCGCGAAATGCCCGGCGATCTCCCCGGCGGTGCGCCGGGCGCCGACGAGCAATTCGATGATCTCCCGGCGCACCGGATCGGCGATCGCGCCGGCTACCTCGTCCACGACAAAAGCGTAACCGATTGGTTACGCTTTTGTCCATGGGGCTCCGCGCCGAATTCGGTCGGATCTTCGCGGCCGGTCGGCGCGTCACCGCCGCCGGGGAGGGAGGAAGGGCCTACTCCGCGATCTTCGTGCGATCGCACCACTCGTACACGCGCAGTCGCCCTTCGGCGGTGTCCTGTTCCCGTTGGGTGACCTTGAAATGCTCGTATCCGCCTCGGAACGGCACCTTCAACTCCACCCCGGGCGGGGTGATCGGGACGATACGGGTGGGCAGGTCTTGCGGCCCGCCTTCGAGGACAGCTTTCGCACCAATGCTCATCCTCGGATGGTAGAAGCGTCGATGGCCTGATCGTGGGAGATTTCAGGGCACGGTGAGTACTAATTTGCCGACGGTTCGCCCGGTGTCCCCTAGGGCATGCGCTTTCGCCTGCCTCCGACAGCGTGAACGTCCCTGCGAGCGTCGCGAACGCGGTGGCCCGGCGCTGCGTCGTCCCGCCTTGGCGCGATGGCGGCCGAGCCCAGTACGTCGAGTAGTCGGTGCCGTCCGCCGCCTCGGCCGACCGCCGCGGCCCCGGCAATGGGCGCTGGAGCACCTGCACGGTCCGCCGACCGTCGCCGAATTGGCGATCCGAGCCAGGTGAGCAAGCGAACCTTCGCTCGCCGCTTCCGCGACAAGGTCGGCGGACGGGGCCCGCGCACCGTGGCGGGGGCAGAATGCGAAGCATGGTCGAACTGGTGCTGGTGCGCGGTGACATCACCGAGCAGGAGGTCGACGCGGTGGTGAACGCGGCGAACTCCGCGCTGCTCGGCGGCGGAGGAGTCGACGGCGCGATCCATCGGCGCGGCGGTCCGGAGATCCTGGCGGAGTGCCGCCGGTTGCGCGCGTCGCACTACGGCAAGGGTCTGCCGACCGGTGCTGCCGTGGCTACCACGGCGGGTCGCCTGCCCGCGCGGTGGGTGATCCACACCGTCGGGCCCATGTGGTCGGACGGCGAGGACCGTTCCGCACTGCTGGCCTCGTGCTACCGGGAATCCCTGCGCGTGGCGGAGGAATTGGGGGCGCGAACGGTCGCGTTCCCGGCGATCTCCACCGGGATCTTCGGCTGGCCGATGGACGACGGCGCGCGGATCGCCGTCGAAACGCTCCGCTCGACCGAGACCGCGGTGGTGGAAGTCCGGTTCGTGCTCTTCGACGAGCGCGCTCACACCGCGTTCGAGCGACAGATCACCGGAAACGCCGAAGCCTAGTGCCGCCGTGCTTCTCCCGCCGATCGTCGTCGGTACCGACGCGTGTGCTCGCGACGGCCGGGGACCGACGACCATCCGCTGTGCGCGCCGCGCTGCTCTCGCTGGAGGCCGCCGCCAAGGCGA
>NZ_BAFS01000180.1 GCF_000308415.1 Nocardia asiatica NBRC 100129 | reverse complement strand
CTGCTCAGCCCTTCCCGGTACGGGCGTGCTCCGACCAGTCCTGACGTGCTGCCCAGTCGCGCACGGTGGTGGTGCCGACCGTGATCACCGCCGGATCCGGCTGCGGCGGCGAGGGTGCCCCCGGAGGCGGTGGCGTGTAGACCCCGGCGATGCCTTCGGCGGCCTCGGCCCCGAGATGCGGCGCCAGCATCCGCTGGTAGGCGGCCGGGGTGATCGCATTCCACCGCACCGGGTACCCGAGGATGGCGGCGAGTTCGTCGGCGACCTGATTCCCGGTCAGTGCCTGCGGACCTGCCACGATGCGCAGTGGGGGAGGAGCCGTCGACGTGATCAGAGCGGCGACGGCGGCGCCGAGATCGTCCAGCGCGACCCACGGAACGGGAAGGTCTTCCGGAAGCGGATACGCGACCTCCCCGCCACGGACGAGCGGGGCGGACCACGGGGCTGCGAGGTTGTCCAGGTACGTGCGTGCGGGCGCGACCACGGTGGCGGTCTCGACGATCCGAGGCAGTTCGGCCGACACGAGTACGCGCGCGTCCACGAACGGCACGCCGACCGCCTCGCCGGGCACCACACTGCCCGGGTTGAAGACCGCTCGCCGCACCCCCGCCGCCCGGAGCGCGGCCAGCACCGCCCGCGCCTGCCGGATGGCCGGCTCGGCGGCGAACACCAGTGGCAATTGGACGACCACGGCGTCGGCGCCGGTGTACGCCGCGGCCAGCGAATCGGCGTCGAGCAGATCGGCGCGAACCGGTTCGGCGTCCGGGTGCAGCCGGGAGGCGGAGGCGGGGCGGGCGATGCCGCGCACACGATGTCCTGCCGATACGAGCCCGCGCACGATCGCGGCTCCCTGGGCGCCTGTCGCGCCGTGGACGATCACGGTGGAACTGTTCATGCCCGGCGACGTTAGTTTCGCCGATGAAGCGATACCCAGAACGTGATATAGGTTCCTTATGGGAACTATCGGCGGTGACCAGCTGGAACGACTGAACGCGGCCGCGCCCCGGGGGTGCGGCATCGAGCGCACGCTGAAGGTGCTGGACGGGAAGTGGACCACGCTGATCGTCCGGGAGCTGCTGTCGGGGCCCAAACGGTTCGGCGACCTGCGCACCGCCCTCGGCGCTCCCAGTGCCAAGACCCTCACCGACCGACTCAGGGCACTGGAACATCAGCGGATCCTCACGCGCACCGTGCACGCCGAAGTGCCGCCCCGGGTCGTCTACGCGCTCACCGAAGACGGGCAGAGTCTCGTCGAGGTCCTGTACGCCATGCTGAAATGGGGCGAGGAACACCCCCTCGTCCAGCCGTGACCCGTCCTCAGCAGCGACGCCAGTCGATGTAGTGACTCCACTGCGGATGCGGCGTGCCGCAATCCGCCCATGCGTCGATCGCGACACCGAATTCCATCGGACCGGAAGTGCACGACGCAGTCGACGGGATTGCCCCCGCGACCGTCGGTCCCGGCTTCGACCATTGCCCCGGAACCGGAAGCACCACGGGGCCCGCGATCAGCGGCATGATGCCGACACACCGGACCCCCGCCCGGTGCACGCCATCGCCGCCTGCGCAATGCGACGTCGCGGCTGTGGGTGTCCTGTCGACGCCGCACCCTACCGGCGCTGCCTCCGCGGCAGCGCCACCGACCAGCGAGATACCGGCGCCCAGGCCCACGGCCACAGCCCAACCGGCTACGTCGCACGCGATGCCTCTCATGTCACTCCTCCCGTTTCGGCCTCGATCGGCCGGTTGTTCGCCGATATCGAAGCTGGCGCGTCCAGCATTACTTCACCCGGAACAACGTCAGGGACCATCTCTCGAATAGCGTTGGCCCACTGTGACTTTTGTACAGCAGATGCGATCGGCCGCGGCTCGATCGTGCTAGGGCTACGGGAGACGAGCCGACATATGCGCGCTCTCCTGGTGGGGTGGACCGATCAGCCGACGATGGATTCCTTGTCCGGCACCCGGCGCATGAGGGCAACCCACGGCGCATACGCCGGAGGGCAGCGCGTGCGGCCAGTGCACTCCGCGCCAATAGGCCCGCAGATGTCCGGTACACGGACGAAAGGCTCAGACCGGCAGGCTCGGGGCGTGCGGCGAAGAACGAGAACATGAGACGCGTCATGCACGCCGGGCACGGGCGGCACTGGCGGATGACCTGGGATGCGGCTCGTGTCGATGAGCAGGTGCTGCGGGGGCACAAACGAAATCAGACCCGGTGAAAACCGGGCCTGACCTGGTGAGACGGTGGTGCGCGATACTGGGATTGAACCAGTGACCTCTTCCGTGTCAGGGAAGCGCTCTCCCGCTGAGCTAATCGCGCGAGGTGGAGACGGGAATCGAACCCGTGTGCACGGCTTTGCAGGCCGTTGCCTCACCACTCGGCCACTCCACCGTGCGAAGGGGGACGGCGTAATGTTGCCTGGCCCTACCTCTCGAGCGGATGACGGGATTCGAACCCGCGACCCTCACCTTGGCAAGGTGATGCGCTACCAGCTGCGCTACATCCGCATTTTGCCTCCCCGGAGCTCGTTTCCGGCCTCCGTGGTGCGAGACAGAACATTAGCGGACGCTCGGTGAAAGGTACAAATCCGCTGGTAGAACGAGGGGAATCGGCAAAGTGGCGTGCTGTTACGTGGGTGGCCGATGGGGTTGATGGGGGAGCAGGGGCTTCTGTCGTCACTCCGGCTGCTCGGGTCGAAGTCGGCTGCTGCGCTCGGGTGGCTCGCTTCGACCGTCGGCCGGATCGCCCGAACCGGGTTCCGGCGTGGAGCCGACGGAGGGCCGCCTGCCCCGCCAATGAACTCTGTCCGGATGGCGATTTGGTGAACCGACGGTGGCGCGTGCTAATGTTTCGTCTCGTCCGGACGGCAACCCGAGTCGCCGGAAGTGATGTCAGGTCTCATAGCTCAGCGGGAGAGCGTCCGCCTCACACGCGGAAGGTCGCTGGTTCGATCCCAGCTGGGACCACTCACGCAGTTCGAGACCGGTGCAGTTTCTGCCCGGTCTTTTTTCTTCGCATCTTCGCCGCGCCCGGCTGATCTTCAGAGGCCACCCTCTTTGTTGCACTGTGACCTGGGTCACATTATGGTAGCGGTTGCCCTCCTGGGAGCCCGAACCCTTTCCATACGCTTTGCGAAGTCTTTACTATCATTGCTGCGTCACGGGTCGCGCTTCCGCCCACGGAGGGCGGCAGCCCTGCCCGCCGCTCGCTTTCGATGCCAAGAACATGTTTGACCGATGAACCGGGGTCACGTCCCGGCGAAGGAGAAAATATGTCCACCGACACCGATTCCGCACCACGGACGTCGCTGCGCGCGGGCACGGCCGGTCGCCTGACCGGCACCGCCCCTGCCGATCCGACCGGCTCGACCGTGATTCCCCTTGTCGCGCTATCGCTTTCGCTCTGCGTGCCGGTGGCTCGCGGGGCGCGCGAGCGTGAATCCCGCGTTGGCGCGGTGCAATTCGCCGAGCCGGGCAGTGCGCGAACGGCCGCCGCCTCGGCGGCACCGCCGCAGCGCGGGCGCTTCGGGTCGGTCGCCCGGCCATGGCGGCGAACGCTTTTCCTCGCCTGCGCCGACGGGCGAATCGTGCCCGAGCGCAACAGCGGGCGTGGCGACCGGTGCGCCGTCCGGAACGTAAGCAACCAGGTGTCGGCGCGGGGCGGGGGCGTCTCGATGGCGGCGGGCCCGACCGACGCGCTGGAGACGCTGTACGCGCATCCGGCCGCGTGGCGCGGCATCGAGGAGCGGGACGTGGCGGGTTCGGGGTCGTTCTGCCAGCCGGCTACTGCCCGTGTGATCGAAGTCATGGTCGACGGTATCGGGAGGTTCGGCGACGACGGGCGGCGGATCGCGGCAGAACCCGTCTGACCGGGCGATGTGCGGCACGTCACGGTGATCACGATGAGAGGACGGTGGGGAATAACACACAATTGGCGAAGTTCTCAGGCTTTGCTAAGTCTTTACCAATAGACTTGTCCTCGTTTACATCTCGACTCATCGCTGTGTCGGGACTGCTTCACCGCGAGATGCCGGTTCGCGGTCTTGTGCCCTGCTGGACATGTTGATCGTCAACCGACCTCGGCGAATCAGCCGAGTCGGCGAAGGAGAGTCATGGCTATCGATCACGATTTAGCCCCGCCACTGTCAATGCCCGAACCGACACCGACGGGCTCGGGCCGCAGTTCCGGACCGTTGTCCGATCGCTTCACCGATATCCTCCGCCACGACGTGCCCGCCTCGATCGTGGTTTTCCTTGTCGCGCTGCCGCTTTCACTCGGCATCGCGATCGCGTCCGGAGCGCCCGTCGCCGCAGGGCTCATCGCCGCCGTCATCGGCGGTATCGTCGCCGGAACGCTGGGTGGTTCGGTACTCCAGGTGAGCGGCCCCGCCGCGGGCCTCACCGTCGTCGTCGCCGAGACGATCGACCGATTCGGTTGGCGTCTCACCTGTTTCATCGTCGTGATAGCCGGTGTGCTGCAGATTCTGCTCGGGCTCAGCCGGGTGGCCAGAGCGGCGCTCGCCGTGGCGCCGGTGGTGGTGCACGCGATGCTCGCCGGTATCGGCATCACGATCGCGCTGCAGCAGATCCATGTGCTGCTCGGTGGTTCCTCGCACAGCTCGGCCTGGCGGAACATCATCGAGCTGCCCGGACAGCTGATGTCCCTGCACGGCGGCGGTGCGTTGATCGGCGCGGTCGTGATCGCGATCATGCTCGGCTGGAAGTACATGCCCGCGCGGCTCCGCGTCGTTCCGGGCCCCTTGGTCGCGGTGCTCGTCGGCACGGCGTTGTCGCTGGCGCTGCCGCTGGACGCCGAGCGCATCGTGCTCAACGGCTCGCTCTTCGACGCCATCGGCCTGCCCGCGCTGCCGAACGGAGACTGGTCGGGGCTGGTCCTCGCCATCATCACCATCGCCCTGATCGCCAGCGTGGAGAGCCTGCTGTCCGCGGTGGCGGTGGACAAGATGCACACGCGCAAGCGCACCGACTTCGACCGTGAGCTGATCGGCCAGGGCTCGGCGAATGTGCTGTCCGGCCTGCTCGGCGGCCTGCCGGTAACCGGCGTCATCGTGCGCAGCGCCACCAACGTGCAGGCGGGCGCGCACAGCCGCGCCTCCGCGATCCTGCACGGCGTCTGGCTCCTGGTGTTCTCGGTGGCCCTGGTGTCGGTGGTGGAGCAGATCCCGAAGGCCGCGCTGGCCGGTCTGCTCATCGTGATCGGCACCCAGCTGGTCAAGCTGGCCCACATCAAGCTGGCCCGGCGCACCGGCGACCTGCTGGTCTACGCCGTGACGCTGCTCAGCGTGGTGTTCTTGAACCTGCTGGAGGGCGTGCTGATCGGCCTGGGCCTGGCCTTCGGCCTGCTGCTGTGGCGGGTGGTCCGGGTGGCGGTCAAGGCCGAACAGATCCCGGGCACCCAGCGCTGGCTGATGACCATCGACGGCTCGGCCACCTTCCTCGCGCTGCCGAAGCTGTCGGCGCAGTTCGCGAAGATCCCCGCGGGAGCCGACGTCACGGTGGAGATGACGGTCGACTTCCTCGATCACGCGGCATTCGAGGCCGTCGAGGAGTTCGCCCGCCAGCAGGTGAGCAGCGGCGGCAGCGTCGACTTCGTGGAGATCGGCGGGGCCAGGATGGCGCACGCGACGGCGAAACCGCCGTCGCGGAGTTTCGCTCGCTCGGTCTGGGACGAGATCCTCGGCCCGTGGCGGCGCGATCAGCGCCACGAGAACCCGGTCGCGGCCGGTGTCGCGGCCTATCACCGCAGCCACGCGCACGTGGTCCGGCCGCATCTGGACGAGCTGCGCGACAAGCAGGACCCGGATTCGTTCTTCCTGACCTGCTCGGACTCGCGGATCGTGCCGAACATCATCACCAACAGCGGGCCGGGTGACCTGTTCACCGTGCGCAACGTGGGCAATCTCGCGCCCGCCGAGGGTGACGCGTCGGTCGAGGCCGCCCTGGTGTTCGCGCTCGAACAGCTGAACGTCCGCTCGATCGTGGTCTGCGGGCATTCCTCCTGCGGTGCGATGAAGGCGTTGCACACCGGCGCCCAGGTGCCCGGTGTGGACGCCTGGCTGGCTCACGCGCAGCCGAGTCTGGAGCGGTTCCGGGCGGGCCATCCGGTAGCGGCCGCGGCGCGGGAAGCCGGCTTCGGCGAGGTCGATCAGCTGGCCATGGTGAACGTCGCGGTGCAGCTCGAGCTGCTGCACCGGCACCCGGCGGTGCGCAAGGCGGTCGCCGAGCGCGGCGTCACGGTGTCGGGCCTTTTCTTCGACATCGGCAGCGCCCGGGTCGTCGAGGTGACCGAGAACGGCATCGCGCACATCGATGACGCGGGCCAGCAGCCCGCTCACGAACTGGTCTGATCGACGGGGACGAGTGATCCCGCCCGGGCGCGCCGCCCGGGCGGGATCACTGTGTCCGGGCACGTGGGGCCGAGTTCGGTGGGCCGGATTGCTCGTACTCTGGGGACGTGTCCGCTGATCTGAAATCGGGCTCGGCCCACCGGCCGACCCGCTGGCGCGCCTTCCGTGCCGGACTCGAACGACGACCTACCCTGTACCTCGGCTACCGGATCGTGGTCGCGGTGGTCGGTGTCGCCGTGCTCGCGGTCGGTGTCCTCGCGATCCCCTATCCCGGTCCCGGCTGGGCGATCGTGTTCGCCGGGCTCGGCATCCTGGCCACCGAATTCGCTTGGGCGCACAGGGTGTTGACCTGGCTGCGGGACCGGTACCGGCAATTGATGGCCTGGTACTCCGGTCAGGGCCGGGTCGTGCAGGTGGCGGGGGCGGTCGCCACCGCGGCGCTGGTCGTCGCGACGCTGTGGATTTTGGGAACCTTTGGGCTCGTGGGCAGTTGGATCGGAGTGGAATGGGAATGGCTGCGCAGCCCCCTGTGACGGTGACCACCGTGCCGGGGCGCACGCTCACCCAGCCGGAATGGCTGGCCGCGCGGATCGCGGAGATGGGCCACTCCTGGGGGACCGCGTCGCCGCGCATCGCCGGCACGCTGTGGTGGTGCATGGCCGCCTCCGCTCTGGTGGAGCAGATCGCGCGGGCGTACGCCGCCGACCAGGACGCACCGGAACCCGCACTGGACCGTATGGATTGCGAGGTGCGTCCCGACGGTGGGGTCGAGCGGGTGCGCGTAGTGGCGGACAGTGGTTCCGCCCGCGGCGGCGCTGCGGCGCTGCGGGCGACGCTCACCGCCGTGATCGAGCCGGTCGCCGAGGTGTCCGGGGCGGGAGTGCCGTCGCTGTGGGCGATCGCCGCCGATGCGATCGGCAACCGTGCCCTGGACGCCGGTTCGCCGGACGCGGGCGCACGGCTCGCCTCCGACATCGGTGGCAAACTGCCGGCGCCGCGGTTCGTCGAGATCGGCGGGCGCACCTTCGTCCGGCGCATCTCCTGCTGCCTGGTGTTCGAGGTCCCCGGCTGCCAGATGTGCACCAGTTGCCCGAAGCGGCCCGCCGTCGAACGAACGGCCCTGCTCGCCGACCTGGCCCGAGACTGACGATCTGACTCGTACGGCCTCGAAGCCCGGAGGGGCGGACGAGCGCGGCGGGACAGTAGCATGGTCGCGCCGGGCGAACATGCGATCGGCCACCATCCAGCGGGGACCCAGCCCGCACACGAGAACGCCAAGGAGAGCGCAGCCGTGACCACCTCAGCCCCCATCAGTCCTGTCGCCCTCGTCCGGGTGCCGGCCGGGACGACGGCGGGCGCCGCGGTGCGCGAGGCGGGACTACCCACCAAGGGGCCGGAGACCGTGGTCGTCGTCCGGGTGGACGGTGAACTCAAGGACCTGTCCTGGACTCCGGACGACGACGTCGACGTGGAGCCGGTGGCGGCGAACACCGACGACGGCCGCAACGTCATCCGGCACTCCGCCGCGCACGTGCTCGCCCAAGCGGTGCAGCAGGAGTTCCCCGGGGCGAAGCTCGGCATCGGCCCCTACATCAAGGACGGGTTCTACTACGACTTCCGCGTCGAGCGGCCGTTCACCCCGGAGGATCTGGCCAAGCTGGAATCCCGGATGAAGAAGATCGTCAAGGGCGCGCAGCGGTTCTCCCGCCGGGTGGTCGAGGTCGAGGACGCCAGGGTCGAACTGGCCGGGGAACCGTTCAAACTGGAGCTGATCAGCGACAAGTCCGGCATCGACGACCCGGAGGTCATGGAGGTCGGCGGCAAAGAGCTGACCATCTACGACAATTTGGATCCGCGCACCGGTGCGAAGGTCTGGGGCGATCTGTGCCGCGGGCCGCACGTTCCTACCACCAAGTTCATCCCGGCCTTCAAACTGACCCGCAGCTCGGCCGCGTATTGGCGCGGTGACCAGAGCCGCGAGGATCTGCAGCGCATCTACGGCACCGCGTGGGAATCCCAGGAGGCGCTCGACGAGCACCTGCACCTGCTCGCCGAGGCCGAGCGCCGCGATCATCGCAAGCTGGGCCTGGAACTCGACCTGTTCAGCTTCCCAGACGAACTCGGTTCCGGCCTTCCGGTCTTCCACCCCAAGGGCGGCATCATCCGCAAGGAATTGGAGGAGTACTCGCGCCGCAGGCATGTCGCCGCGGGCTACGAGTTCGTCAACACCCCGCACATCACCAAGGGGCATCTGTTCGAGGTCTCCGGTCACCTGGACTGGTACCGCGACGGCATGTTCCCCGCGATGCACCTGGACGCCGAACTCAACGAGGACGGCACCGTCCGCAAGCCCGGCCAGGACTACTACGTCAAGCCGATGAACTGCCCGATGCACAATCTGATCTTCCGCGCTCGCGGGCGGTCGTATCGGGAACTGCCGCTGCGGCTGTTCGAGTTCGGCTCGGTCTACCGCTACGAGAAGTCCGGCGTGGTGCACGGACTCACCCGGGTGCGCGGCATGACCCAGGACGACGCGCACATCTACTGCACCAAAGAGCAGATGCACAGCGAGCTGACCGACACGCTGCGGTTCGTGCTGGATCTGCTGAAGGACTACGGCCTCGACGACTTCTACCTCGAGTTGTCCACCAAGGACCCGAAGAAGTTCGTCGGTTCCGAGGAGATCTGGGAGGAGGCCACCGAGACCTTGTCCAAGGTCGCCTCGGCCTCCGGTCTGGAGCTGGTGCCCGATCCCGGCGGCGCCGCTTTCTACGGGCCGAAGATCTCCGTGCAGGCCAAGGACGCGCTGGGCCGCACCTGGCAGATGTCGACCATCCAGCTGGACTTCAACCTGCCCGAGCGTTTCGACCTGGAGTACACCGCCTCCGACGGCACCAAGCAGCGGCCGGTCATGATTCACCGGGCACTGTTCGGCTCCATCGAGCGATTCTTCGGTGTGCTCACCGAGCACTACGCGGGCGCGTTCCCGGCGTGGCTCGCGCCGGTGCAGGTCGTGGGCATCCCGGTCGCGGAAGCCTTCGCCCCGCACCTGGATCGGGTGATCGAGCGGTTGCAGGACGAGGGCATTCGCGCGCAGGTGGACCGCAGCGACGACCGCATGCAGAAGAAGATCTTCAACAACACCGCGCAGAAGGTGCCGTTCATGCTGCTGGCCGGTGAGCGCGACGTGAACGCGAACGCCGTGAGCTTCCGCTTCCGCGACGGCACCCAGGTCAACGGCGTCCCGGTCGACGACGCGGTGGCCACCATCGTCGCGTGGATCGCCCACCGGGAGAACGCTTCGCCGACAGCCGACGGTTTCGAGATCCGATCATCGAGCAAGGGTGGGGCATGACCGAGCGTACGGTGCCGGACGGAATCGCGGACTTGGACGAGACCGCGCCTTCGGACGAGCCGGGCAGCATCGTGGACTCCGGCGCCGGGGAACCGGATCGGCTGCTGCGGCTGTGGACGCCGTACCGCATGTCCTACATCGCCGAAGCGGCCACGGGGCCCAAGGACTCGACCGGTCATCCCTTCACCGACATCCCGAAGATGTCCGACGAGGACGGACTGGTCGTGGCCCGGGGCGAACTGGTGTACGCCGTGCTCAACCTGTACCCGTACAACCCGGGGCACATGATGGTGGTGCCGTACCGCAAGGTCGCGAACCTGGAGGACCTCACCGAGGCGGAGAGCGCCGAATTGATGGCCTTCACCCAGCAGGCGATCCGGGTGATGAAGAGGGTGTCCCGGCCGCACGGGTTCAACGTCGGGCTGAATCTCGGCGGGGTGGCGGGCGGGTCGCTGGCCGACCACCTGCACCAGCACATCGTGCCGCGCTGGGGTGGCGACGCGAACTTCATCACCGTCATCGGCGGGGCGAAGGTCATGCCGCAACTGCTGCGCGAGACCAGGGCGCTGCTGTCGGCGGCCTGGAAGGAGGCGTAGATGAGCGACCGGGCGGATCGGCCGTGCTGAGCTTCTTCGGCCGCGAGGCGTTCGCCAAAGCGACGGCCCCGCTGGGCCGAGCGCTGGTCGGCACGGGGCTGACTCCCGACGCCATGACGCTGATCGGCACCACCGCCTCCATCGTCGCCGCGGTCACGCTCTTCCCGACCGGACACCTGTTCTGGGGAACCATGGTGATCTGGTTGTTCGTCATGTTCGACATGCTCGACGGCGCGATGGCCAGGGCCCGCGGCGGCGGCACGAAATACGGCGCGGTGCTCGACGCCACCTGTGACCGGCTGGCCGACGGCGCCATCTTCGGCGGCCTGGCCTGGTGGGCGGTCTTCCACGAGCAGCACAAGCCGCTGTTCGCCGCGACGCTCGTCGTCCTGGTCACCTCGCAGGTGATCTCCTACGCCAAGGCGCGCGCCGAGGCCAGCGGGCTGTCGGCGGACGGCGGCCTCATCGAGCGGCCGGACCGGCTGATCATCGTGCTGGTCGGCGCCGGGTTCACCGGGATCGGCGGACACTGGGGGGTCGAGTGGCTGACCTACGCCGTGCACGTGGCCATGTGGATCCTGGCCGTGCTCAGCATCGTCACCGTCGTCCAGCGGGTGCTGGCCGTGCGCAATTCTCCAGGAGCGCGCACCGTGATCCCGGCCGGGCAGCCGCAGCGCCCGAGCGCGGGCAGCGCCGACACCACGGGACTTCCGTCGTGATCTCACCTGACACCGGACGCCGACCGATCGACGGAAGCGTCCGGGTATCCGTGGCGGCGGCTCACCGACCGGCGGCGCGGGAGTGCGAATGAACATCGGAGAGCAGATCGGCGCCGCCGGATACGCGACGGGTTGGCGGCTGGTGCGTGCGCTGCCCGAGCCGACGGCCCGGCGGCTGTTCGAATGGGGCGCGGAGCGCGTCGCGCGTCGCGCCAATCGGGAGTTCCGCGCGGGAGGCGCGCCGAACCAGTTGCGGCGCAACCTGGCGCGGGTACTCGGCGTACTTCCCGCCGACGTGCCGGATGAGTTGATCAGCGCGAGCATGCGGTCCTATGCGCGGTACTGGCGCGAGGCGTTCCGGCTGCCGACGATGGACCACTCCACGATCGACTACTTCGTCGGTGGGTTGCCGTACCTGGACGCCGCACTGGCCGAGGGGCGAGGCGTGGTACTCGTGCTGCCGCACTCGGGCAACTGGGACATGGCAGGCGTCTGGCTGGTGCAACACTACGGACGCTTCGCCACCGTGGCCGAGCGGCTGAAGCCGGAATCGCTGTTCGAGCGGTTCGTCGCCTACCGGGAGAGCCTCGGCTTCGAGGTGTTCCCGCTGACCGGAGGCGAGCAACCGCCGTTCGCCCAGTTGGCGGCGCGCCTGCGGCAGAACGGGGTCGTGTGCCTGTTGGGCGAGCGCGACCTCACCGGCAAGGGCGTACCCGTGCAGTTCTTCGGTGAGCGCACCTGGATGCCCGCCGGCGCGGCGAAATTGGCGATCGAGACCGGTGCGGCGTTGATACCGGTGCACGCCTGGTTCGAGGCCGATGCCGACGGCCGTGAGGACTGGGGCCTGAAAACCGAAGCGCCGGTGGACGTTTCCGGCGGGGTGGCCGCGGCTACCCAGGCATTGGCGGATCGCTTCGCCGCGAATATCGCCGAGCATCCAGCGGATTGGCACATGCTGCAACCATTGTGGGAGAGCGATCTCTCGCCCGGGCGGCGCGCCATGATCGCCACCGCGCAGGCGAGCATCCGGGCCGAGCAGGGAGACGTATCGCCATGAAGATCGGCATGGTCTGCCCCTATTCGTTCGACGTCCCCGGCGGGGTGCAGGCGCATGTCGTCGAGCTGGCGCGGGTGTTCAACGAGCGCGGGCACAAGGTGAGCGTGCTCGCGCCCGCCTCCGAAGGCACGCCACTGCCGGAGTTCGTGGTGTCGGCGGGCCGTGCGGTGGCCATCCCGTACAACGGGTCGGTGGCCCGGCTGTCCTTCGGGCCCATGGCCTACACCAGGATTCGCCGGTGGATCGACGGCAACGATTTCGATGTGCTGCATATCCACGAGCCGAACGCGCCGAGCTTGTCCATGCTCGCGCTGAAGATCGCCGAGGGCCCGATCGTCGCGACTTTCCACACCTCGACAACGAAATCGTTGGTGCTGAGTACTTTCCAGGGCGTGCTGCGGCCGTATCACGAGAAGATCTCCGGCCGTATCGCCGTCTCGGAGCTGGCGCGGCGCTGGCAGGTCGAGGCGCTGGGATCGGACGCGGTCGAGATTCCCAACGGCGTGGACGTATCGGCGTTCGCCCGCGCGCCCGTGCTGCCCGGCTATCCGCGTGCGGGCGGGACGGTGCTGTTCCTCGGACGCTACGACGAGCCACGCAAAGGTATGGAGGTGTTGCTCGGCGCGCTTCCCGATCTGGTGCGCAGGCATCCCGAGGTCGAGATTCTGATCGTGGGCCGCGGCGACGAGGACCGCTTACGGCGTGAAGCGGGCAAGCTGGCCGGTCACCTGCGTTTTCTCGGCCAGGTGTCCGACGAGGAGAAGGCTTCGGCGATGCGCAGCGCGGACGTGTACGTCGCGCCCAACCTGGGCGGAGAGAGCTTCGGCATCATCCTGATCGAGGCGATGGCGGCGGGCACCCCGGTCGTGGCCAGTGAACTGGACGCGTTCCGCCGGGTGCTGCGGGACGGTGCGGCGGGCATGCTGGTCCCGGTCGGCGACTCGGCTGCGCTGGCCGCCGCGTTGCACTCGGTGCTCACCGACGAGGCGCGCAGGGAGGCCTTGGTGCGCACGGCGACGCAAGTGGTCGGCGAATACGACTGGCCGGTGGTTGCCGAACAGATCCTGCGCGTCTACGAGACGGTGACCGTCGGCGACACGAGAGTGCGGGCGGCCGGATGATCACCTTCTCCGCGACGACCGTTCTCGTCCTCGCGCTGATCGCGGCGGTGGTCGTCGCCATCGGTCTGTGGGCGTACTCCACCGCCAACCGGCTCGACCGCTTGCACGTGCGCTCCGACCAGTCCTGGCAGGCGCTGGACGCTGCCCTGGCGCGGCGGGCGGTGGTGGCCAGGTCGGTCGCCATGGCCATCGCGGGCCCGGTGTCCGACCCGGCCCTGGCGGAGCAGGCCAGACAGCTCTCGTCGCTGGCGGATCGCGCCGAGCGCGCGGGTCGGGCCGAGCGGGAGACCGTGGAGAACCGGTTGTCCTCGGCGCTGTCGGCGGTCGACATCGGCACGCTGCGGCCGCAGCTGGTGGCCGAGCTGGCCGACGCCGAGGCGAGGGTGCTGATCGCCCGCCGTTTCCACAACGACGCGGTGCGCGACACGTTGGCGCTGCGTACACGCCGCCCGGTCCGGATCCTGCATCTGGGCGGTACCGCCCCACTGCCCTCCTACTTCGAGATCACCGAGCGCGCCACACCCGCGGCCTCCACCGGGCTCGCGGTGGACACCATCCGCACCACCGCGCGCATCGTGCTGCTCGACGAGCAGGACCGGACCCTGCTGATGCGCGGCAACGATCCGAAGACGCCGGAGGTGTCGTTCTGGTTCACCGTCGGCGGCGGCGTGGAGCCGGGGGAGAGCCTGCGCGTGGCGGCGGTGCGGGAACTGTACGAGGAGACCGGCTACCGCGCGGACCCGGCCGACCTGCGCGGTCCGATCTGGCGGCGGGTCGCGGTATTTCCCTTCGACGGCCAGCTGATCCGATCCGAGGAACTGTTCTTCGCATTGCGGTTGCGCGCCTTCCAGCCGCACGCGGCGAATCTGACCGCGATCGAGCGCCGCTCCATCACCGGAAACAAGTGGTGCACGGCGGCCGACATCGTCGCGCTGGACAGCTCCGGCGAAACCGTCTACCCATATCACCTGGACGAGCTGCTCGCCGAAGCGGCCGAGGCGGCGTCGGGCACTGTCGATCCGGAGGTCCGTTCCATCCGCTGACCGGCCGTGAACCCATGTGATCTGTTTCACGATCGTGATAGCGTCGCGATGATTCAGGGCGCCGGAGGGTAGTGCTCACAGGGACGCATGCGATTCGGCGTCGTGGTCTCGTTGACGGCGGGGCCGTTCCCGTTCGGTTGTGGAGGTAGTTGGTTCATGTCGTACCTGCTGTTCGATTTCCTTTTGCCGCTGATCGGCCCCGCGGCCGCGGAGTACTGGGCGACGTTGCTGGTGGTCGGCCCGCTGTGATCCGCCGCCCGGCGACGGCCGGGCAGTCCAGTACCGCGCCGGGACGGAACGACCCCCGAGCCCT